>NZ_JBIVUT010000001.1:0-504508 GCF_044757365.1 Streptomyces sp. NPDC091289
ACCCGCTATGACAAAACCCGCGAGTCCTACCAGGCAGCCATCACCATCGCCTCAATCCTGCTCTGGATCTGACTTTTGAAGACGATCTCTAGGGCCTGGCCGGGGTCAGTAGGGCAGGGGGCGGCCGGACGGTGTGCGCAGATCGAGCGGCGGCGGCCCCGAAGGGGGCGGGGGACGACGGACGACGACTCGGATGCGGCCCATTGCCACCACCTCCTCCTGGTCAACCGGTATGTGCCCAGTCGGAGCGGCTTCACACGTCCCGCCCGCGCGCGCCCTCGCGGCCTCCCGGCGCGGATGCGGGCCGGGCCCGGTGCGGTGACCCTTGATGTGGGGGGGCGCTGAGTCGAGGAGGAGCCCGTATGTCCGCACTGGACAAGATCAAGAAGATGCTCAAGGGCCACGAGGGTCACGTCGACAAGGGCGTCGACAAGGCCGGCGACATGGTCGACGACCGTACGAAGGGCAAGTACAAGGGCCACGTCGACACCGCCCAGGACAAGCTCAAGCAGCAGTTCGGGGCGGACCGCGACCAGGACGGGCCGCCCCGCACCTGAGCCGCCCCCGCCGGGGACCGGGCGACCGCCGGCCGGTCGCCGCCCGTCCCGCACACCCGGTCCGTGCCACGGAAGGTGATCCGTGGCACGGACCGGGTGTGCGCGGATATAGGCCTTTATGGGCGGGAAGGTTTCCGGGGTTGCCCACCGGATTCTTGTTATTGTCCCGCCCGCACCCCATCTCCCGAGTGTGGGAAGTGACAGCACCCGACCCCGGAAGAGTGAGCACAGCATGGGCAAGGATCACCCGTCGGTCTTGATCGCGGCGGCGCAGGGCGGCGACCAGCAGGCCAAGGACCAGCTCGTCTCGGCGTACCTGCCGCTGCTGTACAACGTCGTCGGACGCGCGCTGGACGGTCATGCGGACGTGGACGACGTGGTGCAGGAGACGGTGCTGCGCATGCTCCGGGGCCTGCCCGAGCTGCGCGACCCGGAGCGTTTCCGTTCCTGGCTGGTGGCGATAGCCATGAACGAGATACGCACGCACTGGCGTGAGAGGCAGTCGGGGGCGATACCGGCGGACCGGCTGGACACCGCGTACGACCTGCCGGATCCCCGCGCGGACTTCGTCGAGGTGACGATCCTGGAGCTCGGCCTGACCGGTCAGCGGCGGCAGGTGGCGGAGGCGACGCGCTGGCTGGACGAGGACGACCGCGCGCTGCTGTCCCTGTGGTGGCTGGAGACCGCCGGGCATCTGTCCCGGGCGGAGGTGGCCGCCGCTCTCGAGCTCTCCCCGCAGCACACCGCCGTACGGGTGCAGCGGATGAAGGCCCAGTTGGAGGCGGCGCGGGTCGTGGTGGGCGCGCTGGCGGCCGAACCGCCGTGCGTGCTGCTGGAAGGCATCACCGCCGGCTGGGACGGCGTCCCCTCCGCGCTGTGGCGCAAGCGGCTGGCCCGCCACGCCCGCGAGTGCACGGTGTGTTCGGGGCACGGTTCGGGCCTGGTGCCCGCCGAGGGACTGCTCGTGGGCCTCGCGCTGGTCCCGGTGGCCGCGGCGGCGGGGGCGGGGGCGGGGGCCGCTCCCGATCTGCTCGCCACCGCGACGCATCTGCAGGCCCCCTGGCCGGGTGCGGACAACACCGGGGCGGGACGCGCCGAGCGCAGACGGGTGCAGGCCCGGCGCCGCCGCCGCAACTCGGCCGTCGCCGCCGTGGTCGCGGTCGCGGCGCTGGGCACGGGCGGCGCGGCGGTACACCTCTACACCGACGGCGACGAGCGGGACGCGACGACCGTCACGGCCGACGCTCCGGCGCCCCGTTCGCAGGCGGCCGCACCGGCCTCACCCACCTCGTCCCCGTCTCCCTCGGCATCCGCGTCCGCTTCGGCGTCGCCCAGCGTCTCCCCGTCGCCGAGCCCCTCGCGTACGCCCAAGGCGAAGCCGAAGAAGAGCACCCCGCCGCCCGCTCCCAGCTCCGCCGCACCGGTGCCGAAGCCGGCCCCGCCCGCGCCCGCGCCGCCCGCCCCGGCGGGGACCGCCGGGCAGGTCACGGAGCTGGTCAACGCGGAACGGGCCAAGGAGGGCTGTGGTCCGGTGACCGTCAACGACCAGCTCAACACGGCTGCGCAACGGCACTCCGCCGACATGGACGCCAACGACTACTTCTCGCACACCTCGCAGGACGGCAGGGACCCGGGCGACCGGATCACCGCCGCCGGATACCGGTGGTCCACCTACGGCGAGAACATCGCCAAGGGGCAGCGGACCCCGGCCGATGTGATGCGGTCCTGGATGGACAGTCCGGGACACCGCGCGAACATCCTCAACTGCTCCTTCAAGGAGATCGGCGTGGGGAAGGTGGATTCCGGCGGCGGTCCGGTGTGGACGCAGGTGTTCGGGGCCCGCTGAGTCCGCGTGGCACACGGCCACGCTTACGATGCGTTCATGATCGCTGAACTGGAGTGCGTGGTCCTGGACTGCCCGGACCCGAGGGAACTGGCCGGTTTCTACGCGTCGTTGCTCGGGGGCGAGGTCGACCGCCCCGACCGGCGGTGGGGGTGCGACGCGGACTGGTCCACGCTCCACACGCCCGGTGGCCTCGTCCTGGCCTTTCAGCGGGTGACCGACTACCGGCCGCCTCGCTGGCCCGGCCAGGACTCGCCCCAGCAGTCTCATCTGGACTTCGGCGTCACCGACCAGGAACGGGCCCACGACGAGGTCCTGGAGTCCGGGGCGTCACTGCTCGACGCCGGGGACGAGGGGCGCGGCTGGCGGGTGTACGCGGATCCTGCCGGGCACCCCTTCTGCCTCGTGCGCCACTGACCACCCCCGGCACCACCCCCGGCACCGCTCCCGCGTCCCGGGCTCGTCCGGTGCGGCCGCTTGTCAGCCGCACCGGAACCTCACCGGAGCCCCGTGGAAGCCCGCCGGAACCCACCGGAGCCCACCAGAGCCAGCCGGAGCCCGCCAGGGTCAGCGCAGGACCAGCGTCAGCGCCGTGCCCAGGCAGGTCGCCGCGCCCACCGCGCCGGCCGAGACGGCGACGCAGCGGGCGCGGAGCCGGGCATAGCGCCCGGTGTACTCCTCGCGGAGTTCGTCCGCGCGGTCGCGGATGCGGGTGAGCGACTCCCGGGATGCGGTGACGCGTTCGGCGATGAACACCCGCTCGACGTCCTCACGCTGCGCCGTGGTCAGCCAGGGCAGCTGGTCGGTGAATCGGCGTGCCTGCCGTCGCGCCCGCTCGACCTCGGCGTTCCACAGCAGAAAGCCCTCCAGTTGGGCCAGGCCCCGGGCACTGTCCTTGTCGGGTTCCACCCGTCCTCCTCCTCTCCGTCGGGGCCGTCCGGGCCGGGGTCGTCTTCACTCGTGCTGGTCCCCCGGGGCAATGATCGTGGAGTTCCCGGGGCGGTTGGTGGCTTCCTCCAGGGAGCGGACCGCCGGGTGGTGCAGGTCGAACGCAGGAGATTCGGAACGGATCCGCGGCAGGGTGACGAAGTTGTGCCGGGGCGGCGGGCAGGAGGTCGCCCACTCCAGCGAACGGCCGTAGCCCCATGGGTCGTCGACCTCGATCTTCTTTCCGTACTTGGCGGTCTTCCAGATGTTGTAGAAGAACGGCAGGACCGACAGTCCGAGCAGGAAGGAGGAAATGGTGGAGATCGTGTTCAGCGCGGTGAATCCGTCGGCGTCCAGATAGTCCGCGTAACGCCGCGGCATGCCCTCGGCGCCGAGCCAGTGCTGAACGAGGAACGTTCCGTGGAATCCGACGAAGAGTGTCCAGAACGTCGCCTTCCCGAGCCGTTCGTCCAGCATCTTCCCGGTGAACTTCGGCCACCAGAAGTGGAATCCGGCGAACATCGCGAACACCACCGTGCCGAACACCACGTAGTGGAAGTGGGCGACGACGAAGTACGAGTCGGAGACATGGAAGTCCATGGGCGGTGAGGCGAGGATGATTCCGGTCAGGCCGCCGAACAGGAAGGTGACCAGAAACCCGATGGCCCACAGCATCGGGGTCTCCAAGGAGATGGACCCCTTCCACATCGTGCCGATCCAGTTGAAGAACTTCACACCGGTCGGCACCGCGATGAGGAATGTCATGAACGAGAAGAACGGCAGCAACACAGCGCCCGAGACGAACATGTGGTGTGCCCATACGGTCGCGGACAGACCCGCGATGGCAATCGTGGCCGCGACCAGGCCGATGTAACCGAATACTGGTTTGCGGCTGAAGACCGGAAAGATCTCGGTGACGATGCCGAAGAACGGCAGGGCGATGATGTAGACCTCGGGGTGGCCGAAGAACCAGAACAGATGCTGCCACAGCAGTGCGCCGCCGTTGGCCGCGTCAAAGATATGTGCGCCGAATTTACGGTCGGCCTCCAGCGCCAGCAGGGCCGCGGCGAGGACCGGGAAGGCCAGCAGGACCAGGACGCCGGTCAGCAGGACGTTCCAGACGAAGATCGGCATGCGGAACATCGTCATGCCGGGTGCGCGCATGCAGATGATCGTGGTGATGAAATTGACCGAGCCGAGGATCGTTCCGAATCCGGAGAAGGCCAGACCCATGATCCACATGTCGGCGCCGATGCCCGGCGAGCGGACCGCGTCGTTGAGCGGGGCGTAGGCGAACCAGCCGAAGTCCGCGGCGCCCTGCGGGGTGAGGAAGCCCGCCACCGCGATGAGCGAGCCGAAGAGATACAGCCAGTACGCGAACATGTTCAGCCGCGGGAACGCCACGTCGGGGGCGCCGATCTGGAGCGGCATGATCCAGTTCGCGAATCCGGCGAACAGGGGCGTCGCGAACATCAGCAGCATGATCGTGCCGTGCATCGTGAACGCCTGGTTGAACTGCTCGTTCGAGAGCAGTTGGATACCGGGCCGGGCCAGTTCGGCGCGCATCACCAGGGCCAGGAGCCCTCCCACGCAGAAGAACGCGAAGGAGGTGACAAGGTAGAGCGTGCCGATCGTCTTGTGGTCCGTCGAGGTCATCCACTTGATGATGACGTTGCCGGGTTCCCCGCGTCGTACCGGCATTTCGTCCTGTTCGGCGGTATCGGTCTCCACCGGTTGCGAGATGCCCCTCGTCGTCACTACGACGCTCCTTCGATCGACGGCCCGTGTGGACTCGGCGACCAGAATGGACCCATGGCGATCGGTGCGGTGGGACATCCTTCCCCGTCCGGCGCGAGCGGCCGACAAGGACACTCAAATGGCCTACGGCGAACGCTCCGACCTCGCCCGGGGGGCAACCCGAGAACGCATGTCAACGTCCGGGGGCCGATCGGATATTCCCTCACGGAAAACGGAATAGCGCCTCTGCCCCCGGAGTTGGTGAACCGACAGAACCACTTGGCTCCCCTTCTCTCCCTCTCTCCACTCGGCAAGCTTCGGAAGGTCGGATCTCCATGAAGATCGGCATCATCGGCGCGGGCAACATCGGCGGCAACCTGACGCGGCGTCTGACCGCTCTCGGCCACGAGGTCTCCGTCGCCAACTCCCGTGGTCCCCACACACTGACGGCCCTCGCCGAAGAGACCGGAGCGAGGCCGGTGACCGCGTCGGAGGCCGCACAAGGCGCCCAGGTGGTCGTGGTCACCGTCCCCCTCAAGGCCGTGCCCGACCTGCCCGACGGATTTCTCGAGGGCGCGGCGGAGGGCGCCACGGTCATCGACACGGGCAACTACTACCCGCAGCAGCGCGACGGCCGCATCGCCGCCATCGAGGACGGCCTGCCCGAGAGCCGGTGGACGGAGCAGCAGATCGGCCACCCTGTGATCAAGGCGTTCAACGGCACATACGCCCAGGACATCCTGGACCGCGGCCGTCCGCAGGGCACTCCGGGGCGGCAGGCGGTCCCGGTGGCCGGCGACGATCCGACGTCCAAGCAGGCGGTGCGTGACCTCATCGACGAGCTGGGCTTCGACACGGTCGACAGCGGTGGCCTGGACGATTCGTGGCGCCAGCAGCCCGGTACGCCGGTGTACGGCAACCGGGGCGAGGTCGACGCCATCGTGAAGGCCCTCTCGGAGGCATCGCCGGAACGCACGGCGGAGTGGCGCGCCTGACCGCAGGCGTCATGCGGCAGGGACGACCGGGAGAAGACTCCGGCCAGGCGGGAAACGGGGGTACCCGCCCGGCCGGGTCGTCGGCCGTCCTCTGAGCGCCCCTTCTCAGACCACCCCCGTCACGGTGATCCGCACCGATACCGACGCCTCCTCGGGCAGCGCGGCGAGGACCGCGGCCCGTACGGCCCGGGTCACGTCGAGCGCCCGGTGATCGCGTTGCAGGACGAGCCGGATGTCGAGGTGCCAGCGGTCGCCCGCGTCCCGGCTGACGCGCACTCCTGGCGCCTTGTTCCCGGTCGACGGGGTGCGACGCGGGGTGCGGTCGGCGATCCGGGTGCGCAGCAGATCCGCCACGCCGGGGCGCAGGAAGGCGACGCCCGGTACACCGCGAGCGGCCTCGGCGGTCGCCCCGGCCATCCGGTCCCGGCGTGTGTCCGCGGTCATCGCGTTGCTCCCGTCCCGTGTCCGTCGGCCCGACCGTCCGCGTGATGGCCGATGGCCGTACCCGTACCGCCCTCCCCGTCGCCATTCCCGTGCCGGCGGTGCCCGTCATCCTCGTAGTGGATGTCGAGGGTGTCGAGAATGTCGACGACGAAGACGTCGGTGGTGACGAGGCGGATCCCGATGTCCCGGTCGGCGACCTCGGCGATCCGTGCGCGCACGTCGTCGGCCAGATCCGGCATGGACCGGTCGAGGCTCGCCGCGACCTCGACCCGGACATGCAGCTCGCCGGCGGGGTCCGTCGGTTCGACGGGGGCGATGCGGCAGCTTCCGGCCCGCACCCCGGGCAACCTGTCGACCGCCGCCCGCAGCATCCGGGCGACCGCGGCCTCGACCATCCAGTGGTCCTCCCCCGGTTCCCCGAGCGGCAGTGGGCGCCCCGGGCGCAGTTCGAGGCGTACGAGGTCCATGACGCGGGCCGTTATGGCCGTGGCGTCCGGTGGGCCCGGCTCCTGCGCACAGGTACGGCGCACCGCGTCGCCGAGGCCGCTGAGGTCGGCCAGGGCGGCCGAGCAGAAGGGGCAGTCCACGAAGTGGGGATCGTCCGCCGAGCGGCCGGTGTCCCAGGCCTCCCAGACATCGGTGAGGAGCCGCCCGCAGGCGAGCCGCTCGTCCTCCTCGTGCCGGCTCTCTTCCGGCCGGTCCGGATTGGCGCTCATCGCCATGCGCTCATCGCCTCCGTCAGGTAGCGGCGGGCGCGGAAGACCCGGCCGCGGACCGCCTGCAGACTGATTCCGACCGTCTCCGCGATGCTCTCGTACGACAGTCCCTGCATCTCGCGCAGCACCCAGCACACGCGTTGTTCGGGTGAGAGGCCCGCCATCGCCTCGGCCAGCGCGACTACGGCGGCCCGCGACTCCACCGCACGGGCCGGGGACGACTGGTGCTCGGGGGCGGCCTGCTCGGGCACCGAGTCGAGGTCCACCGCCGGTCTGCGGGCTCTGAGCCGGTTGAGGCAGCGGTTGGTGACGATGCGGTAGAGCCAGGTGGGGAAGGAGGCGTCCCGGCGGAACTCGGGGAGTTTGCGCCAGGCGTTCACGAAGGCGTCCTGTACGGCGTCCTCGGCGTCCGCCCGGTCGCCGAGAAGCCGTATCGCCAGGTGCAGCATCGCCGGGCCGTGCCTGCGCACCAGCACCTCAAAGGCCTCGTCGTCGCCCTCCCCGGCCCGCGCGACCAGCAGCGCCTCGTCGGACGGCACGACGTCCGGCGCGCGCTCCGTCAGCTGATTCCCGTCACCGGGCACGGACCAACTCCTTCCCCGCTCGTTTCCACGACGCTCACTCCTGTTCGGTACGCGTCCGGTGCACGGCTCTCCACGCGTCTCTCCACGTACCTCTCCATGCACATCTCCACGCGGCCTCATGACCGCTTCTCCTGGTTGGACACCTCCCGGGGCCGAATGTCACGCACTCGCCCACCTGTATGTCCGGGCACGGTGTGACGCCGCCTCCCGTCGTCCGCGTCCGGCTTCCAGGAAATATCGGCGAACCCGCGTGACGAATCGGCGGGCAGCGTGTCCAACGAAATGTCAGGCAGAACGAGCCGAGCGAGACGCGAGGAGTTTCCATGACCACCACCCAGGCTGCAGCAACCGTTCCCGCCGCGAGCGCCTCCGCGCGGACCGACGTGACGAAGCCGAGCGGTTCCGCGGGCGGGACGACCACCCTCGGCAGCGGGGCAACCGGGGCGGCCGAGCCGGCGGCGACGCGGGGCCGCACCTCCATCGCGGACACCGTCGTCGTGAAGATCGCGGGGATGGCGGCCCGGGAGATCCCGGGCGTCCACGACATGGGCGGCGGCCTCTCCCGCACCCTCGGTGCGGTCCGCGACCGGGTGCCGGGCGGCCGGCCGAACGTGGGGCGGGGTGTCAAGGTCGAGGTGGGCGAGCGCCAGACGGCCATCGACCTCGATCTCGTCGTCGAGTACGGGGTCGCGATCACCGATGTGGCGCACGACGTCCGGGAGAACGTCATCGCCGCGGTGGAGCGCACCACGGGCCTTGAGGTCGTCGAGGTCAATGTGACGGTCAACGACGTGCATCTCCCTGAGGACGACGACGAGGCCACCCCGTCCGAGACCCGCGTGGCGTGACAGCGTGAGACGGAGTATGGACGAATCCGGCGCGGCCGGCGGTGCGTCGCCGGGCCGGGGCGTGCTCGGGGCCGCGGCGGGCATGGCGCTGGGATTCGCGGGCTGGTTCGGCGGGTTCGGGGCATTCCTCGTGGTCGCGTCGCTCGGCGCGGTGGGCTGGTTCGCCGGGCACCTCGTGGACCGGGGCACCGGCTTGCGCGAGTTCCTGGACGCGGTGGCGGGGCGGCGGCCATGACGATCCCCGCCGGTGGGCGTGGCACGACGACGGTGGCTCCCCGCGCTGTCCGGCGGATCGCCGAGCGGGCGGCGGCCGAGGCGCTGCCCGACGGCGGCGCGGTGACCCGCGGTTCGGCGTCGGTGCGCGGCTCCTCCGCGCGGGTCACGGTCGGCGTGCGGCTGCCGTATCCGCTGCGGGCCGATGAGACGGCCCGGCGGATCCGTGAACGTGCGCAGACCCGGACGGCGGCCCTGACGGGCCTGTCCGTACCGCGCGCCGATATCCGGATCGACGCGCTCTCGCTGCTCCCGGTGCCACCCGGCGGGAAAGCGGACGGTGAGTTCCCGTGGGCCGACGACACGGCACGCGGGAAGGATCAGGCCGCCCCGAGCGGTGGCCGGGGCGGTCGGATCCGGGCGCAGCGCCGGATCCCCGCGACCATGACAGCGGCCGTGGGGGCCGTCGGCTGCGCGCTGCTCCTGGTGGACCTTGTCGCGGTCCGGCTCGGCGGCACGCCCGCCGCCTGGCGGACCTGGCTGGTCGACTGGGCCTCGACGCACGGCCCGGCGGAGACGGCGGTCCGGGCCGGTGGAGTGCTGGCCGCGCTGACCGGCCTCTGGCTGCTGGGGTGCGCCCTGTTGCCGGGGCTGCGGCGCGGGCTCGAGATGGCTGTGCCCGCGCCGCGGCTGCGGGCCGCGCTCGACCGTAGCGCCGCCGCCCGGGTCGTCCAGGACAGGGCCACCGGCGTACCCGGGGTGGTTCGGGCCCGGGTAAGCGTAGGGCGGCGGCGCGTGCGGGTGCTGACAGACGTGGGGTTCGGCGACCCGGAGCGGGTACGGGCCGAGGTGGTCCGGGTCGTCGACGCGGCCTTGCCGGAGCTGGGTCTGGCGCGGACGCCCACGCTGCGGGTCCGGGCCCGGGCCCGGGTCCGGCCCGAACCGCACGGGCAGCGCCCGTCCACCGAGGGACCGACGGAATCCACGGCGGCTTCGACGACAGCGGCTTCGGCTTCGGCTTCGGCTTCGGCTTCGGCTTCGGCCGAGCGGAAAGAGGTGTGAGGGGATGTCGGTGATCAGGCGTGGCATGGTCAACCGGTCGCTGCTCGGTGCCGCCGGGCTGGTGCTGGTAGCCGGCGGCGGCTGGCTGGCCATGGGCGACGGTTCGGCGTGGGGCGCGGTGGGAGACCGTGTGCCGCGCTGGTGGCCGGCGCCTGCGGCGGACGGAGTGCTGCTGGACCGAGAGCTTCCGGCACGGCTCCGGGAGAACGGCTGGTGGAGTCCCGCGATGATCGCCGGGCTCACTGTCGTACTGGCTCTGTTGGTGTGGTGGTTGGCCCGTCAGGCGCTGTCGGGCGGGCCCCGGTGGGCGGCGCTGCCGCGGACCGGGCAGGTGCTGCGCAGGCGCGCGTGGGAGCGGGCGATGACGGCGCAGATGGCGGCGTTCGACGAGGTGGCGCGTTCCCGGGTGCGTCTGGTGGGCCGACCGCTGCGGGCGGAGGTGACGGTGGTCGTGGAGCCCGGGGCCCGGCCGGCGGGAGTCATACGGGAGGTGGCCGGGGTCGTCGCGGACGCCCGGGCCGGCAGCGGCGTACAGAGCCTGTCGGCCGACGTACGGATCCGGGTCGCGAACCACCGGGAGCGGCGGACACGTTGAGCCTCCGCTGCCAAGCGCCAACCCGCCGCCCCACAGAATCTACCCAAGAGTAAGGTATGGCCTCCGGGATGTCGGCCCACGGTCCGTACGGCACCCGGGCGTGGTCCGTCGACGGCCGTGGACAAGGAGTCGCGCTATGCCCCGCACCATGTCCGTAGCGGACAGCATCATCATCGACGCCACCCCGGCACAGGTCTACGAGCAGCTCAGCGACCCCACGGCGATGGGGCGTTGGAGCCCCGAGAACCGAGGCGCGACCGTGCACGGCGATCGGCGCGGCGCCTATGTCGGCATGGTCTTCGACGGCCGGAACAAGCGCGGCGGGGGGAGCTGGACGACACGGTGCACGGTGACGGCGGCCGATCCCGGCGAGCGGTTCGCCTTCCGGGTGCACGCGATCGGTCTGCGACGCCCTCGGCTCCCGGGGCCGATCGCCACCTGGGAGTACCGTTTCGAGGCGGTGGACGGTGCGACCCGGGTCACCGAGACCTGGACCGACGACCGCCGTCGCTGGCCGGACTTCCTCGCCAACGGCTTCGACCGTGTCGCGACCGGCGGGAAGACGTTCGCGCAGTTCCAGGTCGGCAACATCCGTACGACGCTGGAGCGTCTCAAGGCGGCGCTGGAGGCAGACACTCCGGGAACCGGAAGCTAGACGCCGGTCCTAATCGGCCCAGTGAGAGGGGCGGCTCAGAGATGCGGGGAGCGCTGTCTTCGCATTGCCCTTGGCTGCGTTGAGCTGGGCCTGCGTGAGGAACAGGCTTCCTGTGAGGTCGGCGCCCGAGAGGTCGGCGTCACGGAAGTCCGCACCAATGAGGTCGGCCAGGCGGAGGTCGGCGCCGGTGAGGTCGGCGGCGATCAGATAGGCCCCGCGGAGGTCCGCTCCGCGCAGGTCGGCGCCCCGCAGCCGCGCCCCCATGAGGTCGGCGCCGCGGTGGTTGCGCTTCTTGCGGCGGGGCGCGGTGGCCCGGACGAGTTCGCTGGTGCGCAGAAGCAGTCCGGCGACCCGGTCACGGTGACCGGCGACGTCCAGTTCCGCGAAGTCGACGGCGGGGCGCGCGGTGTGCCGTTCCGTCGCTTCCAGGGCGCGGCGGAGCTCCGGATGCAGGGGACGTGCGGCCGGCAGCGTCAGGGCTTCGGTGAGGTACCACAGCAGTTCATGGAGCTGGCGCATGACGGGGAACACCTGGAACATCTGCGCGGCGAGGTCGGGGGACGAACGCCAGTCGCGGCCTCCGTAGGTCTCCTGGGAGACTTTCTGCCCGGCGCCGAAGCAGTCGTACACCGTGCAGCCGGAGAAGCCCTTCGGGCGCAGCCGGGTGTGGATGCCGCAGCGGAAGTCGTCCTGGAGGTTGGGGCAGGGCCGTCCGGCGTCCTTGTCGATGGCGAAGTCCGACGAGGCCGTCAGCGTGAGTGCGACGCAGCACAGGGCGAAACAGTTCGTGCAGTCCGCGCGCAGAGCCTCCCGTCCGTTGTCGGGCACGACGGTCGGATCGTTCTCGGGCACGGGTGGCGGGTCCTTGCGTGGATGGTGTTGCGGAAAGTACGGATGCAGAGCACACGAGTGTACCGAGGCGACGCCGGGGAGCGACGCTCCCGTCGGTCTCCGCGTCTTCTGCCGGCTTCTGTCGACTTCTGCCGCTTCTACCGGCTCTGCCGCCGGTGCACACTGGGCGCGGTACGGACGACGAGGGGAACGCATGGGCACGGAGGAGGGCACCGGGTTCGAGCCCGCGACCGGCGACGGCCCACCGGCTGCCGAACCCGCGGCGGCGCGGGCCGCTTCGGTGCGGACCGCGTTCGAGGGACTGCTGCAGATCCGTCGCCTCACCGGCGCCGGGCGGCCCGACCCCGAGGCCGCGCCTGCCCTGTGGGAACTCAACCGCCCGGTCAGAGCGGTGGCGTTGGCACTGGAGAGCTCGGGGGCGACTCCTTCGGCCGTCGACGCGTCGGGGCTCCGGGTGTCGGCCGGATACCGGGTGAGCGACGGGGAGTCGGCGGGTTCGGTACGGGTCGAGTGGACCGGGCCGCCCGGCAGCGGCGCCGCCCACGACGAGGAGGACGCGTTGGCCGGCTGCGCTTCGGCCCTGCGGGGTCTGGGCTGGACGGTGCTGCTCTACCGGGGACCCCGCAGACGGCGCTACCTGGAGGTGGAGCCGCCGAGCGGGTTGTAGGGCCGGGCAGGGTGGGCGGGCACGGCCGGGCTTGAGGAGGCGTTGTCAGACCCATGGGTGATGCTTGACGTCCAGACAGCTCTGAGAAGGAGAAGCTGAGATGGACAACGACGAGCTCGCCGCGGCGCAGGCGTACGTCCGCCTGTTGGAGGCCACCCGAGCAGCGCTCGCGGACCCCGACGACGCACCGGTCTACCTGCCGTTGCTCACCTCTCCGATGCGGGAGGCCGACCAGGCACTGCGCAGCGCCGGGCTGACAGGCAACGAGGGCCGGCTGTTCGCTCTTGTCCGGGCACTGCAGCCGAGTCTTTCCGGCAGCGACAGTTAGGAGCGTCGGCCGGCCCCGCGCCGGACGAGCCCGCCGCCGGGCGGGCCTGGCCCGGGGGCCGTCCTAGCCGGCCCGCCCCTCCCCCGTAGGAGCGTCCGTGGACACCGGTGCGAGACCGAGTTCCTGTTCGCCGGGGCCGAGCGGTGCGAAGAACCGGGCGACCTCCTGGTCGTCGACCTCGGCGAGGGAGCCCGGCTTCCACTGCGGGGCGTTGTCCTTGTCGATGATCCGGGCGCGCACCCCCTCCACGAAATCGGGGTGCTCGAACGCCCGGCAGGAGACGCGGAACTCCTGGTCGAGGACGGCTTCCAGGCTGTCGAGCCGGGCTGCCCGGCGGACGGCCGCGAGCGTGACCTTGAGCGCGAGGGGCGACTTGGTGAGGAGTTCGTCCGCCGCTGTCTCGGCTGCCGCGACGCCACTGCCGCGCAGCCGTCGGACGATCTCCTCCACGGTGTCCGCCGCGTAGCAGGCGTCGATCCAGCCGCGCTGCGCGGCGAGCTCACCCGCGGGCGGCTCGGTGGCGAACCGCTGGACGATGCCCGCGACGGGGGTGCCCTGGTCGGCGGGCTCACCCAGCGCTTCGGTCAGGGCCGGCAGGAGGCGGGCCGGGACGTGGTAATCGGCCAGACCGCAGAGAACGGCGTCGGCCGCTCCCACGGAACGACCCGTGAGCGCCAGATGTGTGCCCAGTTCGCCGGGGGCGGAGGCCAGCAGGCGGGTGCCCCCGACATCGGGCACGAAGCCGATCGCGGTCTCGGGCATGGCGACACGTGAGCGTTCGGTGACGACCCGGACTCCGGCGTGGGCCGACACCCCGACTCCGCCGCCCATCACGATGCCGTCCATCAGCGCGACGTACGGCTTGGGGAATCCGGCGATGCGGGCGTTGAGGCGGTATTCGTCGCGCCAGAACTCCAGGGACGCACGCCCCGAGGCCCGTGCGTCGTCGTGCAGGGCGCGGATGTCGCCACCGGCGCACAGGCCCCGGTCGCCCGCCCCGGACAGCAGCACCGTGTCGATCGCCTCGTCCTGTTCGGCGCGGGCCAGGGCCGCGTCGAGAAGCCCCACCATGGTGTGGCTGAGGGCGTTGAGGGCCCGGGGGCGGTTCAGTGTGATGTGCAGGCATGTGCCCCGCGTCTCCAGCAGGACGGGCCGGTCGTCGGTCATGCGTGCGCTCCGCTCGCTGTGCTCGTGGACACCTGGGACGCCTTCCATGGTCAGGGATGGTCCTCGGCCGCCATTCTGCGGCCCCCGGACCGGTCCGGTAGCGGTGGGGGGCGGTGCGGGGCGGGCCGCTGTGGCACTCCGATGGATACGGCTCGACAATTGAGGCCTACGGGGTGCGCCGACGCACGGCCCCGCCGGACGACCTCCGGAGCAGGAATGACCGACGACGAACGGCGGCAGGACGCCGAAGCATCTCCGCTCCGCCGGATCGACCGGAATACCAACGGTGAGATCCGGCCGACGGAACGCCTCGCCATGAACCGGACCGGCAGCTTCGACTGGGACCTGGACACCAGGACCCTGGACATCGACGAGGCCGGGCTCATGGTGTTCGGCGTGGATCCGACGACGTTCGACTCACGACCCGGCGCGCTGCTGGAGCACCTGGAACCGGCGGAACGGGCCCGGCTCGACGTCACGATCGACGAGGCCATCACCGGCGGCAGCACTTCCTACAGCGTCCACTTCCGCGTGCCGCTGGACGACGGGACCACGCAGTGGACCCATGTCCAGGCCCGTATCCTGCGATCGAAGGACGGAAGGGCCCACCGGATCGTGGGGATCGTCCGGGACGCGACGGCGGAGGTCACCCATTCGGCCTTCGTTCTCGATCTGGAAAAGCGGCGGCAACGCCAGACCAATATCGTTGAACGCACAACGAGTGCCATGTCCCGTGCGGTGACCGTGGACGATGTGACGGCCGCTCTCACCGGACCCGGCGGGCTGGCCCGCCTCGGCGCGGACGGTCTCGCCCTCGGGCTCGTGGAGAATTCCGCGCTGAACATCGTCGCGCTGAGCGGCGAGTCGCTCGAGGTGCTGGACGGGCTCGGCTCCGGTGACCTCGACCGCAACCTCCCCCTGGCGGACACCATCCGCAGCGGTCGCCCCCGGTTCATCACCTCCCTCGCCGCGCTGGCCCGGCGCTACCCGGAACTGGAGCCGCATCTCGGGAGGCTCAGGTTCCGGGCGGCGGCGTATCTTCCGCTGGTGGCCCAGGCACGGTCGCTCGGCGGGCTGGCCCTCTTCTACCGGGAGCGCACGGTCTTCAACGCGGACGAGCGCATTCTCTGCCTGGGCCTCGCCGCCATCGTGGCCCAGTCCCTGCAACGGGCGATGCTGTTCGACGAGGAGAGGGAGTTCGCCACCCAGCTCCAGTCCGCGATGCTCCCGCCCCGGATACAGGACGTCGAGGGCGGCGAGATCGCGGTCCGGTACCACGCCGCGTGGAGCGGCCGTCAGGTCGGCGGCGACTGGTACGACGTGATCACCCTGCCCAAGAACCGTTACGGGCTGGTCGTGGGCGACGTTCAGGGGCATGACACCCACGCGGCCGCGATCATGGGCCAGTTGCGCATCGCCCTGCGCGCGTACGCCGCCGAGGGGCACCCGCCGGCCACCGTGCTGGCGCGGGCCTCCCGCTTCCTCGCCGAGCTGGACACCGAGCGCTTCGCCACCTGCACGTACGCCCAGGTCGACCTGGCGTCCGGGGCGGTGCAGGTGGTGCGGGCCGGGCACCTAGGCCCGTTGATCCGCCACGTCGACGGGCGGGTCGGCAGTCCGCAGGTGCGCGGTGGCCTGCCGCTGGGCACCTCCACGGACCTCCAGGACGAGGAATACCCGGAGACCCGGCTCGACCTGGTGCCCGGTGAGACGTTCGTGCTGTACACGGACGGGCTGGTGGAGGAGCCGGGAGCCGACCTCGACACCGGCATCGACGCGCTGCGCAACGAGGTGAGCGCCGGGCCGGCCGGGGCCGAGGCGCTGGCCGATCATCTCTCGGAACGGCTGTGGGAACGCTGGGGGTCGGGGGACGATGTGGCGCTCCTGGTCCTGCGCCGGAGCCCGGACGTCGGGTCGTCGCACGCGCCGCGGCTCCATCAGTACATCCACCAGGCGGACCCGGAAGGGCTCTCGGACGCCCGCGCGATCGTGCGCCAGGCACTCGCCGACTGGGACATGGCCGAATTCGCCGACGACGCGGAGCTCGTGACGGGCGAGTTGTTGGTGAATGTGCTCCTGCACACCGAGGGCGGGGCCGTCCTGACACTGGAAGTGCTGCCCGAACCGGTACGGCGGATCCGGCTGTCGGTCCAGGACCGGTCCAGCGCCTGGCCCCGTCGGCGTACGCCGGGCGAGACGTCCACCTCCGGCCGGGGGCTGCTCCTGCTCGACGCGGTCGCCACGCGCTGGGGGATCGAGCCCCGCGGCGAGGGCAAGGCGGTCTGGTGCGAGATCGGCCCCACTCCCCCGCCCGCCACCGCGCCGCCGCCGACGGCCGTGGAACGGTGACGGACAAGGAGAGGTGGCGGCGGACTTAGAAGGGGTGCCGTGTCACCGCGGTGACACGGCACCCCCTCGACCACGGCTCGTACGGCCTCAGCCGCGGCTTACCGGGTCCGCTGGGCGCGGGAGCGTCAGTTCTGGACGGTACGCCGCTTGCGGACGGCCCAGAGGATGCCGCCTCCGGCCAGCAGCACCGCGACAGCGGCGCCGCCGATGACCGGCGTCGACGACGACGAGCCGGTCTCGGCCAGGTCCGGCGAGCTCGGGCTCGGAGCGGGCACGGCGGGCGCGGACTCCGAAGGCTGCTCGCTGGGGGTGGCGCTCGGCGCGGGCGGCTCGGTGGACGGCGTCTCCGACGGGGCCGGCTCGCTCGGGGCCGGCTCGCTCGGGGCCGGCTCGCTCGGGGCCGGCTCGCTCGGCGTGGGAGTGGGCTCGTCGCACACCTTCGCCGTCTCCGACTTGTCGATGGAGTGCTTGCCGTCGCCGTCGGCGTCCTTGACGACCAGTCGGACAGTCACCGGCTTGTCGTGCTCGGGAAGCGTCAGCTTCTTGTGGAACTCACGGCCGAACGTCTCGGTAGGGAGCAGGTCCTTGCCGTCCACCGTGACGGTCACCGTGTTGGGGACGTCGCTCGTGTAGTTCGTGAGGTCAACAGTCACCTCGGAGCAGGTCACGGCCCAGGTGGGGGTGTGAGCAGCGGCCGGACCGGCGGAGATGACGCCTCCGGTCAGACCGACGACCGCAGCGGCCACGAGTGCTCCCGTGCCACGCCACGATCTCCTGGGTATGGTCATGGATTCTTCCTCCAGATACTTCTCATCGCCCGAATGGCGGTGGGGCGCACAGTACTGCCATCGCCCAGGAACGGCGCAGTCGCCCCGTGCGTAGTTCCCCGCACCAACTCCCGGCATATCCCCGCTACTTACGGCAAGGCGGGCAGACCTCCTGTCGTACCGTGCTCCGGCGGTGGCCGAATGAGAGGGTGGGCCGCACATCTATCTGCCGCCGCCTGCGCGCCCGAGCCTGGAGCATGACCCGTTCTATGCGAATGCTGCTGATCCGTCACGGCCAGACACCGTCCAACCTCGGCAACTTCCTGGACACCGCGCGACCCGGCCCCGGCCTCACCGACCTGGGACTGCGGCAGGCGGCGGCGCTGCCCGGGGCGCTCACCGGAGAGAACATCGCCGCGTTGTACGTCTCCACCCTGACGCGTACGCAGCTCACGGCCGCGCCGCTGGCCGCGGAGCGGGGCCTCGAGGTCCGGATCCGTGACGGGATCCGGGAACTGTCGGCCGGTGACCTGGAGATGCAGGCCGACGAGGACGCCATCCGGCAGTATCTGACGACCGCCTTCGCCTGGTCAGCCGGAGACATCGCCCGCCGGATGCCCGGGGGCGAAAGTGGAGCGGAGGCCCTGGCCCGCTTCGACGCGGTGGTGGCCGAGGCGGCGGAGGCCGGGGAGCCCGGGACCGTGGCGCTCGTCAGTCATGGTGCCGCCATCCGTGTGTGGACGGCTTCCCGCGCGCAGAACGTCACGGTCGAGTTCGCCGCCGAACACGGCCTGGACAACACGGGCGTCGTGGTGGTCGAGGGCTCACCGGACTCGGGGTGGACGGCTCTTTCCTGGGCCGGGACGGTCGTCCCCGGGGTCACCGCGAGCGGCACGGCGGACGGTGGCCCGGCCGGGCGTACACTCCCGGGCCCGGAGCTGGGACCGACAGCTGGTCATCCCTCCGCCTGATCGCCGCGCTCGCCCCTGAGGCCGGGGAGGCAGCGCGGTGGCAGGACGCTATGGCGTCACAGGGCCTTGTGCATGATGTGCAGCCCCACATAGCCCTCGGTCGGGTGGTGGAAGCCCTCCGGGAGGGTGCCGATCACGTCGAAGCCGATCGACCGGTACAGCTTGACGGCATGGGTGTTGGTCTCGACCACCGCGTTGAACTGCATGGCCCGATACCCTTCGGCGCGAGCCCAGTCGACCGAGTGTTCGCACAGCGCGCGTCCCACTCCCCGGCCGGAGTGAGCGGGGTCGACCATATAGGTGGCGCTGGCTATGTGGGATCCGTTGCCCATGTGGTTGCGGTTCATCTTCGCCGTGCCGAGCACCGTCCCGGAATCGTCCACGGCGACGACCACCCGGCTCGGCGCCGCGACGAACCACCAGCCCTCGGCGTCCTCCTTACCAAGATCGAGCGGATAGGTGAGCGTCTCGCCCGCGGAGACGATCGCATGGAAGAACGGCCAGATGGCGGGCCAGTCCTCGGAGGTTGCTTCCCTGATCAACATCCGGACAGGATGACCTATCCGAACGGACGGCGCGAAATTTCATCCGGCGCCCCGCACACGCCGCCCCAGTCTGGCGAGGAACCCCTTTGCGGCCAGCGCACCCACCGCTGCGCACTCGGTCCGGACGGCCGGCGCCGCCCGTACTCCCCCGTCGTCCCCAGGACGCGGGGCCGGCCGGTCCTCGCGCGCCCGGTCCAGCTCCAGGGTCAGGTTGACCCGCCGCCAGAGGATTTCGTCCGGGTCGTCGGCGAGCGTCAGCTCCCCCATGGCCTCCCTCGCCGCCATCGATCCCGGACGTCCGAAGACCGGCTCCGGCCGGACCCGTACGAGATAGGCGCGTTCGTAGGGGTCGTCCACCACTTCCGCCAGCTGCACCGGATCCAGCGCCGACGCTTGGACCGCGGATCGCGCCCAGGGATCCGGCGTGCGGTTCAGCAGCCGGTCGATGCGCTGCGAACGCCAGTTGCGCGCCCGCCAGTCGGCGCCGGACTCCAGCATCGCGCGGATCCCCGGGGGCGTCCGCCCCGCCAGCAGCTCGGGCTCCCGGGCCGCGAACGCCGCGAGCTCGTCCGCGAGGTAGAGCCAGACCACCGCGCGATACCGGTTCAGGTAGAAGGTGACCGGTGAGACGCAGCCCGCCCGTGCCAGCCGGGTGAACCGTGCCGGAGCGATGTCCAGCAGGCCCGCCCCTTCCGCCGTGCCGACGGTGCGGACCCGCTCCGCCAGGCCATCGGGGAAGCCCGGCTGCTCCCGCAGGCGCGCGATCTCCTCCTCATGCACCCGTGGCCGGCCACCGCCCGGTGCACCGACGACGGCGATCAGCCCCAGGTGCACCGCCAGCTCGAACTGTGCACGCCGGAGGCCCAGTTCCTGGGCCGCGCGCCCGGCCGCGGCCGTCGCCGCCGGGGCGGCGGACGAGGTGTGCCCGCCCTCTCCCGCTGCGTCCGCGCTCAGGTGCTCGGCCCGCGCGTCCAGGGTCCCGGTGTGTGCTCGGAGCACTTCCCTGACCGTCATGACTGTCCTCCCCCGTCGACACGAATACTCTCCGTGATCACGGTAGCCCGAGGGAGTCATCATTCGTCAGCCCTGTGGATAACTCTCCACCGACGACAAAAATTGCAGGTCAGATGGGTCCGATGTCTTCGGGCCCGCCCTGGCGGACGGAGACTCCGAGGTGTTCTCCGACCCGATTGACGAGCAGGGTCATCTCGTAGGCCACCTGGCCGACGTCGGCTTCGGCCGCGGTCAGCACGCACAGGCAGCTGCCGTCGCCCGCGGCCGTCACGAAGAGCAGTGCCTCGTCGAACTCGACCATCGTCTGGCGGGCGCGGCCTGCCCGGAAGTGGCGCCCCGACCCGCGCGCCAGACTCTGCAGACCGGAGGAGACCGCCGCCAGGTGCTCCGCGTCCTCACGGGCGAGCCCGGCGCTGGCCCCGGTGACCAGTCCGTCGTTCGACAGCACCAAGGCGTGCCGTATGTACTGCACCCTGGTGGTGAGATCGTCAAGGAGCCAGTCAAGTCCCCGGTCAAGCGGCATGTGCTCGTCCTCCCCGTACCTTCGTTCCCCGTGCCCCGCTACGCGCGTAAGCCTTGCGCAACGGCCTCGTGGGGGCAAGCGCCCCTCACCGCCCGGGGTGCCGCTTCGCGCCATGCGGAGATCGGGCTCAGGATGGGCCCATGGCACACCACATGACCGATGAAGAATGGCGGGCCTTCATCTCGGAGGGCACGCGCACGGCGAAGGTTTCGACGGTGCGGGCCGACGGCAGTCCGCACATCGCACCCGTCTGGTTCCTTCTCGACGGCGATTCGGTGGTCTTCAACACCGGCAAGGAGAGTGTGAAGGGGCGCAATCTCGCACGCGACGGACGGGTCGCCCTGTGCGTGGACGACGACCGGCCTCCGTACGCGTTCGCGGTGGTGCAGGGACATGCCGAACTGAGCGAGGACCCGGGGGAACTGCTTCGCTGGGCGACGCTGATCGCCGGCCGCTACGTGGAGGCCGACGCCGCCGAGGAGTTCGGCCGGCGCAACGGCGTGCCCGGCGAACTGATCGTGCGGGTGCGGATCGACAAGGTGGTCGCGATGGCCGACATGGTCGACTGACCGACGGGACCTCGGCGCCGGGCCGTCAGCCGACGGAAGCGAGGAGCCGGGCGGTGTGCATGCGCCCGGCATACTCGACCGTACGGATCAGGACTTCTTTTCCGGAGGCCCGGTCGCGGGCGTCGCACAGCACGACCGGCGTGCCCGGGTCGAGGTCGAGCGCCTGCGCGACATCGTGCTCCGTATGGCCAGGAGCGCCGGGGAAGCGGTTGACGGCGACGACGAACGGTATCCGCCTGCGCTCGAAGTAGTCGACGGCGGCGAAACAGTCCTCCAGCCGCCGGGTGTCGGCGAGCACGATCGCCGCGAGGGCGCCCTCGCACAGCTCGTCCCACAGGAACCAGAAGCGGTCCTGGCCCGGCGTGCCGAACAGATAGAGCGACAGACCGGAGTGGACGGTGATACGGCCGAAATCCATCGCTACGGTCGTGGTCGTCTTCCGCTCCACCCCGTCGGTGTCGTGCCGGTCCCGCCCGCTCTCGCTCAGGGTCTCCTCCGAGTACAGCGGGCGGATCTCGCTGACCGCGCCGACCAGGGTCGTCTTCCCCGCCCCGAAGCCGCCTGCCACGACGATCTTCAGGGTGAGCGCGATGTCCTCTCCGATCATGCTCCTGCCGACGTTGCCGGGGGTGCGGTGGGCGGTGCGGGGGCTCTCGTCGCCGTCGCCGTGCTCGGAGGGCATGCGTCCCCTTCTTTCTCTCTTCAGGAACCGCTTCGGCTTCAGGAATCGCTTGGGCCGACAGCATGGCAACGTGTCGGCTTCATTGGTGCCGGTTGATCGTTCTTGACCGATGCGGCTTCACTGCTCGGTCATTCCTTGCCCCATCCCGACCTCATTGCCTCTCTCTTCGACGGGCCGGACGTCCCGCGCGGGCTCCGGGCCCTTCCGGTGTGGCCCCTACACTGGTCTTTTCGGTTGCCCCGAACGGGCAGCGGTGTCGGGTGCGTGTGTACGGCCCGGGGACGAGGAGATACGAGCGTGTCGACAGGTTCCGGCGGCGGTTTCCAGGATCCGCCCGCGGAGGTGCTGGCGGAGGCCGCGGCGGCGTTCGGGCTCCTGGCGACACCGGCACGGCTCCACATCGTGTGGGCGCTGGCCCAGGGCGAGAGCGATGTGACGGGGCTCGCCGAGCGGGTGGGCGGCACCCTTCCCTCGGTGAGCCAGCATCTGACGAAGCTGAAACTGGCAGGTCTCGTCCGCTCCCGCCGCGAAGGCCGACGCCAGGTCTATCTGGTCGACGATCCCGATGTGGTGACGGTCGTCCGGCTCATGGTCGGCCAATTGGCAGAACGCGCCGGGCACTCCTCCCAAGAGCCCGTCCGCCTGCGTGAGCTCGGTGCCTGAGAGCAGTTCAGCCGCGGGTCCCGGACACATCACCGCGGGCGCACCGGCCTCCGTCACACCGTTTCCGGGCACTGGCACGGATGCCGCGGCAGGAACCGGCGGGGGCCGCGCGACCGCCGCCCCGGCCTCCGGCACCGGGCCCACCTCCTTGCAGACGCTGCGCGCCCTCGACAGTGGCCCGCGCGGGCTGCTGGAGGCGGAGGCCGAGGTCCGGCTCGGCCGGACGGGCGAGAACGTACTGCCCGCCCGGCGGCCGGTGCCCTGGCCCCGGCGCTTCCTGCGCAGCCTCCGGGACCCCTTCACTTCCGTACTGCTCTGCCTCGGCCTGGTGTCGGCCCTCGTCTCCGCCTGGGGCACCGCCTGCGTCATCCTGACGCTCGTCGCGGTGAGCTGTCTGCTGCGTTCGGCCGAGGAGCACCGCGCCGACCGGTCGACCGCTGCGCTGCGGGAACTGGTGGCGACCACGGCGACCGTGGTGCGCCGCGCCTCGGACGACGCCCCTCCCCTGGAACGGGAGGTGCCGGTCGCCGACCTGGTGCCGGGGGACGTGATCCGGCTGCGGCCGGGCGATCTCGTACCCGCCGATGTGCAACTGCTGCGGACCGACGGCCTCACCGTGCATCAGTCGGCCCTGACCGGGGAGTCGGCGCCGGTGGCCAAGCAGGCCCTCGACATCCCCGACCCCGCTCTGTCCGGGGCCGGACCGTTCGCGCAGCCGCAGTGGTGCTTCCAGGGCAGCAGTGTCACTTCCGGCAGTGGTACGGCGGTGATCGTGGCCACCGGTGGGGAGACCCGGTTCGCCGCCGCCCAGGGCGGCCGGGCCGAGCAGCGGGGCGCGAGCGCCTTCGACCGGTCCGTCCAGGGGATCTCCTGGACCCTCATCCGCTTCATGCTCCTGACCCCGCCCCTGGTGCTGATGGCCAACGCGGCGCTGCGCGGCCGGGGCCTGGAGACGCTGCCGTTCGCCGTGGCCGTCGCCGTGGGGCTCACCCCGGAGATGCTGCCGGTCATCGTCACGACGACGCTCGCGCGGGGCGCCGCCCGGCTGGCGCGCACCAGCGGAGTGATCGTCAAGCGGCTCCCGGCCCTGCACGACCTGGGGGCGGTCGATGTGCTGTGCCTGGACAAGACCGGCACGCTGACCGAGGACCGGCCGGTCGTCGCCGGGGCGACCGACGGTGCGGACCGGCCCGATCCGGATGTACTGCGGTGGGCGGCGGTCAGCGCACTGTGGACGCTCCAGCTGGCGGAGCTGCCCGCCGCCGACGCGCTCGACGAGGCGGTGCTGGACGCCGCCGATGAGTGCGGTCCGTCCGCTGCCGGGGAGGTGGATCCGGACGCGTACGAGGGCGTCGCGGTGCTGCCCTTCGATCCGGTGCGCCGCGTCGCGACCGCCGTGGTGAGGCGGCCCGGCCGGCTCGGCGTCCACACCCTGGTCACCAAGGGCGCCGTCGAGGCCGTGCTCGACCGGTGTGCCATGGACCCGGACGAGCGCGACCGGCTGCGCGCCCTGGCGGACCGGAAGGCCGGGACCGGACTGCGCCTGCTCGCCGTGGCCCGTGCCGACCGGGCGGCCCGGACGGGCGCGTACACCCCTGCGGACGAGCGGGGTCTGACCTTCCTGGGCCTGGTGGCGCTGCGGGACGTTCCGGCCCCGAGCGCGGCCGACGCGCTCGGGGTCCTCGCGCGGCGGGGCGTGAGCGTCAAGGTGCTCACCGGCGACCATCCGGGCACGGCCGCCCGGGTGTGCGCGGACCTCGGACTGCGTCCGGAGGGGCGTCCCGGCCCCGACGACGTGGTGACGGCCGAGCTGGTGGACAGCCTGTCGGACGCGGAGCTGGTCCGGGTGGCGGACCGGGCCACGGTGTTCGCGCGCTGCACCCCCGAGCACAAGGCCCGGATCGTCTCGGCCCTGCGCGCCGGAGGTCACACGACCGGCTACCTCGGGGACGGCGTCAACGACCTGCCCGCCCTGCACGCCGCCGATGTCGGCATCTGCCCGCGCAACGCCGTCGATGTGGCCCGGGAAGCGGCCGACGTCGTCCTGGCGGAGAAGGACCTCACCGCGATCGACCGTGCGGTGCTGGCGGGCCGGCGCAGCAGCGGAAACATCGCCACCTATCTGCGGATCACCCTCTCGTCGAACCTCGGCAATGTCATCGCCATGCTGACGGCCGGGCTGCTGCTGCCCTTCCTTCCCATGCTCCCGGCACAGGTGCTGGTGCAGAACCTCTGCTTCGACGCGGCACAGCTGGCGTTCGCGTTCGACCGCCCGGCGGCGTCGGTCCTGCGCCGCCCCACCGTGCTGCGACCGCGCGACTTCCTGCGCTTCATCACGGGTTTCGGCCTGCTCAACGCGGCCGCCGACCTCGCTACCTTCGGGGTGCTCGCACTCGCCCTCCACAACGCGGCCGGGGACGGGGAGGCGGCGTTCCACGCCGGGTGGTTCACGGAGAACCTGCTCACCCAGGCCCTCGTGATGATCCTGCTGCGGACCGGTCGCAGTGCCGCCGAACGCCGGGCGGGCGGGCCTCTGCGGGCCGCCGCCGGGGGGCTCGCCGCTGTCGGCGTCGCCCTTCCGCTCACCCCGCTCGGGCCGTTGCTGGGCATGAGCGCCCTGCCACCCCTCTACTACCTGTTGCTCGGCTCGGTCCTGGGGCTGTACGCCATCGGGCTCACGGCGGCCCGCCGCCGCTACGAGCGTCGCCACTTGGCGAGGGGCGCCGGTTCCCACACCCAGTGACAGTTGTACAGTTGCGCAATGTGGCAACTGTTGCCGCGCGAACGGAGAGAAGGGCGGGACCAGAATGTTGCGCAACGGCCTGGAACCCTGGCACCTGCTGATCCTGGCGGTCATCGTGATCGTCGTCTTCGGCTCGAAGAAGCTGCCGGACACCGCCCGCGCGTTGGGGAAGTCCCTGCGCATCCTCAAGAGCGAGGCCAAGGCGATGAAGGACGAGAACGCCCGCTGACGTGCCCGAGGCCGGGCGACGGCCGGGCCTTCCCCGCCACCGCTCATTTCATGGCTTGCGCAATCCGGGAACCCGGAGCGTCGTGCCGAGCGTTCGTACTGGTAGCGGCCACAAGAGTGACAGCAGAACAGCACTGATCACCGGACCCGTACGCGGTGAAGCCGCGGGGTCCCGGATCCCATGTGCGGACCGACGGAACACTGGAGGAAATTCATGGGTGTGACCCTGGCCAAGGGCGGCAACGTCTCCCTGTCGAAGGAGGCCCCCGGCCTCACCGCCGTAACGGTCGGGCTCGGCTGGGACGTGCGGACCACGACCGGCGCCGATCACGACCTGGATGCCAGTGCGCTGCTGTGCTCCGAGGCGGGCAAGGTCCTCTCCGACAGCCACTTCGTCTTCTACAACAACCTCAACAGCCCCGACGGTTCCGTCCGCCACACCGGTGACAACCTGACGGGTGAGGGCGAGGGCGACGACGAGTCGGTCGAGGTCGACCTGTCGTCGGTTCCCGCCGAGATCGCGAAGATCGTGTTCCCCGTCTCGATCCACGATGCCCAGAGCCGGGGGCAGAGCTTCGGTCAGGTGCGCAACGCGTTCATCCGCGTGGTGAACCGGGCCAACGGCGTCGAGCTCGCCCGTTACGACCTGAGCGAGGACGCCTCCACCGAGACCGCGATGGTCTTCGGCGAGCTGTACCGGCACGGCACCGAGTGGAAGTTCCGGGCCGTCGGCCAGGGGTACGCGTCGGGCCTGGCGGGCATCGCATCGGACTACGGCGTCAACGTCTGACCGGACACATCGGCTTCGGGTGATCGCGCGGCCCGAGCAGGTTGCGCGATCATGTCCGCATGGCCGACGACCACACTCATGTCCTGGACTTCTTCACGCCGCGTGCGGCCGGCTGGGACAGCCGGTTCCCCGACGACGGTCCCGCGTACACCACCGCGGCCGGAATGCTGGGGCTGCGCCCCGGCGATGCCGTGCTCGACGCGGGCTGCGGGACGGGACGTGCGCTGCCCGCGCTGCGGGCGGTGGTCGGGCCGCGGGGCACGGTGCTGGGCGCCGATCTCACTCCGGCCATGCTGGAGGAAGCGGCACGGGCGGGACGCGGGGACAGCGGGGCACTGCTCCGTGCCGACGTCGCGCGACTGCCGCTGCGCGACGGAGCCCTGGACGCGGTGTTCGGAGCCGGGCTGATCTCGCACCTGGCCCGCCCCGGGGCCGATCTGACGGAACTGGCCCGGGTGGTCCGGCCGGGCGGGGTCCTGGCTCTGTTCCATCCGATCGGCCGGGCCGCCCTCGCCGCGCGTCATGGACGCACCCTCACCGACGACGATCTGCGGGCCGAGCCCAGGCTGCGTGAGCTGCTGGCCGGTGCGGGGTGGCGGCTGGAGTCCTACACCGACGAGGACGACCGCTTTCTCGCCCTCGCGGTCAGGCAGACCTGAGGCCGGGGCGGGGCGGTAGGTCTCATCACTCGGCGGGCGACGGCGACGGCGACGCCCCGCGGCCGGGAACCGGGCAGCCACGGACACCCGGCGTGGGGAACGTGCCGAGCCCCGCGATCTCGTACCCGTCCGGATATCCCTTGATCTCGGGGTTCTGGCGCGCGTAGTGGGGCGTCCGCCGGGGCGGCAGGAGCCGGACGGCACGGGCCCGGAGGCGGAGCGCGCCCCTGGTCAGTCCGCGGGCGACCGGCCCCGGGCGGCGGTAGCGGAACGCCCTGAGCAGCGAGTCGTCCAGGAGCGCGAGGCTGGCGCCGCGCACCACCGGGGCGAGGGGGGCCGGATACCAGGATCCCATCAGCGCCAGGGTGGCGTCCGAGACCCGGCGGGCCCCTTCGTCCCAGCCGAAATGCTCGTCCTCGTAGGCGTCGAGAGTGCGCTCGAAGTCCTCGTAGCTCCCCGGAAGGTCCTTGATCCCCATGCGGGCGCCGAGCGTGCGGTAATAGGCGGCGAAGGCGCCCAGCTCGTGGCAGCAGAGCCGCCGCCAGCCGAAGTTGTCCAGCCAGCGCTTCGGGGTGACGACGAACGTGCACAGGACATAGCGCATGTCGTCGTTGCTGATGTCGTAGCTGCGGTGCATCTGGTTGATCCGGCGGACGGCCGTGCGGCCTTCGTCGGTGTCGAAGCCGTGCTCCACCACCGTGTCGAGCAGCAGGGCGGTGTCGTCGTAGCGTTTCTGGGAGCGCTCCGTCAACTCCGCCGTCTCGTCGAGGAGTCGGCCGATGCTGGGCACGGCATAGGTGCGGTAGAGGGCCAGTTCGAGGGCGCGGGTGATGTCCCAGGGGAACTCGAAGCTGACGGTGAGGCGGTAGATCTCCAGGAAGTCCCGCTCGGGGTCAAGCCGCTGAATCTCTTTCAGCCGGTCGTACCGCTCCACCATGCTGTCCCCTCGTTTCGGCCGGATGTCCAAGCTTACGCGGAGGTCTCCCGCGCGACCGGGCCTCCGGCCTCCCCGCACCCGGACGGGATGGGCGCGGCCCCGGTTCGGCGCTGCTCGTCAGGGCCTCGACGAGGGGGTTACCGAGTAGTTAGGGTGCGCCGACGGACCAAGGGACGAGCGATGGGCTGGTGGGCGATGAGCGATGGGGAGGACACCATGGCCGGTGCGGACGATGCGGTCGCCGACGACGCGCTGCTGGTACTGACCGCGATGCTGCTGACGCCCGCGCGGTTCCCCAGCGTGCTGGGGGACGACTACGTGGCCGCGTGCGAGGCGCTCGCGCTCGAACCGTTCGAGGAGGGCTACGGCCTCGTCCTCGGGCAGGACGGCGAGGGGGCCCGGTGGACCGTGGTCGTGGATGACGCCTCCCAGGTGGCCGTCGCCATCGCCGCGTGGGACTGCGGCATGGAGCACGACCTCTCCCCCGACGAGCGTTCCATGGTGTGCGCCCTGCCGGGCTGGCCGATGGACCTGGCCGTCTCGGCGCCCGGTGTCCCGGATCCGCACGACCCGGAGACAGAAGGGGAGGGCCCCGCCCCGCTGGCCCCTCCCGACGCGGAGGCCTGGGGGCCGGCGCAGCGGCGACTCGGAGCGGACGAGATCGCCGCGCAGTGGTCGGTGTGGCGCGAGCAGATCGACGACGCGCAGTTCCCGCGGCCGGGGAGCGAAGGGGCGCCGAAGAACGACACGGAAGGTGAGCCGGAGTCCCACACGGAGCGTGTGGGGCCGGAGAACCACACGGAGCGTGTGGGGCCGGAGAACCACACGGAGCGTGCGGAGGGTGTGCCGGAGAGCGGTCACTCCCCGTCCCCCCGGCACCCCGGTGTCCGCAGGGCGCTGTCGGAGGCGGACGGCTATACGAAGGCTCCGCCGCCACCCGGGCGGATCCGTTCCTCGTACGCCTCGGCCGACGCACGCACGCTGCGCGTCGACGGTCCGGGGTGGTCGATGGTGGCCCGGACCGACGACATCGCGCTGTTCCTGCTGGACGAGGAGCCGGGCACGGTCATCCCCGTCGGCCGTGGAGCCGCGCTGCCCGGCCTGCTCAGCGCCCTGGAGGAGCTGGCCGTCCACCCCACGTGACACCCGCGGGAGTGGCCGCGCTCAGCGGCCGATCTCCTTGCGGTTGATCCTGCGGAGCCTGCGCCGCTGGGACGGGTCCAGCAGCAGATAGCCCGCCACGGGAACTCCGATCACGATCAGCAGCGCCCACCAGAATCCGATCAGGGGCCACAGGATGGCCGCCGCGAGCACTCCCCCGATAGCGACCTTCGCACCATTCGACATGGTCCACGCCTCCTTCGCGGCCGGCGCCGCTCCTGCTTGTAAGAACGCGTCCGCGTTCCCTTACGTTCCCCATCGGCCGCGCTATCGCAGCGGCTCGCCCACCTCGTGCATGTGCGACAGCGCCTGCCGGTAGGACTCGATCAGTCCGGTCTCCGCGTACGGCATGCCGATCCCGGCGCAGTGCGCCTTGACCAGGGGCTGGGCGAGCCGCAGGTTGGGGCGCGGCATGCTCGGGAAGAG
Organism: Streptomyces sp. NPDC091289; assembly: GCF_044757365.1. Classification (NCBI taxonomy): domain Bacteria; kingdom Bacillati; phylum Actinomycetota; class Actinomycetes; order Kitasatosporales; family Streptomycetaceae; genus Streptomyces; species Streptomyces sp. NPDC091289. The sequence continues at coordinate 29,218 of NZ_JBIVUT010000001.1, forward strand.
GTGGTGCTCGATCTGGTAGTTCAGCCCGCCGAGGAACCAGTCCGTCAGGATCGCGCCGCGTACGTTGCGCGAGGTCAGGACCTGCCGCTGGAGGTGGCCCCAGCGCTCGCCGTCGGGGTCGGGCATCTCCATGCCCTTGTGGTTCGGGGCGAAGGCCATGCCCAGGTGGAGGCCGAACAGCGCGTGGAGCAGCAGAGCGAAGACGATCGCCTTGCCCGGGGACAGGGTGCTCAGCAGCAGCGTCGCGTAGAGGGCCATGTGCGCGGTCAGCAACAGCGCCGAGACGGTCCGCTCCCGCAGGGGCTGACGGCGCAGGAACTGGAATCCGTAGATCTTCAGCGCGATGCCCTCGAGCAACAGCATGGGGAAGAACAGCCGGGCCTGGTTCCTGGTCAGCCAGCGGGCGAATCCCTCACGCTGTGCCGCCTGCTTCTGGGTCCAGACCAGGGCGCCCACTCCGACATCGGGATCCTTGTCGATGTGGTTGGGGTTGGCGTGGTGACGTACGTGCTTGTCGTTCCACCACGCCTCGTTCATGCCGAGGAGCAGATTGGCGTGCAGGAGGCCGATCAGCCTGCTCGTCCTGCGGTCGCCGGATATCTGCGCATGTCCCGCGTCATGGGCGACGAAGGCCGTGCGGGTCCACAGGACCGCCAGCGGCAGGGTGAGGAACAGGCTCCACCAGGTGTCGCCCAGCAGGACGAAGCCGGTGATCAGCGCACCGAGGGCCGTCAGATTGGCGGCGATGCCGAGCACATACCGGTCCGTGCGGCGCTCCAGCAGGCCCTGGTCCCGTACGAGACGCAGCAGCGGGGCGAAGTCGCTTCCGGCCGCCGCACCGCGGGCACCCGCCGGGCTGTCCGGGCTGCTTTCGTCGGCGGGATCCGCAACAGTGGCTGTCGCCTGGGGCATGACGTCTCCGGTCTCTGGAACATATGCGCTGGCCTCGTCGAACGTACGGACCGGGGGCCGGTGGGGGCCATGGCGTCACCACCCCGGTTCCCCGGGGGCAGACCCCCGTGCCCGATGGTGGGGCTGGCTGCACCATCAAGGCCGGAACGAGAGAAGGAGTGACGCATGCCACACAGATGTACGGCCTGTCGTCGCACGGAGTGGAGTACCCTCGGCGACTCCGCCCACTAGTCAAATTTGAGGAATCTGACATCGCTGTGCACAGGCACCCCGCGGCAACGCCCTCCGAGATCGCCGAACTGTCCCGCTGCTCCGCGGTCTTCATGCCCGCGGATCCGGCCCGTACCGGCAGGATCGCGTTCTGGAATCCGGACGGTAGCACCCCTTCCGACACTCCCGGGACTTCGTCGGAACTGACCGTGGTCGGAGCCGACCTCCGACCCCGTACGGTTTCGGCGCTGTGCCTGCCCGTGCGGGACGCCCTTCCGGTGCTGACCCGGGCGCGCGCTGTCGCGCAGGCCTCCCCGGCCACCGCCTTCTGGGGCGCCGCCGCGCTGCTGGCCCTCCAGTTCGTCGCCCGTGGCCTGCTGCTGCCGGGGCTGAGTTCCACCGACCACGACGCCTGGCGGATCGGGCCGTTGGGCGCCGAGGATCTCGAACGGATCCGGGAACTGGCGGCGTCGATGCCGCCGACCGCCCACGCGACTCCCGTTCCCGTTCCTGAGGGGGCCGACGGCGAACCGCTGCTGCCCGAACCGGAGCGCCTGCTCCGTGCGTTCCTCGATGCCGTGGCCGACGCGATGCCCCGTACACCGGCTGCCGGTTTCGCCGCCGCCGGGCCCGCGTTCACCGCCCAGCAGCCGCAGCGTCTGCCCCAGGGGCGGGCCTGGGCGGCCGATGTGGCGGCCGGTCACGACGCGGGCGTACGACTCTCGTTGCGTATCGAGGTCGTGGGCGTGACCTCGGGCAGGAGCGGCACGGAGGCGGCCCCCGAGGCCGCGCCGGGAGCGGTGGGGCCGGGGGGCGGTCCGGACGTGATGGCTCCGTCGTTCCGGGCCGTGCTGCAGATCCACAGTGTCAGTGATCCCTCCCTGGTCGCCGATGCGGCCGAGGTGTGGGCGGGCGGCTCGCGGACCGCCGCCGCGTTCGGGCCGCGGGCCCGGATGGACGCCCTGCTCACCCTGCGGCGGGCCGCCCGCGCCTGGCCCCCGCTGGCTCCGTTGCTCTCCGCCGCGGTGCCGGACTCGGTCGAACCGGCCGACGAGGAGATCGCCGAGCTGCTCGGGTCCGCCTCGCGCGCCTTGGCCGCCGCCGGTGTTCAGGTGCACTGGCCCAGGGATTTGAGCAGGAAGCTCACCGCGCGCGCGGTGATCGGGCCGGACGACACGGCCTCCCCGGACCGGGAGGCCGACGGGTCGGAGGCCGGACGGCAGGGGCGTACCACGGCGGACACGCCCTCGTTCCTCTCCGCCGACGCCCTGCTGTCGTTCGACTGGCGGTTCGCCCTGGGCGACCGGAAGCTGACCCGCGAGGAGCTGGACCGGCTCGCCGAGTCCACCAGGCCCATCGTGCGGCTGCGCGACCAATGGGTGCTCATCGACCCCGAGGAGGCGCGCCGGGCCCGGGAGACCCAGGACCGCAAGGTCACCCCGATCGACGCGCTCGGCGCGGTGCTGACCGGTTCGACGGAGGTGAACGGCCGGCGCGTCGAGGTGGCGGCGACCGGCTGGCTCCAGCGGCTGCGGGACCGGCTGGCCGATCCTGAGTCCGCCGCCCACCAGACGATCGGGCAGCCCGAGGCGCTCACCGCGACCCTGCGCGACTACCAGGTGCGCGGTCTGAACTGGCTGAACACGATGACCTCGCTCGGCCTCGGCGCCTGCCTCGCGGACGATATGGGCCTCGGCAAGACGATCACACTCATCGCCCTGCATCTGCACCGGCAGGGCGACCCCGACGCGGCAGGCCCGACGCTGGTGGTGTGTCCGACGTCGTTGATGGGCAACTGGCAGCGGGAGATCGAGCGGTTCGCACCGGGCACCCCCGTCCGCCGCTTCCACGGCGCGTCGCGCTCCCTGGAAGGCCTGGTGGACGGCGAGTTCGTCCTGACGACGTACGGCACGATGCGTCTCGACGCGCCCCGGCTCGCCGCCGTGTCCTGGGGCATGGTCGTCATCGATGAGGCGCAGCACGTCAAGAACCCGCACTCGGCGACGGCCAAGCAGTTGCGCACCCTCGGGGCCCGTGCCCGTGTCGCGCTCACCGGCACCCCCGTCGAGAACAACCTCTCCGAGCTGTGGGCGATCCTGGACTGGACGACACCCGGTCTGCTCGGCCGGCTCGGCGCCTTCCGCACGCGGTACGCCGCAGCGGTCGAGGGCGGCAACGACCCGGGTGCCGCCGAGCGGCTCGCGGCGCTGGTGCGGCCGTTCCTGCTGCGCCGCAGGAAGTCCGACCCGGGGATCGCGCCCGAACTGCCGCCGAAGACCGAGACCGACCGGGCCGTGTCCCTGACACCGGAGCAGACCGGCCTGTACGAGGCGGTGGTCCGCGAGACCCTGGCGGAGATCTCCGCCGCCGACGGCTTCGAGCGGCGGGGGCTCGTGATGAAGCTGCTGACGGCGCTCAAGCAGATCTGCAACCACCCGGCGCAGTACCTCAAGGAGGAGCAGCCGCGGATCGCGGACCGGTCGGGGAAGGTCGAACTGCTGGACGAACTCCTGGACACGATCCTGGCCGAGCGGGGTTCGGTGCTGGTCTTCACGCAGTACGTGCAGATGGCCCGGCTGCTGGAGGAACATCTGGCCGCGCGCGGGGTGGGCACGCAGTTCCTGCACGGCGGTACGCCGGTGGCCCGGCGCGAGGAGATGGTGGCCCGCTTCCAGGCGGGCGAGGCGCCGGTGTTCCTGCTGTCCCTCAAGGCGGCGGGCACCGGACTCAATCTCACCCGGGCCGGTCATGTCGTGCACTTCGACCGCTGGTGGAATCCGGCGGTCGAGGCGCAGGCGACGGACCGGGCGTACCGGATCGGCCAGACGCAGCCGGTGCAGGTGCACCGGCTGATCGCCGAGGGCACGATCGAGGACCGGATCGCCGAGATGCTCGCCCGTAAGCAGGGCCTCGCGGACGCGGTGCTCGGCTCCGGCGAGGCGGCGCTGACCGAACTGACCGATGCGGAACTGGCCGACCTGGTCGAGCTGCGAGGGGGCGCACGATGAGCGACGCATACGAGGACGACCACGAGTACGAGTACGACGACGCGTACGGGGCGGAGTCCGGGGCGGGCGACGCGGACGCGTCCAGCTCCTCGGACGGGGGCGACGACGGGGACGACGACGGGCCTTCGCGGGACGGCCAGAGCGGACCGGAGCGTACGTTCGCGGCGCTTCCCCCGGCGCACGGCCGGGGTTTCGCCACCTCCTGGTGGGGCCGGGCGTGGCTCAAGGCTCTGGAGGACACGGCTCTTGACGGTCAACAGCTCAAGCAGGGAAGGCGGCTGGCCCGGGAGGGCAGGGTCGGGGCGGTCTCCGTACGGCCGGGGCGGATCACTGCGGTGGTGCGGGACCCCGACGGCACGGCCTACCGCAGCGACGTCCTGCTCCAGCAGCTCGGCTCGGGCGCCTGGGACCGGTTCCTGGACATGGCGGTGGACCGGGCCGGGCACATCGCGGCGCTGCTGGACCGGGAGATGCCGCCGCACCTGGTCGAGGACGCGGCAAGCGCCGGGGTCGATCTGCTGCCCGGCATCGGGGATCTGGAGCCGGAGTGCACCTGCGGGGCCTGGGACCACTGCCCGCACTCGGGCGCTCTCTGCTACCAGGTGGCGCGCCTGCTGGACGAGGATCCGTTCGTTCTGCTGCTGATGCGGGGGCGCGACGAGCGGCGGCTGCTGGACGAGCTCCAGGTACGCAGCACCGCCCGCGCGGTCCGGGCGGGGGACTGCGGGGCGCGGGAGGACGCCGGTGACGTGGAGCGGGAGGTTCGCGGGGTCCCTGCCGGGGAAGCGTTCGCGGCCGCCGGGATCCTGCCGCCGCTTCCCGCTCCCCCGCCCGCCCCCGACGAGCCGGGGACCGGGCCGTCGCTGGACACGGAGACCGGCCCCGTGCCCGGGATCGACCCGGCGGCCCTGGAGGTGCTGGCGGCCGACAGTGCGGTGCGGGCCCGCCGGATGCTGCTGGACGCCCTGGCCCCGGGGCACGGAGAGCAGCCGCTCCCGCTGGAGCTGACGCCGCAGCAGGACGCGGTGCGGCTGGCCGCTGACGCCCGGCCGGAGCCGCGGATCGGGGCCCGCCTGGCCACGGGGTCCGGCCGTCCGCCCGCGGACCTGGACGCGGCGGTCCGCGCCTGGCGGTACGGCGGGGTCGCGGCGCTCGCCGTGCTGGACAAGGAGTGGACGCCGGATCCGGAGCACCTGGAGCGGGCCCGCGCCCGGCTCGGCGAGGCGTGGGAGACGGGCGAGCGGCCGACGCTGCGGGCGAGCGGCCGGGCCCGCTGGACGGTGGTGGGCGCCGACGTCCAGCTCCGGTTCGACCGGGACGGACGCTGGTGGCCCTACCGCAAGGAGCGCGGTCGTTGGGTGCCTGCCGGGCCGGCGGACGACGACCCGGCAGGAGCGCTGGCGGGATCCGCCGGCGGGGCGGCGGCGTCGGACGGAGTGGACGTGGCGGCCTCGGCGGTCTGAATTCCCCCGGGCCGGGCTGCTGGGCTGCTGGGCTGCTGGGCCGGGCTGCGGGGCTGCGGAGCTGCGGGGCTGCCGGACCGGGGCTCATGGTGGAATCCGGTGTGCCCGGCGAGCACAACGCCCCGCCGGGAAGGGACACTTCCGGGCGCGTGGGAGGCGGACGCGCGTCCGGAAAGGCGGATGTGGGGAACCGGATGTCCGGCAGGATCGTCATCCGCATCGACGGAGGAGGTGACCCACGGCCGGGGAACCTCAACGCCTCAGCTCGGCACCTCCGTCAGCTCCGTACACCCCCGTCAGCTCCGTACACCCCCGGTCCCGTCCCGGCCCCTCCCCAGGCCCCGCCTCAGGAGTGCTGTTGCACCGCAGAAGGATCATCCAGGGCGCCGCCGCAACGCTGGCGGCCGCTGTCCTGCCGGCCTCCGCCCGGGCGATGGCGGCGCCGCGGGGTTCCACCGACTACGCGACGGCCCTCTGGGCCCCGGCCGCCCCCGCCAACTACACCGTTCCCGCCCGCCCTTCGGACCGCCGGATCGACCGCGTCGTCATCCATGTCGCCCAGCAACTGTTCACACCGACCACGGGCATCTTCCGGAACCCCGCCAAGCAGGTGTCCGCCCACTACGTGGTGCGCTCGGGCGACGGCCATGTCGCCCAGTGCGTACGCGAGAAGGACATCGCCTGGCACGCGGGCAACTGGAGCTGGAACACCCGGAGCATCGGCATCGAACACGAAGGATGGGTGGACCGCCCGGAGTTCTTCACCGACGTCATGTACCTGCGGTCCGCCAGGCTCACCGCGGACATCTGCGAGCGCCACGGCATCCCCAAGGACCGGGAGCACATCGTCGGCCATCACGAGGTGCCGGGCAGCGACCACACCGATCCGGGCGTCCACTGGGACTGGGAGCGCTACCTCCGGCTCATCGGCGACGTCACCTGAGGCCACTCCCCCGCCGTCCGTCCTGATGACTCTCCGCACCGAGGTTGTCGCGGAGACCGACGGCGACGACGATGGGAGGGCACGACGGCCCTTGGACGGGAGGGTTTGAGTTGACGGATCCTTGGGTGGCCCTGGCGACGGACACCGATCCCGGCGAACGGAGCGGCGCGCTGCGCCGCGCCCACGACGCGTTCACCTCGGCGGGACGGCTGGAGCGGCCGGTCCGTGCGGTGGTCGGCGCCTCCTGGCGCCGCTCGGCACGGGCGCGGGTCAGTCCGGACGACGCCCCGGCGGTGGAGCTCGGCCCGGACGAGCTGGGCCCCTACCGGGCGGCGCATCCCCTGGCGCGTGCGATGCCCGTGATCCGCGAGCTGATGGGCGCGTACGCGACGGACGGGGAACATCTGCTGGCCGTCTGCGACGCCCACGGCCGCCTCCTGTGGGTGGAGGGCCACAAGACGGCGCGGCGGCGGGCCGGGCTGATGAACTTCGTGGAGGGCGCCCGCTGGGCCGAGTCCGTGGCGGGGACGAACGCTCCGGGAACGGCGATCGCGGTGGACCGCCCGGTGCAGGTCTTCGCGGCCGAGCACTTCCTGCGGCCGGTCCAGCAGTGGACGTGTGCGGCGGCGCCGTTGCACGACCCGCACACCGGCCGGGTGCTGGGGGCCGTGGACATCACGGGCGGCGACCGTCTCGCCCATCCGCACAGTCTGGCGTTCGTCCAGGCGGTGGCCCGGGCCGCCGAGTCACAGCTCGCGCTGCTGGCCCCGCCGCCGGACGTCGAGGCGGTGCGGCTGGGCGCGCTGGGCAGGGACGAGGCACTGCTGGTGGCGCGGGGACGGCGACTGCGGCTGAGCCGGCGGCACAGCGAGATCCTGGTCGCCCTGGCCCGTCGGCCGGAGGGTCTGAGCGGCGACGAGCTGTTGATCGAGCTGTACGAGGACGAGTCGGTGACCCCGGTGACGCTGCGGGCCGAACTCTCCCGGCTCCGGCGGCTGCTGGGACCCGATCTGCTGGGCTCGCGCCCGTACCGGCTGGCCGTCCCGGTGGACGCCGACTTCGACACGGTGACGCGCCGACTGGCCTCGGGCGCGGTGGCGGCGGCGCTGGACGCGTACACCGGCCCGCTGCTGCCGGGCTCCCGGGCCCCGGCCGTCGTACGGCTGCGGCGGCGGATCACGGAGCAGCTGCGGGCCGCGCTGATCGCCCGGGGTGATCCGGGGCTGCTCGCCGACTGGGCGTACAGCCCGTGGGGCGAGGAGGACCTCCCGGTGTGGAGCGCGCTGGCCGGGGCGGTTCCGGCGGAGCAGCGGGCGGCGTTGCTGGCCCGGGTCCGGGGGCTGGACGCCGAGCAGCGCGGCTAGGGGGTGTCCGACCATTCCCCTCTCCCGCGCGACGGGACCGGTCGGACAGACGGGTCGGGAACGTGGGAACGGAAGGCCTGCTCGCTCGGGTAGGACACGAACTGCTGTGGTGGTGGACCGAGGAGGCCCGCGGCCTGTTCAGCGACGGCGCGCCGGACCCGGCCGCACTTCAGCATCGCCCCACCCCGGCGTGACGGGATGCGCCCTATTCAGCTCGGCTGCCGCGCAAGGCTGTGAGCACGTGATCCAACTCATTCGGCATCACAGCGACAAGGACGGTCCCCTCGGCAGACGTGCACTCAACGATGGTGGACCTACCGTTGATCTTCATCGACTCACGCCAGGACGGTGACCGCATGCCGACCTGCCGCACATCGTCCGGGAGGGACACTGCCGCACCGGCCTTGGTCCGCGGCTCCCAGCCCATTCCGGCGGGGCCAGTCACCAGCCGCCCCCGCAGCCATCGCCCTGCGAGCGAAGGATGTCGGAGCAGGCAGGGAACCTTGATCTCATGCCCCTGAGCGGCACTGTCCGCTCGCTGCTTCACTCTGCGGCGGAACAACCACGCCGTCAGCCCTGCCGCCGCCAGGGCAACCACCAGTTCGATCACTGGAGCAGTCAAGCAGCGCCGAACCTGCGTGCCCAGCCCGCGCCGGTGCAACGCCCCTGCAACGTCCCCGTCCCTAGCCTCGCGCCGAGGGCCGTCCAACGGCGGGCGGCACCGGATCCGGGAGGCCACAGAGATGACCCGTTACGCTGCGCCGGGCACCGAGGGCGCGATCGTCACGTACGCGTCCCGCTACGACCACTGGATCGGCGGGGAGTACGTCCCGCCGGCCCGGGGGCAGTACTTCGAGAATCCGAGCCCCGTCAACGGCCGCCCGTTCACGGAGATCGCGCGCGGCACGTCCGAGGACGTCGAACTGGCGCTGGACGCCGCCCATGCGGCGGCGCCGGGCTGGGGCGCCACGTCCGCCGGGGACCGGGCGTCGGTGCTGAACAGGATCGCCGACCGGATGGAAGCCCATCTGGAGGAGCTGGCGGTCGCCGAGAGCTGGGAGAACGGCAAGCCGGTGCGGGAGACGCTGGCGGCGGACATCCCGCTGGCCATCGACCACTTCCGGTATTTCGCGGGGGCTCTGCGCGCGCAGGAGGGTTCGCTCAGCGAGATCGACGACGACACCGTGGCGTACCACTTCCACGAGCCGCTGGGCGTGGTCGGCCAGATCATCCCGTGGAACTTCCCCATCCTGATGGCCACATGGAAGCTCGCCCCGGCGCTCGCGGCGGGCAACGCGGTGGTCCTCAAGCCGGCCGAGCAGACGCCCGCCTCGATCCACTACTGGCTGAGCCTGGTGGCGGATCTGCTTCCGCCGGGCGTCGTCAACATCGTCAACGGCTTCGGAGCGGAGGCCGGCAAGCCGCTCGCCTCCAGCCCGCGCGTCGCGAAGATCGCCTTCACGGGCGAGACCACGACGGGGCGGCTGATCATGCAGTACGCCTCCGAGAACATCAAGCCGGTGACGTTGGAGCTGGGCGGCAAGTCGCCGAACATCTTCTTCGACGACGTCTCGCGCGCCGACGACGACTTCCTCGACAAGGCCCTCGAAGGGTTCACCATGTTCGCCCTCAACCAGGGCGAGGTGTGTACGTGCCCGTCGCGTGCCCTCATCCAGCGCGGCCACTACGGCGCGTTCCTGGAGGCGGGCATCGCCCGGACGGAACAGATCGTGCCGGGTCACCCGCTGGACACCGACACGATGATCGGCGCCCAGGCCTCCAACGACCAGCTGCAGAAGATCCTTTCGTACTTGGACATCGGGCAGCAGGAGGGCGCGAAGATCCTGACGGGAGGTCAGCGCATCGAGCACGGCGGTGAGCTGGAGGGCGGCTATTACGTCCAGCCGACGGTCTTCGAGGGCGACAACCGGATGCGGGTCTTCCAGGAGGAGATCTTCGGCCCGGTCGTGGCCGTGACGTCCTTCACGGACTTCGACGACGCCATCAGCACGGCGAACGACACGCTGTACGGGCTGGGGGCCGGAGTCTGGACCCGCGACGTCAACACGGCGTACCGGGCGGGTCGCGCGATCAAGGCGGGCCGGGTCTGGACGAACTGCTACCACGCCTACCCGGCCCACGCCGCGTTCGGCGGCTACAAGCAGTCGGGCATCGGCAGGGAGAACCACAAGATGATGCTGGAGCACTACCAGCAGACGAAGAATCTCCTGGTGTCGTACGCGCCGAAGAAGCTGGGCTTCTTCTAGACGCAAGCGGAAAAGACGCCCGCCGCAGGGCCGCGACCGGGACGGGGTCGGTCGCGGCTTCGCGTCGACCAGTTCTTCCTGTTGTTTCCGGACGAGCCGACCACCGGGCTCGCCCCCGAAGCCGGGGATGGCGGCAGAGCGATCGCCGACGTATTCCCAGAACTCCGCGGTGGCGGTACGAGGACCGGTCGAGAGCCACTTCTGCTCGGCTCCCTTGTCGTCGGTGAACGACAGAGCCGTCTTCCTCGCACTACCGCCGGCGTCGGCACGGTCTCCGGCAGCCTCCTCGTCATCCTCGATGGGCGTGCTCCTGGAGCGGTCCGCGGCCTCCGAGCACATCAGGAAGCTCACAGAACGCACCGCGTCGTCGACGAGCTCCGGGTGTGCCCGGCGCACGGCCGCGTCGACCGTCGTCGCCGTCCGGTCCCGGTCGCGCTGGTCCGTGGCGCGCCTTCCCCGTCGTGGATCGCGGCCGATCCGCGTCCCGGCGCACGCCTGCTCCGCGGTGGCGATCACACGCATGACCTCCGGCAGCAGCGCGGGGTCGACGGCGTCGGGCGACCGTCCCGGAACCGTCGCACGGTGCGGGTACTGGCCCGTGTACCTCAGAATCGCGACGTCGAGCGGACCGAGCACTGTTCCGCGGTCGGCGCGGCGCCGGTTCGCGTGGTACTCCTGAGCTCGGTTCTCGTCGGACGTTCCCGTCGCCACGCGCAGGGCCGCGCAGACCGGACGAGGCGTGCAGGATCGTCCGATCGAGTCGGACACGGAGGGGGCCGGGCCCCCGGGACACGGCATGGATCCTGGCATCCTCGACTTCACAGGAGGCCGGGGATGCGCAGATGCAGATCGCTGACCGGTGCGACGCGCAGGTGCCAGAGCAGCATGAAGACGTTGACGGAGAAAGCAACCGTCAGCGCCGAGGCGAGGTACGGTCCCGGGCGGCCGTGTGCACGGTGGGCAACCGGCAGGGCCAGAGCTGCTCCCAAGGCGGCCATGATGACTCCGTGGGGCCGAATGCTGTCGGTCCACGCGATACCGAGCGACTCCTCCACCGCTGGATCGCTGATGGCCAGGGCCATGACAGCAAGCAGGATCGACAGGATGAGCCGCAGGACACGCCACGGAGGGACGCCCGGCCTGCGCTGCGGGCTGTACGACACCGGGGCGTACGCCGGCACAGGGGGCTGCGCCGGGTGAGTCGGGGCGGCGTGGGGCGGGGCGGCGTGGGGCGGGGCGGCGTGGGGCGGGGCGGAATCCAGGGCGGTCGGCGTCCGGACTGCGATCTGTGAGGGGCCGAAGTCCAGCAACTGCGCGGCATGACGGCCCAGTTGCGCCAAGACTTTCCCCGGCAGCCAGGTCGTCGGCTCGGCGGTCGCCGTGCGCTCGGCGATCTGCTGGGGTGTGGGCCGCTTGGCCGGGTCCTTGTCGAGGCATTCCCGGATGAGCAGGAGCAGCCCTTCGGGGACGCCTTCCAGGTCGGGGTCTTCCTGGACGACCCGGAAGATCTGGGCATGCGGCCCGGAGTCCGTCGAGCCGAAGGGCAGGCGCCCGGTGGCCGCGTGGGCGAGCACCGCGCCCAGGCAGAACACATCGGACGCCGGGCCGAGTTCGAGGCCGCGCACCTGCTCCGGCGACATGAAGCCGGGTGAGCCGATCAGCATCCCGGTGCGCGTCCGCAGGCTGTCCCCGGCGATGCCGCCCAGTGCCCGCGCGATGCCGAAGTCGATGACTCGTGGCCCGTCCACGGTGACGAGGACGTTCGACGGTTTGAGATCGCGGTGGATCAGCCCGGCCGCGTGAATGTCGCCGAGCGCTTGTGCCAGGCCGTGCGCGAGGACGCGTACAGAAGGCTCGGGCAACGGCCCGAAGTCCTCGGTCACCAAGGTGTGCAGGTCGAGGCCGGGCACGTACTGCGTGGCGACCCAAGGAACCCGGGCGTCGGTGTCGGCGCCGAGCACGGCCGCCGTCCATGTCCCGCCCACTCGGCGGGCCGCGACCACTTCGCGGGCGAAGCGCTTGCGGAACTCCGGGTGCCCGGCGTACTCGGGCTGCACCACCTTCACCGCGACCGTCCGCCCGGCCTCGGACCTGGCCAGGTACACGCGCCCCATCCCGCCCGCGCCGAGTCGGGCGATGAGGCGGTAGGGGCCTATGTGCGTCGGGTCTTCCGGGCTCAACTGATCCACAGGAAGAAGGTAGCCGAACCGGCACCGCTCTCCGATGGGCGTCAGCGCGGAGGCGGTCGGACGGCCGGCGGTTCCCTCGACGGGGACGATGGTGACGTCGTCCCGGAACGAGCACTGTCCCCGCCCGGTTCACCGGGCGGGGACAGTGTTCAGGGCCGATGGCCGAAGACCCTGGTCGGCGCGTGAATCAGATGATGCTCACGCCGTAGGCGCTGAGCGCCTCGGTGACGGGCTGGAAGAACGTGGTGCCACCGGAGGAGCAGTTGCCGCTGCCGCCGGAGGTGAGGCCGAGCGCGGTGGTCCCGGAGAAGAGCGCGCCGCCGCTGTCGCCCGGCTCGGCGCAGACGTTGGTCTGGATCAGACCGGAGACGATGCCGTCGGCACCGTAGTTGACAGTGGCGTTGAGACCGGTGACCGAGCCGCCGTGCAGGCCGGTGGTGCTGCCGCTGCGCTGGACGGACTGGCCGACCGAGGGGTCCGCGGCGCCGGTGATCTCCTGGTAGCTGCCGTTGTAGAGGGAGACACGACCGTCGGCCGCGCCGGGGTCGGAGTGCCGGATGATGCCGTAGTCGTTGCCGGGGAAGCTGGATCCGGTGGTGGTGCCGATGGACCACGAGCTGCCGATGTTGGTGCAGTGACCGGCGGTCAGGGCGAACTTGGTGCCCGCGCTGTCCTGCACGTTGAAGCCCAGGGAGCACCGGGCTCCGCCGGTGGTGATGGCCTCGCCACCCGCGATGAGCTTCGAGAACGTACCGGGAGTGTGCTTGACCACGAGAGCGTCGGCGTTCGCGCCGGCCTGGTTCTCGATCTTGGCGATCTCGGCCTGGCTGACCGTGCTGTCGACGGTGACGACGACCTTGCCCGACTCGGCATCGACATACCAAGCGGTGCCGCCTACGTCGGCGGTGCGCACGGAGTCGGCCGTCCGGTTGAGCTCGGCGGCGCTGAACGTCTTCGGGACCGGCTGGGCGGACGCGGTGGCGGCGGGGACGGCAAGTGCCGCGGCGGCGGCGAGGCCGGTTGCCCCGGCGATGAGTCGTGCTCGTCTCGAAAGGCCGTGGGGGTGAGAGAGTCGCACTGTAGTCCTCCAGATCGTGGGGGGGGAACGCGGGGCGTTGGGTGGACGCCCATGACACGTCACCAGGAACATGGCTTGACTTCGACGTGTCCCTGACAACGTTGTTCAATGCTGGACAGGCCGGCGCATCCGCACAAGACCCCCCGGGGCGCGACTGGCCGACAAGTAGCCATTCGGCGAGATCCAGACACCACCAAACCGGCGGATTGGCGACTGCCAGAAGAAGGGGGATGACGGAAAACGAGCGAAGCGGGCGCGGCCGAGCCAGGCGACACCGCAGCGCATCACCTCGCGGACGTCGACCCGAGGTCCAGCGGCATGCGGGCTCAAGGTGTCGCGCCGGTGGTGACGAAAATGAGAGCGCTTCCCACAGACGCCCCCCTTGATGCGCGCCCGGCCCCTCGACCTCGGCGAAGCCGTCGCGTCCGACACGAAAGGGCAGCGCACAGCGCGGAACAGCAGGGCACGGCGACACCCATCCCCCGCGCGGCGGAACCGAGGCGCGACCCCGGTGGCCGCCCGCACATCACCCCAGCTTTGCAACGATAAAATAGAAAGCGCTTACCGACCTGTTGCCTTTCCTGCGAGGGCTGCCCTTCACTGTGAACGGCAGCCCGTCAGCCATCGGACCGCCGGCTGCCTCGGCCCTCAAGGAGGAAGGCCCATGCGGCGTTTGGCCGTACTCGTCTCAGCCCTGTTCCTCGTGTCCCTCACCCAGGGACAGGCCGCCGCCCAGCCCCCCGACATACCGCCCCAGGAACCGGGCGTGACCATGCGGGTGTTCGACGTACAGGTGCCTCTGGACGACTTCTGCGAGCTCAAGCCCGGGCAGACGCCCAACATCGACGAGTTGAAGCCGACGATCGACTGGACCACCCCCGAGGACTTCGGGCTGAGTGGAAAGTTCGTCACCGAGGTCACGGCGTACCTGAACGTCGAGTCGGCCGGGACGTACGACTTCCGCATCACCAGCGACGACGGATCCCGGCTGATCATCGACGGCACGGAGGTCATCGACAACGGCGGCAAGCACGGCGCCCAGCCCAAGGAAGGCTCGGCCGAGCTGACCGACGGCCACCACGCACTGCGCATCGACCACTGGGACGGCGAGTACGACCAGCGCCTCCTGCTGGAGTGGCGGCCGCCCGGGTCGGACGCGTACGCCGTCGTCCCCACCTCGGTGCTGAGCACCGACGCCGACGTCACCCGGGTCACCTCTCCGGGCCGCAAGCTGTGCGAGGGCGTCGACGAGTCACCGGGCGACGGACTTCCGCTGGCCGGGGTCCACCCCGACTACACGCTGACCGATCTGCGCCCCGAGGGATTCGAACCGCAGGTCACCGGCATGGACTGGCTGCCGGACGGGCGGTTGGCCGTCAGCACGTGGGGCGGCAGCAGGGAGAGCGAGCTCGGGCAGGTGTATCTGCTCGACAACGTCACCGGCGCCACCGACCCGTCAAAGGTGACCAAGAAGCTGGTCGCCGAGAACCTGCTGGAGCCGATGGGTCTCACCTACGTCGACGGCACCCTCTACGTGTCGGAGAAGGACGGTCTGACCGCGCTGGTCGACAAGGACGGTGACGAGGTCACCGACGAGTACCGGCAGATCGCGACCTGGCCGTTCGGCGGGAACTACCACGAGTTCGCGTTCGGGCTGCTGTACGAGAAGGGGCACTTCTACGTCAGCACGGGCATCGCCATGGTTCCCGGGGGTACGACGCAGGACCCGCAGAACGTGCCCAACCGGGGGTCCACCCTCAAGATCAACAAGAAGACCGGCAAGGTGTCCTACGTGGCCGGGGGGCTGCGCACGCCGAACGGCCTCGGCCGGGGCCCGGGGGGCGACCTCTTCGCCACCGACAACCAGGGCTCGTACGTGCCGACGTCGAAGCTGGTGCGGATCAAGCAGGGCGCCTTCTACAACCACCACACCAACCCGGACGGCGTCTACGACGACCAGCCGGTGACCGAGCCCGTCCTCTGGCTGCCGCACGGTGAGATCTCCAACTCGCCGAGCAACCCCCTCCTCCTGCCCGAAGGGCCCTTCGCCGGGCAGATGGTGTTCGGCGACGTGACCTACGGCGGCCTTCAGCGGGCGTTCCTGGAGAAGGTCGGCGGCGAGTACCAGGGCGCGGTGTTCCGGATGACGCAGGGCCTGGAGGCCGGGGTCAACCGGATCAGCCTCGGCCCGGACGGGGCGATCTACGCCGGCGGCATCGGCGACTCGGGGAACTGGGGCCAGGAGGGCAAGCTCAAGTTCGGCCTGCAGAAGCTCTCGCTCAGCGGTGACGACGCCTTCGACATGCGCGCCATGCGGGCGATCGACGGCGGCTTCGAGATCGAGTACACGCAGCCGTTGTCCGAGGAGACCGCCGAGGACCTGGCTTCCAAGTACACCGCCCAGCAGTGGCGTTACGTGGCGACCCCGAGGTACGGCGGCCCGAAGGTCGACGAGGAGACCCTCGACGTCACCTCGGCGACGCTGTCCGATGACCGCACGACCGTGACGCTGAAGGTGGACGACCTGCGCCCCGGCAGGGTGGTGCACGTGCAGTCCCCCCGCCCGTTCGCGGCGGAGTCCGGAGCGGAACTGTGGAGCACCGAGGCGTGGTACAGCCTGAACACGCTGCCGGACGGGTCGAAGCCGCCGCCCGTGTACGAGGCGGAGTCCGCATCGCTGGACGGCGGCACCAAGTTCAACGACAACCACTCCGGCTTCTCCGGAGCGGGCTTCATCGACAACAACTGGGAGCCGGGCTCCCGCACCACCTTCGCCGTACGCGCCGACAAGAAGGGGAAACACGACCTCGCCCTGCGGTACGCGAACGGGCAGAACTCCGACCCGGAACCCACCCCCAGGTCGATGACCCTGTACGTCAACGGCGAGCGCCACAAGCAGATCTGGCTGGACTCCACCGTCGCCTGGGACAAGTGGGCGACCCACGTCGAGTCGGTGCCCCTGCGGAAGGGCGCGAACACGATCGCCTACGCCTACGAGCCCGAGGACGACGGCCATGTGAACCTCGACAACCTCACCGTCACCCCGACGCAGCGCACCACCCTCTTCGACGGCACGAGCCTCGACGCCTGGGAGTCGAACGACGGCAGTCCGGCGAAGTGGCCGGTGGCGGACGGCTCCATGGAATCCCTCGGCGGAGACATCCGTACGAAGGAGAAGTTCGGAGACTTCCGGATGCACGCCGAGTGGTACCAGCCCGACTACCCGCCGGACGTCACCGGGCAGGCGCGGGGCAACAGCGGGGTCTACATCCAGGAGCGCTACGAACTGCAGGTGCTGGAGTCCTTCGGGGTCGACGTACCCGCCAAGGACGACGCCGGTGCGATCTACCTGCGCAAGGCCCCCGACGTCAACGCGGCTACCCCGCCCGGCACGTGGCAGAGCTATGACATCGAGTTCCGGGCGGCTCGCTTCGACAGCGACGGCAAGAAGGTGGAGGACGCGCGGGTGAGCCTTCGATGGAACGGCAAGCTGGTGCACGACGACGTGGCCATCGCCGGCCCTACCGGGGCGGGCCGGCCGGAGGGCCCCGCCCCGGGCCATATCAAGCTGCAGGACCACGGGGACCCCGGTGAGAACCCGAGGTTCCGCAACATCTGGATCGAACGGCTCTGACATCCGCGTCATCGACGCGTTCGGTGCGAAGACTTCGCTGATCGCGTCGGTGAGGACGTTCGTCAGGGCACGGTCCGCGAGCTCACCTACGCTGGTGTGGCGCGCGCCGGGCACACCGGCGCGCGCCACATCGCGTAGGGGGAGCCGTGCAGCAGAGGGAACCCGGGGCAGGCATCCCGGGGAGTATCGGCGTCTATACCGTGGAGCGTGAGCTGGGCGCCGGCGGCATGGGAACGGTGTATCTGGCACGGTCGCGTGGCGGCCGGCCCGTCGCCGTCAAGGTGGCACGTCCCGAACTGGCGGCCGATCCTCAGTTCCGCGAGCGTTTCCGCGCCGAGATCGATGCCGCGCGCAGGGTCGGCGGCTTCCACACAGCCTCGGTGGTGGATGCCGACCCGGACGCGTCGGCCCCGTGGCTGGCGACGGCGTACATCTCCGGCCCCACGCTCGCCGAACTCCTCGCGGCACACGGGCCGATGGACGAAAGTCGCCTGCGGCTGCTGGGCGCCGCCCTGGCCGAGGCGCTCCAGGCCATTCACGCGTGCGGCCTCGTGCACCGCGATCTCAAGCCCGGCAACATCATCATGGCCTCGGACGGCCCCCGGGTCCTCGACTTCGGTATCGCGCGGGCTGTGGAATCGACTCGGCTGACATCCACCGGAGCGGCCTTCGGCACACCGGGATTCCTCGCACCCGAGCAAGCGGAGGGTCTTGAAGTCGACGGCAGCGCCGACGTGTTCGCGCTCGGCGCGGTGCTGATCGCGGCGGCGGGCGGCAGCGCGTTCGGCGTCGGCACGCCGATGGGGATGATGTACCGCTCGGTGCACAAACCGGCGGACCTGTCCGCGGTGCCACCGGGCCTGCACGCCGTGATCGCGGCCTGCCTGTCGAAGGAGCCCGCCCGGCGGCCCACGCCCGCAGCGCTCACCGAGCTGTTCGTGCCCGGTCCGGCGCCGCACACACCCACGGTGATCTCCACGGCGCAGCAGGCCCCGGCCGGACCCGGGAGCGACCGGACGATGCCCGATGGGAGCGACGGGAGTGACGGCGGAGGAACGGTCGAGCCCGCTCCTGGCCTCGCGGGCGGGGGCGTGCCGCACCACGAGGCCGTGACGATCGATGCCGCCGGCCGTGGCACTCCGGCCGCCCACGCGGAAAGCGGTACCGGCCGCCCCGCGCCGGCCGGGCGCTCACGCGGTCGCGTCCTCGCGGCTGTCCTCGTGGCCACAGTCGCGATCGCGGCACTCGCCGGGGGCGCGCTTCTGCTCCTGCCGGACGATGACCGCGACGACGACCCCTCCACGGCCGCACCCGGACCCAGCTACGCGTCCTCGGCCGCTGTCCCCTCCTCCGCGTCGCCTCCCCCGATGCCCACCACGCCGGACGCCGCTGTGTCTCGGCCCGCCGGGAAGGTCACGGTGATGGTCGGCGTCGAGGGCCAGACGTCCTGGGTCGACGCCAAGGGCTCCGACGGACGCCGCATCTTCGACGGGAGCGTCCCGGCGGGGACGACCAAGACCTTCACGGACGAGGAGAGGATCGACCTCGTCCTGAGCAACGGAAGCGCCATCCGGCTCGTCGTCAACGGCCGGCGCATCGAGGATTCGTTCCAGCCCGGCGAGGTGGTGCGTCTGACCTACACGAAGGACGACTGAGCTCTCCAGCCGGCCCACCCTGCACTGCGGCAGCCCTCTCGCCGTCATGCCGTCACCCCGCGCGACGGCATCCGGCGAGGAGGGTTGCGACCATGTGCTGGGCGTCGGCCCGGTCGTAGTCGGGGCCGGTGATGCAGAGGTTGCCGATGGCGCGCATCAGTGTGTAGGCGGTGATGCCGGGGCGGAGTTCGTCGGCGGCGGCGCAGGCGTCGAGCAGCGTTGCGCAGGCCGGGACCAGGGTGTCGAGCATGAGGGCGTGGAGGTTCTCCAGGCCCGGGTCGCCGGACCCCAGGGCGGCGCCGAGGCCGTGCTTGGTCACCAGGAACTCCACGAACGCGTCCGCCCAGCGGGTCAGGGCGGTGAACGGGGAGCCTGATTCCGCCAGGAGCCGGGGCGCGAGTGCGGTGCAGGTGTCGATCTGGTGCCGGTAGACGGCGGTGACGAGGTCCGCCCGGGTCGGGAAGTTCCGGTAGATCGTGCCGACGCCGACACCGGCGCGCTCGGCGATGTCGCGGATGGGGGCCTGGACGCCCTGGTCCACAAAAACCGCCGCCGCGGCCGCCAGCACGCCGCTGCGGGTGCGCTGCGCCTGTGCTTGACGTACTCCGACCGACTCCGGCACGGGACCCTCCCTTTACTCGCGGAACAATGTTCCGCTAATTTGGCGGAACGACGCTCCGCCAAATTATGGCAGAGCGGTCCCCTGGAGAAAGCGCAGGTTCCCCATGTCTTCCAGCCGTCTCGACCAGCGGATCGTCGCGGTCAAGCCCATCACCGTTCCCGCGCCCGGCCGCGGCGTCGACCTCCAGGTGAAGGTCACCGCCCCGCTCTCGGGCCGGAACCTTCCCGTCATCGTGTTCTCCCACGGCAACGGATGGTCCCTGGACGGATACGAACCCCTCGTCGACCGGTGGGCAGCCGCCGGATTCATCGTCGTGCAGCCCACCCACCTGGACTCCCGGCGCAACGGCATCGGGTGGGACGACCCGCGCTTCGCCACCATCTGGCGGGTCCGGATCGCCGACCTCCACGCGATCCTCGACAGCCTCGGCGACATCCTTCTCCGGGCCGGCGGCCCGGACGCCCGCGTCGACCACGAGCGCGTCGCGGTCGTCGGCCACTCCTGGGGCGCCCAGACCGCAGGCGTGATCCTCGGTGCGCGGGTGTTCGGCGCCGACGGGGTCCCCGGAGAGGACTTCTCCCACTCCGCCGTCTCGGCCGGCGCGCTGATCGCCGCGACCGGAACCGGCGACACCCTCACTCCGTTCGCCGCCGAACACCTTCCGTTCATGAGGCCGGACTACTCCACGATGACCACCCCGGCCCTGGTCGTCGCGGGCGGCAAGGATCGGTCCCAGCTCTCCACCCGGGGACCGGAGTGGTTCACCGACGCCTACCACCTCAGCCCGTCCCCGAAGAGCCTGCTCACCATCGCCGAGGGCGAGCACACCCTGGGCGGCCTCGCCGGTGAAATGGCAGCCGAGACCACCGACGAGGAGCCCGCCCGCGTCGCCCTCGTCGCCGACGCGATCTCCGCCTACCTCCTCGACGCCTTCAAGCTCGGCGACGCGGCCTGGAACGAACTCGGCGACGCCGCTGCGGCCGGCGACGGCACGTGGAGCATCGCCGGCAAGTGAACCCGGCGGGCACAGCTCACCGGTTGCGGCGGAAGCGGTCGCGGAGCTCGTCGCGGCAGTCCTCGTCGGTGCCGCCCCGGACTCGTGAGAAGGCGAGCAGTACGTCGCCCTCGCCCTTCTGCTCGGCCTCGGCCTCGGCCTCGGCCTCGGCCAGCTGCGTCTCGATGTACGCGATGTACGCGCGGCACTCGGCGCTGACCGGCTTCGCGGGCCGCGGACCCGGTGTCGAGGAGGCCTTCAGTCCGGCGGTGCCGGCGAGACCTGCCGCGCACAGCACGGCCCACGCGGCCATCCATCTGCGGCGACTCATCCGTATCGGCCTGGGCATCCGGTCATCCTACGAGCGCCGCCGCGGGCTGTCGCCGAATCAACGCTTCTTCGTCGACGCGTGCGACGCCGACGTCGGCCGGCATCGTGCCCTGGTGCACGGGGTGGCTGCCGAAGGGACTAGTTTGCTCGGATGAGCCTTCTCGATGATGTGGCCGAGCGCGATGGCCGGCGATGCTGGGTATGTGACGAACCTGTCGACCTCGACAAGTCGGTGAACGATCCGCAGGGGCCAAGTGTCGACAGCCGGACCGCCGACCGGAAGGCCAAGGTCGCCGAGCGGCTCGCGCACCGCGGGTGCAACTCCCGCAAGGGCGCGGTCCAGGTGGTCATCGCCTGGCCGGACCGCCTGTACGTGGTCGAACCCGCGCCGCTGATCGCTGTCGCCGCCCGGCTGGAGCGCAAGGGGGGCCGTGAGATGGTGGGCCGTTGTCCGACCAGGCAGGACGCGCAGGAGGCGGCGGACTGGCTGGTGGACCGGTTCTCCCGGCTCGTACCGGGGCTGCCGGTGACCGCCGCCGTCGAGCCGGGCGGCGGCCAGTTCCTCGTCATCCTTGCCGCCGGCCGCCGCTGAGCGGAGCGGTGAGCGGCTCCCGTGCCGGTGTCTCCTCGACGAGGGCGCCAGCCTCCAGCACGGCGGTACGGGTGGCCAGTGCGGCCGTGGTGAGGTCGTGGGTGATCAGCACCAGGGACAGGTCGCCCCGCTCGCGTACCAGCCCGGCGAGCGTGTCGAGGATGGACCGGCGGGTGACCGTGTCGAGGCCGGAGGTGATCTCGTCGCAGATCAGCACGCGCGGGTGGGCCAGCAGGGCGCGGGCCAGTGCGGCGCGTTGGAGTTCGCCGCCGGACAGACGGTCCGGGCGGCGGTGTACGAGGGCGTCGGCGACGCCGAGGCCGACGAGCGTGGCACGGGCTTCGGCCAGGGCGTCGGCCTCGGTCGTCCCGCGTAGCCGTACCGCCGTCCGGGCCACCTGATGCAGCACCGGCCGGTGTTCGTCGAAGGACGCCCGGGCGTCCTGGAAGACGTACTGGACTGCCGCGAGTTGTCGACGCGTACGGTCTCTCAGGCTGCGCGGCAGCGGGGCGCCGTCGAGGTGGATCGCGCCGTCGTGATTCCGGTGCAGGCCGGCCAGGCAGCGGGCCAGGGTGGTCTTTCCGCTGCCCGAGCGGCCGAGGACGGCGAGACATTGGCCCGCGTGGAGGGTGAGTTCGGGTATGCGGAGCACCGCGGTCCGGCCGTGGTGGGCCGTCAGCGGGCCGACGCGGAGGACCTCGGCGCCCTCGGAGGCCGGCTCGATACGGGCGGGCGGGGCCTCGGACGCCAGGAGTTCGGTGGTCCAGGGGTGCCGTGGTGCGCGCCCCAGGCGTTCGGCCGGTCCGGACTCCACCACCTGCCCGTCGCGCATGACCAGGACCTCGTCGGCGAGTGCGCGCACGACGTCCAGGTCATGGCTGAGCAGGACGACGCCGATGCCCGCCCGGGAGACGGCGGCGAGCTGCTCGACGATGCCCCGCTTGGTCAGCTCGTCCTGACCGGTGGTCGGCTCGTCGGCCACCACCACCTCGGCGCCGAGCAGCAACGCCTGCGCGAGGACGACGCGTTGCTGCTGACCGCCCGACAGCTGGTGGGGAAAGCGGCGCAGCATCGCCGTCGCGTCGGGGAGCTGGGCCAGCGCCAGGGCCCGCAGGACCCGCACACGGACGGCGGCCCGGCGGTCCCGCCGCGGCAGGTGGCGTACCTGTGTGCGGGCGATGTCCCGCAGCAGGGCGCCGATGCGGCGTGCGGGGTTGAGTACGGCGCCCGGGTGCTGCGGTACGTAGCCGACCGGGCCGTCCGATACGCGTACGGCACCGCTCACGCGTGCGCCGGCCGGATACTCCCCGAGCAGCGCGAGACCGGTGGTCGTCTTGCCGCTGCCGGACGCGCCCACGAGGGCGGTGATCCGGCCGGGGAGCACCCGGAGGTGCACTCCGTCGACGATCGCCCGGTCGCCGACGACCACCCGCAGGTTCTCGATCTCGGCGACCGCCTTCACGGGGTTCACATCCGCTTCCTCTTCTTCAGTCCGGCATCGACGAGCAGGTTGGTCCCCATGGTGAGGGCGATGATGAGCAGGGCGGGCACGACCACGGCCCAGGGCTGGACGTACAGTCCGGTGCGGTTGCGGTCCACCATCACCGCCCAGTCGGCCGCGTCCGGCTCGACGCCGACGCCGAGGAACGCCGCGGTGGCGACGAGGTAGAGCACTCCGGTCAGCCGTACGCCCGCGTCGGCGGCGAGCGTACGGGTGAGGGATCTGCCGACGTAGCCGACAGCCGTGCGCCACCAGGTCTCCCCCTGCATGCGCAGTGCTTCGACCGCCGGGCGCGACGCGGCATCCGCCGCCGCGGCCCGGACGATCCGGGCGGCGTCGGGGATGTTGACGAGGGCCACCAGCAGGGTGAGCCCGACGGCCCCCGGGGCGAGGACGGCGGCGGCGAGCAGGATCATCAGCAGCGACGGCACGGCGAGGAGGACGTCGAGGGGCCGCATCAGCAGTTCTTCGAGCCAGGTGCGGTGGGTGAGGGCGCTGAGGAGCCCGACGGGGAACGCCATGAGGTAGGCGAGGGCGGTCGCGGCCAGCGCCACGAGTACCACCGAGCGCCCTCCGAGCAGAACCTGGCGCCAGACGTCCCGGCCGACGAAGTCGGTGCCGAGCCAGTGCCCGTCGCCGAGGGTGAACGAGGCGGCGCGAGGTCCGGGCCCCCCGGCGAACACCGGTCCCAGGAGGGCCAGGGCGAGGGGAATCCCGACGACGACGGCGCCGAGTGCGTAACGGGACTTCACGCGGCCACCTCCGATCGGGGGGCGAGGCGGCGCGCGACCAGGTCGGCGCCGAGGTTGAGCACGACCGTGGCGACGCCGAAGACGACGGCGAGTCCCTGGACCACGGGCACGTCGCGTTCGGCGACGGCGTTCATGAGGACGGTGCCGAGCCCGGGGATCACGTACAGCGCCTCCACGACGATGACTCCGCACAGCAGCCAGTCGATGGTCCGCGCCAGTTGCTGGGTGGCGGGCGCCATGGCGTTGGGCAGGGCGTGCCCGTACCGGACGCGGAAGCCGGGGATGCCGTAGCGGCGGGCGTGTGCGGCGTACGGCGAGTCCAGCGCGTCGATCATGCCGGCCCGTACGAGGCGGGCGAGCGAACACACCGGGCGGGAGAGCAGCACGAGGACGGGCAGCACGAGAGCGGTCGGATGGGCGAGGAGGTCGGTGCCGTATCCGACGGCGGTCGGCGGGAGCCAGCCCAGGCGCAGCGCGAGGACGGTCACCAGCAGCACGCCGAGGGCGAACTCGGGCACGGCGTACACGCCGAGCGTCACCGAGCTGACCAGCCGGTCCACGGGTCCGCCCTCGTGGCGGGCGGCGAGGACCCCGAGGCCGACGCCGATCGGGACCAGGAGCACGACCGTCAGGGCGGCGAGCAGCAGGGTCGGCCCGAAGCCGTCCGCCAGATACGTGCTGACGGGCCGCCCGGAGGCCAGGGAGGTGCCGAAGTCCCCGTGCAGCAGCC
Source organism: Streptomyces sp. NPDC091289 (assembly GCF_044757365.1). Classification (NCBI taxonomy): domain Bacteria; kingdom Bacillati; phylum Actinomycetota; class Actinomycetes; order Kitasatosporales; family Streptomycetaceae; genus Streptomyces; species Streptomyces sp. NPDC091289. The sequence goes on from NZ_JBIVUT010000001.1 coordinate 53,462, forward strand.
CGGCGGCCCAGGCGGCCAGGCGTTCGTGGGCGGGCCGGTCGAGGTCCATCGCCTCGCGGATGGCGGCGATGCGCTCCGGGTCCGGCTGGTCGCCGGCGAGGGCGACGGCCGCGTCGCCCGGCAGCGCCTCGGTGAGGGCGAAGACGAGCAGCACGACGGCCGCCGTCTGCGCCACGCCGAGAAGCAGCCGCCCGGCGATCCAGGTACGGGGTCCGCTCACGCGAGCCAGACCTTGTCGAAGCGCGCCCAGTCGAGGGAGTTGGCCGGCGCCTTGGTCTCGACGCCCCGGACGTTACGGGCGGTGCCGAGGATCCAGTCGGCGAAGCCCCAGATCAGGAAGCCGCCCTCGGAGTGCAGGCGGCGCTGCATGCGCTCGTACACGGCGGCGCGGGCTGTCTTGTCCCTGGTGGACTGCGCCTGCTGATAGAGGGCGTCGAAGTCCTTGTGGTGCCACGCGGTGGCGTTGGTGGTGGAGCCGGTGAGCAGGCGCTGGGAGAGGTGGGCCTCGATGGGCATGGCGCCCGAGCGGTAGGAGCAGAGGGTGCCGGAGTCGAGGATGTCCTTCCAGTAGCTGTCCTTGCTGCCGGTTTTGACGTTGATGGTGACGCCCGCCTTTGCGGCCTGGTCGCGGAAGATGGTGGCGGCCTCGGTGAATCCGGCCGCGACGGGCGAGGTGTCGAGGGTGACTTCGAGGCCCTCGGCCCCGGCCTCCTTGAGCAGTGCCCTGGCCCGGTCGAGGTCCTGTTCGCGCTGGGGCAGGCTCGCGGCGTAGTACTCGTAGCCCTTGCCGAACAGGTCGTTGCCGACCTCTCCGGCACCGGACAGGGCGCCGTCCACCAGCTCCTTGCGGTCGGCGATCAGGAAGAACGCCTCCCGTACCCGCTTGTCGTCGAAGGGCGGACGGTCGGTCTTCATCGCGAACGACTGCATGGCGCTGTTGCGGAGCCGGACGATCTCGATCTGCCCCTTGTCCTCGTGGGCGCGGGCAGTGGCCGGGTTGAGTTCGTGCGCGTACTCGATCTGGCCGCCGAGGAGGGCGTTGACGCGGGCGGACTCCTCGTTGGCGACGACGAACTCCAGCTCGTCCAGGTGGGGGGCGCCGTCCCAGTGGTCCTCGTTGCGCTTGAATACGGCGGATTTCCCCGGGGCGAAGGAGACGAAGCGGAAGGGGCCGCTGCCGACGGGGCTCCGGTCGAAGTCCTGCTCGCCCTCCGGCACGATGTACGCGCCGAACGCGGCGAGCACATTGGGGAATTCGGCGGTCGGGCGCTTGAGGACGAACTCGACGGTCTGGTCGTCCGGTGCCCGGCTGGCTTCGAGGTCGATGGGTTCCAGGGAGGCCTTGGCGCGGAACGCCTTCTTCGGGTCGGTGATGCGCCGGTAGCTGTACAGGACGTCCTTCGCGGTGACCGGCCTGCCGTCGTGGAAGCGTGCTTCGCGCAGCGTGACCTTCCAGCGGTCCAGGCCGGCGTTGGGCTCCCACGCGGCGGCCAGGCGCGGCCGGGCGGACAGGTCGGGGCCGTAGTCGGCGAGCTTGTCGAAGAGGGCCTTGGCACGGGCCACGTCGGCGAAGAGGTTGGCGAGGTGCGGGTCGAGCGTCTCGCTCGCGCCGCCGCCGGCGAACGCGGCGCGCAGCCGTCCGCCGCGCCGGGGCTTGCCGTCTCCCCCGGCCTTGTCGGCGGCCGGACCGGTGCCCGCACAGCCTGCGAGGGTGAGGGCACCGAAGCCGACGGTACCGCCGGCGGCGGCGAGAAAGCCCCGGCGGCGCAGGCCGGGGAAGCCGGGGCCGCCGTTCGCGGATGCTGGGGGCATGGCGGCTGCGTTCGCTGCGGCTTCGTGCACGGGGACTTCGCCCGTGGCGGCTTCGTTCATGGCCGCTGCGTTCACGGGGACGTCGTTCCTGGCGGCTGCGTTCACTGGAGCTTCGTTCCTGGCGGCTTCGTTCATGGCGGTGTTCCTTGCTGCGCTGCTGGGTGGATGGAGGCGTGGGGGCTCAGGGACGGGGGGCGGGCGCGAGACGGGCGACCAAGTGCAGCCGGTCGCCGTCGGCCGTCCCGGTGGGCAGGTCGCCCTCCTGCCAGGGCGGTTCGGTGCGCGGGCCCGGCCCGTCGTGCAGGGCGAGCACCTCGAAGCCGTGGGCCGCGAGGACGTGGCGCAGCTCCTGGGGGAAGAGCAGGCGCCATGCGGAGCGCTGCTCGGCCGGCGGAGAGCCGTCGTCGGCCGTCCACACCCGCGAGCGGCGCAGCAACTGGGCGGCTCTGTCCACGGACAGGATGGTGGTGGAGCGGTAGGCGGTGCCCTGCCAGCTGAATCCGTTGACGGCCGGGGTGTCGAGGAGGTCCGTACGGCCCAGGAAGTAGGCGCCGTTGCGCATTTCGGCGACGAGCAGGCCGCCGGGCGCCAGTGACCGGCGGCAGGACGTCAGGAAGCCGTCGAGCTGGTCGTTCGTGTGGCAGTACAGCAGGGCGCTGTCCAGGCACACCACCGCGTCGAAGGCACGCTCCCCCGCGTCGAATCCGTGCAGGTCGGCCCGGATGTAGCGGGGGCCGGGGTGCTGGACGCGGGCGTACGCCAGCATCGCGTCGGACAGGTCGGCGCCGGTGACCGCCCGTCCGGAGCGGTGCAGGTGGGCGGCGTCGCGGCCGGTGCCGCAGCCGATGTCCAGGACGCGGGGGCCGGGGGCCCCGTAACGGCGGAGGCAGTCCTCCGTCCAGCGCCCGGCCGTGCGTCCGGGGTCGGGGAAGCGGGCCTCGTACAGTGCGGGGTTGTCGGTGAGGAGGTTCGTGGTGGCGGTCATGGGTGGCGTGCTCCTCATGCTGCCGCGGGTGCGGATGTGGGTGCGGGGCGGGCGGGAAGGACCCGGCGACGGTGCAGCCGGGCGACGCCGGCGGCGGAGGTGAGGCCGACGGCCAGGCAGCACGCCCACGGCAGCCACGGCGTGTCCGCGCGCTCGCCCGCGTCCATGGCCCAGCCGACGAGGGCGTTGCCGACGGCGGCGGCGATGCCGGAGACCACGTAGAAGAGGCCGAAGTAGGTGCCGGTGAGTTCGGGCCGGCCGAAGCCGGGGATCAGTTCCATCACGAACGGCTGGGCCGTCATCACGCCCAGGTGGAGCAGTACGGCACCGGCCAGGACGGGTAGGGCGCGCCAGGCTGCCTCCGCGAGTCCGGCGGGGGGCGTGCCGAGTCCGGATACGGCCATCGGCGGGACGAACGCGAGGGCCATCAGCGCGAGTCCGGCGCTGATCCAGCGCCCCCTGCTCCCCCGCCCCTTCAGTGCGCGGGTGATGCGCAGCTGGAGTCCGAGGTGGGCGAGGGTGCCGACGAGGAAGACGAGTCCGGCCGCGCCTTCCCAGCCGGTCGCCCGCCGGGCCCCGTCGGGCAGCAGCAGGTACAGCTGGTTCTCCAGGGTGAACATGCCGACCATGGCCAGGGCGAAGGCGAGGAAGCCCCGGTTGCCGGTCACCTCTCGCCAGTCGGCCAGGACGCTGTTCCCGGTCGGCGCGACGTGCCGGGCCGGGAGCACCAGGGCCTGGGCGACGGTGAGCACCGCGAAGATTCCTGCCGCGGTGAGCGCCGATGCGCGGAAGTCGACCAGCAGCAGGGCGCTGCCGAGCAGCGGCCCGATCAGCGCGCCGGTGGTGGCGAACACGTTGAACAGGGCGAACGCCTCCGCCCTGCGCTCCCCCGCCTCCAGGGTGAGATAGGCGCGTACGGCCGGGTTGAAGAGCGCCCCGGCCAGGCCACTGAGCACGGAGGCGGCGAGGAGCACGGGCAGTCCGTCGCCGAGTGCGAACAGGGCGAAGCCGACGGTGCGCAGGGCGCATCCGGTGATGATGACGCCGCGCGCTCCGAGCCGGTCGGATGCCGTTCCGCCGATGAGGAACAGCCCTTGCTGGCTGAGGTTGCGCACGCCGAGCACGATGCCGACGACGGCCGCAGACATCCCGAGGTTCTCGCCCATGTGCAGGGCGAGGTACGGGATCAGCAGGTAGAAGCCGGTGTTGACGCCCAGTTGGTTGACCAGGAGGAGCCGTATCGCGAGCGGGAAGCCGCGTATCTCGTGCCACACCTTCATGCCGGAGCCTCCTCGGCTCCGCTCCGGCGCACCCCGAGGCCCGGGCCTCGGCCGGCGCGTACCGTGCCGTCGCCGCCGCCGATGCCCGTCCATGGGTCGGCGGCGAGCAGCAGGTGACCGTCGAGGTCGACCCAGCGGGCGCGGTCGGCGAGGTGGACGGCGGGGGCGATGCCGAGGGTGCTGGCGGTCAGGCAGCCGAGCATCAGCTCGGTTCCGGTGCCGGCGATCAGTTCGGCGATGCGGAGGGCGGCTCCGACGCCGCCGCACTTGGCGAGTTTGACGTTGATTCCCTGAACGCGTCCGGCGAGGCGGCGGGCGTCCTCGAAGCCGATCGCGTCCTCGTCGGCGATGACCGGCAGCGGCGAGCGCTCCGCCAGGTGTGCCAGCGCCTCGGGGTCGCCGGGGGCCAGGGGCTGTTCGACGGCCTCGACGCCCAGCTCGGCGTAGAGCGGCAGCAGTCGCTCGGACTCCCGGACGGTCCACGCGCCGTTGGGGTCCAGCAGCAGCCGGGCGTGGGGGGCGGCGGCGCGGACGGCCCGTACGCGGGCCAGGTCCTCGGCCGGATCCGGTGCGCCGGCCTTGAGCTTCAGGATCGAGAATCCGTCCCGTACGAGGCGTCCCGCCTGGTGTACGGCGCGTTCCGGTGTGGTGATGCCGATGGTGCGGGCGGTCGCGGCGGAGGGTGGTGTTCCGTGCGGGTTCAGGAGCCGGTGGACGGGGAGGCCCGCGCGCTTGCCGACGAGGTCGAGCAGGGCCGCTTCGACGGCTGCCGTCACGGCCGGTGGGGCGGTGGTCCTCCCGGTGCCGGACCGGAGGGCCTCCAGGGCGGTCTCGGGGTCGGCGAAGCGGGCCGACCACAGGGCCTCCGCGTGCAGCAGCCGCCCGAGCGTCTCGGCGTCCAGGCCGTAGTACACGCTGGTGACGGCCTCTCCGTGACCGCGCAGTCCCTCGTGCTCGATGGTCAGCCAGACGGCTTCGCGGGCCGCCATCGTGGAGCGGGATATGCGCAGCGGCTCGGTGAGTTCGAGGCGCACAGTGCGCTGTGCCGCCTTCACGGGGTCTCTTCCGGGGGCGCGGCGACCGGATCGGTGACCGTGCCGCATCGGGCCCAGCCGGTGGCCTCCACGGCCTGGGGGTGCGGTATCTCGACGGGGCGCGTGGCGGCGGTGGCCGGGTCGATGCCGTGGGTGGCGGTGAAGTCGTCGTCGAACACGCTGCCGAGGTAGCGGTGCGGCCCGTCGGGGAAGACCGTGGCGACGACCGCGCCCGGGTGGACGCGGGCGGCCCAGGCGGCGACGAGGGCGACGGCGCCGGTGCTCCAGCCTCCGCTGACGAAGGAGGAGCGGGCCAGCCGTCGGCAGGCGTCGGCGGCCTCGGCGGGGCCGACCCAGTGGACCTCGTCGAAGGCGTCGTAGGCGACGTTGCGCGGATGGATGCTGCTGCCCAGGCCCCGCATCAACCGGGGGCGGGCAGGCTGGCCGAAGATCGTCGAGCCGGTGGCGTCCACGCCGATGAGCCGCAGGCGGGGCCAGTGGCGGCGCAGCGGGCCGATGATTCCGGCGCTGTGGCCGCCGGTTCCGACACTGCACACCAGGACGTCGAGGTGGTCAAGCCGGTCGACCAGTTCGGCGGCGAGGGAGGCGTAACCGGCGGTGTTGTCGGGGTTGTTGTACTGGTCGGGCCAGTACGCGTCCGGGAGCCGCGTCAGCAGTTCGCGCAGCCGGGCCAGCCGGGCGGCCTGCCAGCCGCCCTCGGCCGCCGGACGGTCGACGAGCTCCAGGCGGACCCCGTGGGCGCGCAGCAGTCGCCGCATCGAGGGCTCCAGCTCGATGTCGCCGACGAGCACGACCGGGTGGCCGAGGGCCTGTCCGGCGAAGGCCAGTCCGATGCCGAGCGTCCCGGAGGTGGACTCCACCACGGGTGCGCCCGGGCGCAGTTCGCCGCGCTTCTCGGCGCCCAGGAGCATGGAGACGGCGGCGCGTGCCTTCATGCCGCCGACGCCGAGCCCTTCGAGTTTGGCCCAGAAGCCGGGCTGCGGGCACGGCAGGTCGGCGGTGACACGGGCGAGCGGGGTGCGGCCGAGCAGGTCGAGGAGTTCGCGGTTGCCCGTGGTCCCCGCGGTCCGGTTGCCGGTGGTCGCCGCGGTTGCGAGAACTGCCGTGGTCACAGGGTGCTCCCGTAGCGGTGGATGGTCCCCGGGCCGCCGTCCAGCCAGAAGAAGGGGTACGGCTCCGCGCACACGGCGCTGACGCCGGAGCCGATCAGGCGGGGCAGGACGGCGCTGCCGGTCTGCGCGAACATCACCAGGGGTGTGCCGTGGTGCCGGGCGCGCTGCCGCAGCGGTTCGAAGCTGCCGTTGCCGAGGACCATGCCGGAGGCGAGGACCGCGTCGCAGCGCTCCAGCTCCGCCAGGGCGTCGGTGCGTACGGGCTCGCCCCATTCGGTCGTGCCGCCCTTGAGGTCGCAGGGGATGTACGCGAGGCCGCGCGACCGCAGGGCCTCCAGCAGCGAGTTGACGACGCCGACCACGAGCACGGTGGCTCCGGGCGCGGCGTCGATCAGCTCGACCACGGCCCCGGCCCGCGCCCGGGACTTCTCCAGGGACGTACCGGCGGGCAGTCGGCAGGGGTGTGCGCCGTGGGCGGGGGTGTGCGGCAGCGTGTGCATGAGGTAGGCGTCGAGGGCGGCGACGCGGACCGGGGTCAGCTCGTGAGCCAGCAGGCCGGCGATGTCCGCGCCGACGCAGTCCTCGACGGCGCCGTCGGGCAGCTCTCCGGGCTCGACGGCGCAGGAGCCCACGGCTTCGGCGAGGCGCAGGCTGAGCACTTCGTTGCGGTAGCCGGAACCGCGGCCCTCGTGCCGGACCGCCTGCCGGGTGGTGAAGGCCACCGAGATCCGCAGGGTGCGTGGGTCGGGGCCGAGGTGACCGGCCAGGACGCGCTCCTCGAGGTCGTCGTACGAGGTGGCGAGCGGGCCGGCGGCGGTGACGGCGGTCATCGGGTCACCACCCGGGGGCGGAGCTGCGTGAGGAGGGCTTCGACGCTCGCGCGGGCGCCCGGGCCCCGGGCGTCGCCGGCCATCACATGGCCGAGGTATTCGTTGTTGCTGCCGGCTGCCGTGACGGCCTTGCCGGGGTCGGCGAGCTGGAGTTCGAGCAGGCCCCCCGCCGCGCGGACCGCGTCCGCGCCGTCGACGGTCTCCAGGACTCCGTCCCGGTCCGGCACCAGGAAGCCGATGGCCGCGCTGGTCAGTCCGGTGGCGCGGCGGCGCAGGTCCGGCTCGCGGCCGAGGGCCACGTCCACGCAGGCGGCGGCGAGGTCGATGCCGCTCACGTGCCGGACGAGCTCGGTGATGCGGTTGCCGGCCGGCCTGGGGTTGACCTCGACCAGGCGTGGTCCGTCGGACGTCAGTTTGATCTCGGTGTGGGCGACGACCTCGTCCAGGCCGAGTGCCTCGAGTGCCCGGCGCGCGGTCTCCTCCGCGGCCGCGGTGTCCGCGGCGTCCAGGGCGGCCGGGAACATGTGTCCGGTCTCGATGAACGCGGGTGCGCCGCCGACGCTCTTGTCGGTGACGCCGATGATGTGCACGGCCCCGTCGAACGACACGGTCTCGACGCTCACCTCCGGTCCGTCGAGGAGCTCTTCGATCAGCACCACGGGGGCACGGCGCTGCCCGCGCGCGTTGACGGGGAAGGCGGCGAGCGCGCGGTAGGCGTGCGCCAGCGCGGCCTCGTCGTCGACCCGGCGGACGAACATCCCGGCGCAGAGATCCACGGGCTTGAGCACCAGCGGGTAGCCGATGTCGCGGGCTTCGGCGGCGGTTTCGGCCCAGTCCGCGCACACCGCGAAGCGCGGTCCCGGCACGCCCGCCCCGGCCAGGACTCGGCGGGTCGTGTCCTTGCGGCACGCGTTCCCGACCGCCTCGGGGGTGGGGCCGGGCAGCCCCAGCAGCCCGGCGATCCGGGCGGCCGTCGGGAGGTAGTAGTCGCACGAGGTGATCACGCCGTCGAAGCGCAGCGCCTGGTGGGCCTGCTCGACGAAGGGCAGCAGCGCGTCGGTGTCGTTGGTCTCCGCGGTGAGCACATGGCGGGCCGCGAGGAGCGGGTGTGCGGTGCCCTCGGGGGCGGTACGCAGGTAGTGGTGCAGGTCACGGGTCAGGAAGGTGAACTCGTGACCGGCCTCGCGCACGGCCCGTGGCAGCAGTCTGCTCATGGATCCGACCCAGCTCTCGACCATCAGCAGATGAGCCACGTTCTCCCCTTACACACAGCGCGGTTGAGGCATCTCGTGGTCAGGGCGACCGTGTCGTCGCTTGACCAAGCAGGACACTATCGATAATCGTTTTCATTGTCACCTAGCGAAGTGGGGTTCTCGCCCCGCACCGCTCCGGATGCCGGAAGCCGACGCCGTCCCTCCGCACAACCGCGGTCGTTCACAGGAGAGCCCATGCACCACCCCCCGCACCCGTACACCGTGCGCCCCGCCACCTCGGCCGACGCCGAGGGCGCCCGCCGGGTCATGCTCGACACCTTCTACCGGGACTTCGGCTACGGCTACGTGCCCGCGTGGCACCAGGACGTCATCGACCTCGAGAGCACCTATCTGGACGACCCGCGCCATGTGTTGATGGTCGCCCTGCACGACGGGGAGGTCGTCGCCACGACGGGCGTCCGGTCGGCGGGGCCGACCCATCCGCCGCACCCCCGTTGGCTCGCCGAGCGCTATCCGTCGGGCACCACCGCACAGCTCGTCCGGGTCTATGTCCACCCGGATCACCGGCGGCACGGGCTGGCTCGCACCCTCGTGGACCGGGCCTGCGCCTTCGCCGCCCGGACGCCCGGCTACGACTGCGTCTACCTGCACACCAACGTCGACGTCGCGGGCGCCGAGGCGTTCTGGCGCAGCATGGCGAAGGAGATCTTCGACGCCCGCACGACCGGGGAGCACGGGCCCGGTGTGGCCACCGTGCATTTCGAGATTCCGCTGCCGTAGCGCGGGACGGCGAAGCCCCGGCCCTCCGCGGACACGGAGGGCCGGGGCTCATGGGGCGCTGTGTGTCAGCCGCGCAGTGCCGAGGCGAAGATGCCCGACAGCTTCGCCGGGGACGGGGCCGTGGTGTAGTCGGTGAGGCGCTTCATCGTCGTACGGCCGGTGCGGTTGGTGACGTAGTACGGCGGGCGCGGGGACAGCGAGGGGGACCCGGTGAGCAGACCGCGCGGGAACGGCGCGAACGGCGCCCGCAGTACCGTCTTCTCGATGTTCTCCAGCATGAAGGCGTTGTGCACGAACCCGACGCCGCTGCCGATCTCCTGGCGGGTGTGGCCGGGGAAGGCGCCCCACGGTGTGTAGCCGAGCAGGAAGCCGAACGCCGACCAGCAGTTGACGCCGAGCGTGCCGTAGCGCAGCGCGGTGACGGCCTCCTCGACGGCGGCGCGGTGGGTACGTTCGGTCCTCGGGTGGACGAGCAGGGTGGCGCCGAGGGTGCCGGGCAGCCTGTCGTTGGCGAACTCCGTGGCGGCCCGCAGGAATCCGGGCGCGTCGGTGCCGGGCAGCCGGACCACGCCGAGGGCGCCGGCGAACACCTCGTCGGTGAGCATGACATCGTCCATGCCCTCGATCTCGGGCACGAGGACACGACAGGACCCGTCGTCGCCGAACGTCTCGGCCCCCGGGTGGTTCGCGAGGACCTTGCCCGTACGGTCGGCGGCGCCCGGGTAGTAGCCGGTGCGGGGCGGCAGGGCGCGCAGCACCCCGCGGATCTCGTCGAGCAGCCGCTCGGTGCCGTCCCAGTCGCCGGGTACGACCAGGATCTGTGTGGCGACGCAGTTGTGTCCGGAGTTGTTCAGCTTGCTGGTGACGATGTGCTCGGCCTGGAAGCGGAAGTCCGCCGCGCTCCAGGGGCCGGGGGTCACGATGCAGGGGCTGACCCCGCCCAGTTCGCTGGTGAACGGCTTGTCGTTGAGCGGGGTGTTGTCGCGGCGGCGTTTCGCGGCCTGCTCGTCGGTGCCCCACACGATGGCGTCGTGCGTGCGTTCGCTGCCGGTGACGTGGATGGAGTCGATGCCGTCGTGGCCGGTGAGGTAGGCGCCCTCGGCGGCGCCGCCGTCGACGAAGCGGACCCAGCCGTTCTCCACGAACTCCGCGAACACCCGCTCGAAGTGCGGGCGCAGATAGGCGTTGACGGGGTTCATCTTGGCCAGGACGACCTCGCCCTCCGCGTACAGCTTGTGGAGGATGTCGAGCGGGGTGATCGCGGCGACGTTGCCCGCGCCGAGGACCAGCGAGACGCCGGGCCCACCGGGCCGGCCCCGGTACTCCCCCGCCGCGCGCGCTGGCACCTGCTCGCGGGTGGTGCCGGGCAGGGTCCACACCTGTGCGGTGAAGCCGTTGAGGAGCAGGCGGTCGGAGAGGGTGGCGGGGAAGACGTCGACGACGGTGCGGTCCGCCCGGCTGTGGACGGCCCCAGGGGCCACCGGGGGGTGTCCGGCGGCCACGCGACGCAGGACGTGCAACTGGGCGCGGACCGCCTGGGCCAGGGCCCAGGGTGCCGTGGTCCAGTCCTCGGCGGCCCATGCGGAGGCCTCGGTGTAGCCCTTGGCGCGGGCCGCGTCGGCGACCATGGGTTCGGCGGCCTCGGCTATCCGGGGCAGGGTGCGCTCCAGGAGGGCGATCCGCTCGGGCAGGGGGGTCTTGGTCCAGGCCCCGGCGTTCTCGCGCAGTGCGCGTACGGCCCGGTCCAGCGGAACGGTGTCGGCTGCTGCGGTGGTGCTCACGGTCACTCCTCGGGCTCTGCGGGTGAGGGGAAGTAAGTCGTCGGATGCGCGCCGGTCGTCCCGGAGTCGCTCCGGTTGTCGTGGGGCGGTGCCCCGGCACGGGCACTGCGGGCCGGGCGTCGGTCAGCGGTGGAGCCGGGCTCTGTCACGCTCCGGGTCGATCAGGGCGAACGCGACGGCGGAGCCGATCGCGATCAGCGCGCCGGACAGCAGCACGGCGTGCTCGTAGCCGGCGTCGCCCTGGGAGTCGACGAGCGCTCCGACGACCGCGGGCGCGAGCAGCCCGGCCACGGTGACCAGGGCGTTCATCAGGCCGAGCGCGCCGCCGCTGCGGGAGGGCGGGGCGAGTTCCGCGACGGTCGTCGCGGCCACGGTGGCGTAGGAGCCGCCGAAGCCGAACCCGCAGGCGATCAGCACCGTCCGGGCCACGACCGAGTCCGTCAGCGGCACCGCCAGACAGCAGATGGCGCCGACCGCGAGCAGCCCGCCGCCGACCCATCCGCGGGCCCGTCGGCTGCTGACGCCCCGGCGCATCAGCCGGCCCGTCAGCCACGCCTGGCCGAACAGAACGGCGGCTCCGACCGCCCAGGGCGCGACGACGACGATGCCGGCGGTGTCGGCCGAGTAGTCCAGGGCGTTACGCAGGTAGGACGGCAGCCAGACGAGCATCAGGGCGACGACCCAGTAGCTGGTGAAGTAGGCCAGGGTGGTGCCGATCCAGGTGCGGCTGGCGAAGATCCGGCGGTACGGGACCGCCGGACCGCCGCCGTACCCCTGCGCGCCGGCTCCCTCGCCCCGGCCGCGGGGGCTGTCGGCGCCCAGCACCGCCCAGGCCAGGGCCCATACGACGCCGATGGCGGCGAGCACCCACAGGGCCGAGCGCCAGCCGTGGTTCTGGATCACCCAGGTGAGGCTCGGCGCGGAGATGATCACGCCGAGGGTGATGCCGATGGTGATCAGCGCGCCGGGCAGGTTGCGCTTCTCGTTGGGGAACCACGACAGGGTGGCCTGCTGGGCGACGGGGAAGGCGGGTCCTTCCGCCGCGCCGAGGAACACCCGCGAGGCCACGAGTACGGCGAGTCCTCCGCCGATGGCCGCCGGCACCTGTGCCACCGACCACAGCAGTGCCATGACCAGGAGCAGCATCTTGGGCGACACCCGGTCGGCGGCCATCCCCACGACGACGGCCGCGACGGAGAAGAGCAGGAAGAACGCGCTGTTGGCGAGCCCGAACTGGGTGGCGCTGAGGCCGAGGTCCGCGCGGATCTCGTCCGCGGCCAGGCCCAGGACGGACTTGTCGGCGAAGTTGATCATCATGAAGACCACCAGCAGCCCGGTCACCGTCCACGCGCGGACGCTGGTGCTGCGGGGTGCCGCGGTGGTTCCAGCCGGGTGCTGGGGCGCGGTCGGTGCCGCGGTCATGGTCGCTCCTGAGGGAAATCCGGGGAAAAGGGGGGCCTGAGGCGTGTCCGGGAGGGCGAAGGGGGGGCGGCCGGAAACGGCCCGCATCGCCGTCGGCGGGAGGTGCGGGCCGGTCGCGGATCAGGCCAGGGGGACGCCGGCGATGGCGATGCGCTCCATCACCCGGCGCTGCGGGAAGTAGTCGTTGATCGCGTAGTGCTGGACGGCGATGTTGTCCCAGACGGCGATCGAGCCGGGCTCCCAGTGGAAGCGGATCTGGTACTCCGGGATGCGCGCCTGCAGCACCAGGATGTCGAGCAGTTCACGGCTCTCGGCGTCGGAAAGCCCCTTGATGTACCGGGTGAACGGCTCGTTGACGTACAGCGTCCTGCGGCCGCTGCGCGGGTGGCGCACGACGACGGGGTGCTCGACCTGGGGCCAGTTCCGGCGGAAGGCGGCCTTCTGCTCTTCGTTCATGAGGGCGCCCCAGCTGGCCTCCCAGTCATGGACCGCGGTGAGGTTCTCGATCCGCTCCTTGAGGTCCTCGGGCAGGTTGTCGTAGGCCGCTGCCATGTCGGCCCACATCGTGTCGCCGCCCGCGGCGGGCACCTCAACGGCTCGCAGGACCGCGCCGAGTGACGGGTTCGCCATGAACGAGTGGTCGCTGTGCCAGATGTTCTTGTTACCGGCGGCCTTGGCGTCCTTGGCCAGCCGGGAGATGCCGGCGGTGCCGGTCTTCGCGAAGAACGGGTTGGGCTCCGGCGGGCCCCAGAGGGCGGACAGGGCGAGCTGGTGGTCCGGGGTGAAGCCGGTCTGCCCCCGGAAGAAGATCACCTTCCACTCCAGCAGGGCCTGGCGCAGCTCGTCGGCGAGGGCGTCGGAGATCGGCCGGGTCAGGTCGACGCCGCCGAGTACGGCACCGAAGTGCGGCGTGAGCGGATCGACCTGGATCAGCCGGTAGTCGGGCCGCTCCGCCCCGGGGGCGAGGCGGTCGAGAACACGGCTCCCGTAGTGCATGAGGGGCTTGTCCAGGATCGGCTCGGGCTTCTCGACGGAGTTGGTCGCGAGGTCGTGCATGGGGGTTCCTCCCAGCCACAGGCGTTAATTACGTAACTCGCAGTATCGATATTGACCGACGCTGGGACAAGGGGTCGGAGCGCGTCGATTTCCTGGATGTTCCGCGACCTGCCGCGCCGCCTCGGGCGCATGCCGAAAGGCGCGCCGAGCAGGGGTTTCCGCTCGGCGCGCCGACGTTATGACGTGGTGTCAGGCAGGGTTCACGGCCGCGTCGCGACCGCTCGGCCGATCAGCTCCACCACGGACTCGACCAGGGCCTCGTCCGGCATCCTCTGTTCGGCGACGAGACGGAAGAGGAGCGACGAGGCGACGAGCGTCACCGTGGCCGCCACATCGACGTCCGCGCGTACGTCACCCCGCGCGACGCCACGTTCCAGGACGTGCCGCGTCTCACGCGTGACCCGCGCCGCGTAGGCGCCGAACGCCTCACGCACCGCGCCCTCCTCCGCCGCCGCGCCGATCACGCCCGCGAGCAGCCGGTCGATGCCGGGCTGCCGGTACGCCTCCATGCGCGCCGTCAGGACGGCACGCAGTTCGGCCCGGAAGTCGCCCAGGTCCGCCACGTCGAGCGGCCCGATCCGGGACTCGGCCGCGGCGATGACCAGGTCCTGCTTGGTGGACCAACGCCGGTACACGGCAGGCTTGCTCACTCCGGCGCGCGCGGCCACGGCGTCCATGGTCAGCGCGCCCATGCCGCTCTCCGACACCAGGTCGACGACGGCGTCGAGGACGGCACGGGTGACATGCTCCTGCCGCGGCCGCCCCGGTCCCCTGCGCTCGTGCCGCGCCTGCTCATCGCCCATACCGCCGACCCTACGCGCAGCCTCGGCCGGGCCCGCGCGGGGGCGGAACAGGCGGGGGCGGAACGGACGGGGGCGGAACGGACGTGGGCTGGGCTCATCGCCCCGGCGCCTCAGGCCAGTTCGGCCCGGAGCACATGCTTGGTGATCTTTCCCGACGCGGTGCGCGGCAGCTCGTCGCGGAGCACCAGCTCACGCGGGAACTTGTAGCGGGCGATCCGCGTCCCGAGCCACTCCCGTACGTCCTCCAGGTCCAGCCGCGCTCCCCCGCGCGGCACCACGACGGCCACCACGGTCTCGCCCCACTGGTCGTGCGGCCGGCCGACGACGGCGACGTCCAGGATGTCCGGGTGGCCGCGCAGCGCCCCCTCGACCTCCTGCGAGGCGACGTTCTCACCGCCCGTGATGATCACGTCCTTCATCCGGTCCACGACGGTGACGAAGCCGTCCTCGTCGATCCGCCCGAGGTCGCCCGAGCGGTACCAGTCACCGGTGAAGACCTCCGCGGTGGCCGCTTCGTCGTCGAGGTAGCCGACCATCCGGGTGTCCGAGCGCAGCCAGATCTCGCCCGTCTCGCCGGCCTCGGCGTCAATGCCGTCGGGGCGTACGACCCGCAGGTCCACCCCGGGCATGCCACCGCGCCCGATCGCGCCGGCCTTCTCCACCTGCTCGGCCGGGGAGAGCGAGGCTCCGACGGGGCCCATCTCGCTCATCCCGTACACCTGGTGGAAGTTCTCCGATCCGTACGCCTTCATCAGATGGCGGGCGGTCTCGGCGTCCAGCGGTCCCGCGCCGTAGATCCACGCCCGGACGGAGGTCAGGTCGAAGTCGGCGAAGTCCGCGACGGCCCGCGGCGGGGCGATCAGGGCGATCGGCGCGCCGAACATGGCCGTGACCCGCTCGCGCTGGATCGTCTCCAGCATGGCGCGGGGCTCGTACTCGCGTTGCAGGACGACCGTGGCGCCCAGCAGCAGCGTGCCCAGGGCCCAGTTGTTGAGCGGGGACGCGTGCCATATCGGCATGCAGATCAGGAACCGCTCGTCGCGGCGGAGCGGGATCGCGGCGGCCGTGTACGTCGCGGTCAGCGCGATCGTCCGGTGCGTGTGGACGCAGCCCTTGGGCCTGCCGGAGGTGCCGGAGGTGTACAGGATCTGCGCGATGCCGCTGTCCGGCCCCGGCTCACCGGCCCACGGCCGGGCCCCCGCCACCAGCGCCTCGAAGGAGTCGGCGGGGAGCAGGTCCGGCGCGGTGTCCGGGTGGCTGACCAGCCAGCGCACCTCCGCCTCCGCGGCCGTCGCGCGGTCACCGATCTCCGCGTCGACGACCGCGAGACGGGCGCCGCAGTGCCGCAGCTGATGCGTGACCTCCGCGGTCTGGAGCTTGTGGTTGACCGGCACCAGCGTGGCGCCGACGTACCAGGCGCCGAACGCGGCGAACAGGAAGGCCGGGGTGTTGTACGTCATCACGGCGAGCCGGTCGCCGGGCCGCAGGCCCGCATCGCTCAGCGCGGTCGCGGCGCGACGGGCCGCGTCGGCGAACTCCTGGTAGCTCCACCGCTGTCCGCGGTAGATCACGGCCTCTTCGGGGCCGGACGAGCGGGCCACACTGTCCAGCAGAGCACTGAGGTGCATCACGTTCTCCTGACGAGCCGGGCCGGGGGAACCGGCCGTGGCGGGAAACTCTGAATGATGGTTCACTTCTTTCATGGCCTACCGCAAGACCCCAGCCGAAATTCGTCGGCTCGAAATCGCCCGTGAGCATCTCGTCGTCCGCGCCACCGAGGTCGTGGCCGATGTCGGCTGGGCGCAGGCGTCGGTGACGGCTGTCGCCGACGCGGCCGGGATCGCCGCCGGCTCCGTCTACCAGCACTTCTCGTCCAAGTCCGCGCTCGCCGTGGAGGTCTTCCGGCGTGCCGCGCAGCGCGAGGTGGACGTGCTGGGCGAGGTGCTGGAGGGCGACGGCGATCCGGCCGGGCGGCTGCGCCGGGGCGTGGAGGTGTTCGCCCGCCGCGCCCTGGAGAACCACGGCCTGGCGTACGCGCTGCTCGCGGCGCCCGCCGAGCCGGCGGTCGGCGCGGAGCGGCTCGCTTTCCGGCGCCGCTACCGGGCGCTGTTCGCGGCCGTGATCGACGAGGGGATCTCCGCCGGCCTGCTGCCCGCCCAGGACACGGAGATCACCGCCGCCGCACTCACCGGCGCCATCGGCGAGGTCCTCGTGTATCCGCTGAGCACCTCGGCCGCGCACGACACGGACCGGCTCATCGCCTCCCTGACCGCCGTCGCCCTGCGCTGCGCGGGCGCGGCCCCCTGACCCGCTCCGCGCGCCCTTCGTCCCCGTACTTCGTCTGTCCCATCCAGCTGTTCCGCCTCCCGGAGGAGATTCGATGCCCACGCCCACCGCACCACGCAGCAACCCGACCGCCGTGACGCACGAGGTGACGAACCAGCCGCCTCCGCTGACCGGTCACGACGCCGCCGACGACGCGGTCCTCCTCGAAGGGATACGCCGCGAGGGCGCCGAGTGGCACCTGGACGAACTGCACCGTTTCGGCCGCTACGTGGGCAGCGAGGAGGCGCAGCACTGGGCCGACCAGGCCAACCGCCACGAGCCGGAGCTGCGTACCCACGACCGTTTCGGCCACCGGATCGACGAGGTCGAGTTCCACCCCGCCTACCACTCCCTCATGGACGCCTCGGTGCGTGCGGGTCTCGCGGGCGCCGCCTGGGCCGACGAGCGCCCCGGGGCCCATGTCGCCCGCGCCGGCGGGTTCATGCTGGCCACGATGTTGGAGCAGGGACACCTGTGCCCGGTCTCGATGACGTACGCCGTCGTCCCGGCGCTGCGCCGCTCCCCCGACCTCGCCAAGACGTACGAGCCGCTGCTGACCAGCCGGGTGTACGAGCCCGGGCTGAGCGCCCCCGCCGCCAAGCGCGGCCTGCTGGCCGGTATGGGCATGACGGAGAAGCAGGGCGGCACCGATGTGCGGGCCAACAGCACGGCCGCCGTCGAGCAGGCCGACGGAACCTGGCGGCTGCGGGGGCACAAGTGGTTCACCAGTGCGCCGATGAACGACCTCTTTCTGGTGCTCGCCCAGTCGCCCGGCGGCCTGTCGTGCTTCCTGGTGCCGCGGGTGCTGCCGGACGGGAGCCGCAACACCTTCCGCATCCAGCGGCTCAAGGACAAGCTCGGCAACCGCTCCAACGCTTCCAGCGAGCCCGAGTTCGACGACACCGTGGCCTGGCTCGTGGGTGACGAGGGCAAGGGTGTGCGCACCATCATCGACATGGTGACGATGACCCGGCTCGACTGCGTGCTCGGTTCCGCCGCGGGTACCCGTGCCGCGCTCGCGCAGGCGGCCCACCACGCGCGCCACCGCTCGGTGTTCGGCGCGAAGCTGATCGACCAGCCCCTGATGCGCAACGTCCTGGCGGACCTGTCCCTGGAGTCCGAGGCCGCCACGACCCTGGCCCTGCGTCTGGCGGGGGCCGCCGACCGCGCGCACCGGGGCGACGGCCAGGAGCGCGCCTTCCTGCGGCTGGCCACGGCCATCGGCAAGTACTGGGTGTGCAAGCGGCAGCCCGTCGCGGTCGCGGAGGCCCTGGAGTGCCTCGGCGGCAACGGTTACGACGAGGCGTCCGGCATGCCGCGGCTGTACCGCGAGGCCCCGCTCAACGGCATCTGGGAGGGCTCCGGCAACGTCAACGCCCTCGACATGCTGCGGGCGTTGACGCGTGAACCCGAGTCCCTGGCGGCCTTCCACACCGAGATCGAGGCGGCGGCCGGTGCGGACGCGCGCCTCGATGCGGCCTGGCGGGAGCTGCGGGCCGAGCTGGCCCGCCCGGAGGACGCCCAGCTCCGGGCCCGCCGGGTCGTCGAGCGGGCCGCGCTCGTGCTGCAGGGCTCCCTCCTGGTGCGGCACGCACCGGGGGCGGTGGCCGACGCGTTCTGCGCGTCCCGGCTGGCCGGGGACCGGGGGCTGGCCTTCGGCACCCTCCCCGCGGGCACGGACTTCGCGGCCCTGCTGGGGCGGCTGCCCGCCTGACCGTTCCGCTCACGTCGCTCAGGCCACTCGCGGACCGGGCGCGCCCGGCGGCCGTCCCGGTCCGTCACAGTCGCGGTCACGGAGGCAGGCGTCCAGCTCGGCGGCCCCGGCCAGCATCGCGCGTCCGCGGGCGGCCAGCCGGGCGTGCCAGTCGTGCAGGGCGGCGGCCAGCGGCTCCAGGCCGCCGGCCGCCCGGACCTGGGCGATCAGCGGTGCGATCCGGTCCAGCCGGTAGCCGCCGCGCCTGAGCTGATGGGCCAGGCCGGCGTCCCGTACGTCGGCCCCGGTGTACACCCGGTACCCGGTTCGCGGGTCGCGGCGCGGGGTCACGAGCCCGGCGCGCTCCCACGTACGGAGTGTGGCGGGCCTGATGCCCAGCTTTCCCGCCAGCGCTCCCACGAACATGTCGCCGGGGCCCGACGCGTCGCCGGGTGCGGGCCCCGCGCCGGGTCCCAGGTCGCGGAGGGCCCTCTCGACGGCGTGCAGGGTCCGCCGGTCCTCCAGGAGCTGGGCGTGGCTCTCGTCGATGAGGCGGAACGCCTCCTCCGGTTCGTCGCGGTTCACCGCCCGCATGATCGCCGTCGCGGTCCCGTGCCCATGGCCGGGGACCAGCGCGAGGAACGCGTCGAGGGCGTGCGCGTGCAGCGCTGTGTAGGTGCGGTAGCCATGGGGGGTGCGCCCGGCGGCCGGGAGGATGCCCGCCGCCTCGTAGTTCCTGACGGCCTGCGTCGACAATCCGTGCCGGCGGGCCAGGTCGACGGGCCGCAGGCGTCCGGCTGTTTGAGGGTTCTGCCGCATGAACCCCACGGTATAGCGGAAAAAGTCTCAACCGAGGGTTCAACGATACGGTTGAAGCCATGGCCAACGACATCAAGGACATCGCCCACGCCGTCGAGGCGTCCGCCGTCATGGGGCTGTTCGCCTCTCCGCCCCGGATGCTGACTCTGGGCGAGCCCACCCACGAGGTGGACGCCCCGCTCCGCCTGCGCAACGCGCTCTTCGGGCAGCTGGTCGAGCGGGAGGGCTACCGGACGATCGCCATCGAGAGCGACTGCGTGGCGGGGCAACTGGTGGACGACTATGTGACGACGGGCGCGGGCACCCTCGACGAGGTGCTGGAGCGGGGGTTCAGCCACGGCCTCGGGGCCTCCGCCGCCAACGGTGAACTGGTGCGCTGGATGCGCGCGTTCAACGAGGGCCGGCCCGTGTCCGACCGGGTCCGGTTCGCCGGCTTCGACGGCCCGCTGGAGATGGCGTACGCCGCGAGCCCCCGGGAGACCCTCACCTCGCTCCATCGCTGTCTCGCGGACCACGTGGACCCGGACCTGCTCCCCTGCACCGCCGAGACGCTCGACCGGCTGCTCGGTGCGGACGACCGGTGGACCGACCCCGCGGCGATGCTGGATCCGTCCGCGTCCTTCGGCCGGTCGGCCGAGGCCGGGGAGCTGCGGCTGCTCGCCGATGATCTGGGGGCGCTGCTCGACGCGTGGACGCCGCACCTCATCGCGGTGACCTCGCGGGACGCGTTCGACCGGGCGCTCCTGCACGCGCGGGCCGCCTCGGGTCTGCTGCGGTACCACTCCTGGATGGCCGACACCTCGCCGAGCCGCCTGGCCCGGCTGACGGGCCTGCGGGACCAGATGATGGCCGGCAATCTCCTCGCGCTCGCCGAACGGGGGCGCGTCCTGGTACACGCCCACAACGGCCATCTCCAGCGGGACATGAGCTCGATGCGGATGGGTGGCCTGCCGCTGGAGTGGTGGAGCGCGGGCTCCATCGTGAACGCCCGCCTGGGCGAGGAGTACGCCTTCCTGGCCACCGCCTTCGGCACGATGCGGCACCAGGGGGTCGACACTCCGCCGCCGGACACCCTCGAAGGCATCCTGTACGCGCTCCCGGACGAGCCTCTCCTGATGGACGCCTCCGAGCTGGCCGCCGCCGTCCGCGCCACGGACCCCGTACGGCGCGCGTCCGCGTACTTCGGCTACGCGCCGCTCGACCCGGCACACCTGCCCCGCATCGACGGAGTCGTGTTCATGAAGGACGTTCCGGAGGACTGAGCACGCCCGGACAGGTGAATCCCGTCCGGTCAGGAATAGGTGGACCGGGCCGTTGTTGATCACACCATGACTTCTGAGATTTCCGGGACGGGCAGGACCTTCGGACGCGTGGGGATCTGGAGCAGCGCCCTGCACGCTTCACGGGTGGACGACGCGGGCGGGGCGGCGCTCGCGGAAGCGCTCGCCGAGCTCGAGGAGCTGGGGTACGGCACCGTCTGGATCGGGGGCAGTCCGACGCCCCGGGACGCCGCCGCCGTCGTGGCCGCCACCCGCTCGATCACCGTGGCCACCGGCATCCTGAGCATCTGGAACCACACGGCCGAGGAGGTGGCGGCCGGGATCGCGGCGATCGATCCGCACGCGCGCCGTCGCTTCGTCCTGGGTCTCGGCGTCAGCCACGGACCGATGGTGCCGCAGTACGCGAAGCCGTACAGCGCGATGGTGGCCTACCTCGACGCTCTCGACGCCACCGAACCGTCCGTGGGCTCCGGGCATCGGGTCCTGGCGGCGCTCGGGCCGAAGATGCTGAAGCTCGCGGCCGGGCGGTCGCTGGGGGCACACCCCTACCTCGTCACCACCGAGCACACCGCGGAGGCCCGTGAGGCGCTCGGCCCCGACGCGCTGCTCGCCCCGGAGCTGAGCGTGGTGCTGGACACCGACCTCGACCGGGCCCGCACCACCGCGCGGACGATGCTGGGGATGTATCTCCGACTGCCCAACTACACCGACAATCTGGTGCGCCTGGGCTTCACGGAAGGCGACTTCGAGGGCGGCGGGAGCGTCCGTCTGCTCGACGCCCTCTTCGCGCTGGGCGACGCCGAGCACGTGGTGCGCCGGACCCAGGAGTACCTCGACGCCGGGGCGGACCACGTGGCGTTGCAGGTGCTCACCGCGGAGGAGGGCGGGGGCGGGCTGCCGCGTGCCGCGTGGCGTGAGCTGGCCGGGGCTTTCGGCGGCAGGCTCTGACGGCCCCGGACCCCATCGGTCAACACGTCGCACACATCGTCCCGTTCGAGTGATGTGCGGCGTGTCGTGGGGATCCCCGCGCGGCTCTGGGCAGCCTCCGTGCGACCGATCGTGGAGGGGGAGCCGTGGGAGTGTCACGCGAGTACGGGCGCACCATCAGTGAGGGTCCGACGCCGGCCGACGCGGCAGGGGCGCCTGCTCTGCCCTACCCGAGCGGCTGGTCCGCGCTGGCCTTCTCGCACGAGCTGCGGCCGGGCACGGTGCTCACCCGGCCGCTCGCGGGGCGCGACGTCGTCCTGTACCGCACCGGCACGGGTACGCTCCGCGCCGTCCGTCCGTACTGCCCGCACCTGGGTGCCCATCTCGGTCTGGCCAAGGTCGAGGGGGAGAATCTCACCTGCCCCTTCCACTTCTTCTCGTTCGGCCCCGACGGTACGTGTGTGCGCACGGGATACGGCACGCCGCCGCCCCGTTCACTCCTGACGCGGTTACCCGTCCACGAGGTGAACGGGGGCGTCTTCGTCTGGCGGCACCACGACGGCCGGGATCCGGACTGGTCCGTCCCGCGGTGGCACGAGATCGGGCACCGGCCCGCGCGTACGGCCGCCTGGGAATTGGCAGGCAACGTCCAGGAGGTCATCGAGAACTCGGTCGACCTCGGGCACTTCGCCACCCTGCACGGCTGGGCGAAGGCCGAGATCGACGGCCCCGTGGCGTACGACGACGCGACGTTCCATGTCTCCATGCGGGCCCACGAGTCGGCGCCGCTCGTGGGCGACTTCACCGTCGATGTGAACGTGGACGGCTACGGCCTCGGCTGTCTGCACGCCGACGTCCACACGCCGCGCTTCGGGCTGCGGATGTGCACGATGGTGATGCCGACGGCCGTCGGGCCCAACCGGATGCAGTTCCGGCAACTGAACCGCATCTCCTTCGACGAGCCGGGTCGGCTGCCGCCCCGGCTGGCCCGGATCGTCAGCCGCACCGCGGCCCGGCTCCTGGACCGCCCCGTCTTCCGGTCCAGTTGCGAGTTCACCGCCGCCGATTTCCCGATCTGGCATCACAAGCAGTACCAGCAGCCGCCCCGGCTGGCTTCCGGCGACGGGCCGATCGGACCGTTCCGGCGGTGGGCCAAGCGGTTCTATCCGGAGACGCCCGGCAGGGGTGCGACGCCCCGGCCGCATCGCGGTGAGGGCGAGGACAGCGCCGTGCTCTCCTGACCTGCCCCGCTCCGCCCCGGGCCCCCGGCTCCGCGGTTCGGGCGCCATTCGGGCAGCGGTCCCGGGAAAGCGGGCGGCCCGATCGACCGGATCGGCGGCCGTCCTGGGTGTGACCAGCGGCGTCACACCCGGGAAACGGGCACGAACGGGCCGAGGGGATCTGGTGAAGCGGCTGGTCGCACCCCTGGAACTGCTTGTACAAACGACACATGAGCCCGAACGGACAAGCGGGCTCCGCCCGCAACGGGCCCAGCAGCGACCAGGGAAGTGCGCCGTGGACACCGAGGAACGCCGTCGGGGAATTCTGGAGACGGCCCGGCGGGAGGGGTCGGTCGGGGTGAACGCCCTCGCGGACCTGTTCAAGGTGGCCAAGGAGACCGTCCGCCGCGATCTGCATGTGCTGGAGGAGCACGGGCTCGTCCGACGGACCCACGGCGGCGCCTACCCGGTGGAGTCGGCCGGTTTCGAGACCACGCTCGCCGTCCGCACCACCCGTAACGTTCCGCAGAAGTCGAGGATCGCGGCCGCCGCCGCCGATCTGCTCGGCGACGCCGAGACGGTCTTCGTCGACGAGGGCTTCACCCCGCAGCTCGTCGCCGAGGCGCTTCCCCAGGACCGGCCGCTGACCGTGGTCACCGCTTCCCTGGCCGTCGCCACCTCCCTCGCCGGGGCGGAGAAGACCTCGGTGCTGCTGCTGGGCGGCCGGGTGCGCGGCTCGACGATGGCGACCGTCGACCACTGGGCCTCCCGGATGCTCGCGGACTTCGTCATCGACCTCGCGTATCTCGGGGCCAACGGCATCTCCCGCGAGTACGGCCTCACCACCCCGGACCCCGCCGTCGCCGAGGTGAAGGCCCAGGCGCTGCGCAGCTCGCGGCGCAGGATCTTCGCCGGGATCCACAGCAAGTTCGGGGCGGTGAGCTTCTGCCGGTTCGCCGGGGTCGGCGACTTCGAAGCGATCGTCACCGACGCCGGGCTCCCCTCGGCCGAGGCTCAGCGCTACTCCCTCCTGGGCCCCCAGGTCATCCGCGTCTGACCGGCCGGCCACCGAGCCGGCCGCCCGTACCGCCCTCCGCAAGGCTCCCGCACACCCGCTCCACCCTCACCGCCGGGGCCTGGCTCGCCATGCCCGCAACGACCCGATCACCGAGCCGCTACGACTGATCAGGAGCCCCCATGCCTCATCCGCCTCACCCGCCTCATCGAGGACGCCGCCGCCGGCCACGTATGCGTGGCCGGGCCTGCGCGGTGACCGCCGCCCTGGCCCTGCTCGCCACCGGCTGCGCCGGAGCGGGCGGGACCGCCTTCGGGGGCGGCGACGCGCTGAACGTACTGATGGTGAACAACCCGCAGATGGTCGAACTGCAGAAGCTGACCGCAAAGCACTTCACGAAGGAGACCGGCATCAAGGTCCACTTCACGGTGCTGCCGGAGAACGACGTACGGGACAAGATCAGCCAGGACTTCTCCAACCAGGCCGGTCAGTACGACGTCGCCACCATCAGCAACTTCGAGCTGCCCTTCTTCGCCAAGAACGGCTGGCTGCACCCCCTCGACGACTACGCGGAGGCCGACACCGCCTTCGACCAGAAGGACATCCTGCGACCGCTGCGGGAATCGCTGACCGCCGAGGACGGCAAGCTCTACGCCCAGCCCTTCTACGGCGAGTCGTCCTTCCTGATGTACCGCAAGGACGTCTTCGAGAAGCAGGGCCTCACCATGCCCGACAAGCCGACCTGGGAGCAGGTGGCGAAGCTCGCCGAGCGGACGGACGGGGCGGAGCGCGGGATGAAGGGCATCTGCCTGCGCGGACTGCCCGGCTGGGGCGAGGTGATCGCCCCGCTCACCACGGTCGTCAACACGATGGGCGGCACCTGGTTCACCGAGGACTGGGAACCCCGGCTGACCGCACCGGAGTTCACGAAGGCGACGAAGTTCTACGTGGACCTCGTGCGGAAGCACGGTGAGCTCGGCGCGCCGCAGTCCGGGTACGCCGAGTGCCTGAACAACATGACCCAGGGCAAGACGGCCATGTGGTACGACGCCACCGCGGGCGCCGGGTCCCTGGAGGCGAAGGGCTCCCCGGTGAAGGGGAAGATCGGTTACGTCCCCGCCCCCGTCGAGCGGACCAAGAGCTCCGGCTGGCTCTACACCTGGGCCTGGGGTTTGCAGAAGGCGTCCAAGAAGGCCGACGACGCCTGGAAGTTCGTGTCCTGGGCCTCCGGCAAGGAGTACGAGGAGCTCGTCGGCGCCACCAGCGGCTGGTCCAACGTGCCCGCCGGCAAACGGGCCTCCACCTACGCCAACCCCGACTACCGGGCGGAGGCGGGCGCGTTCGCCGATGTCACCGAGCGGGCCATCTCCGAGGCCGATCCGAGGAATCCGGGCACCCAGCCCCGCCCGACGGCGGGCATCCAGTTCGTCGGCGTACCGGAGTTCACCGATCTGGGCACCCGGGTGGCGCAGGAAATCAGCGCCGCCATCGCGGGCCGCCAGTCGGTGGACGCCGCGCTCGCCGCCTCCCAGAAGCTGGCCGAGAAGGTCGCGGAGGAGTACCGATGACCGTCACCGCAACGAGAGAGACCACGTCCCCACCGGTCCCGGCGAAGAAGCCGGGGGCCGGCAACAGGCGGCGCGCCTGGGCGACCCGCGCTCCCCTGCTGCCCGCGCTGATCTTCCTGATCGCCGTCACCCAACTGCCCTTCGTGGCGACCCTGGTGATCTCGCTCTTCGACTGGAACTCCCTCAAGCCGGAGAAGCGCCACTTCACCGGTCTTTCCAACTACGCGTCCGTCTTCACCGACGAGGCTTTGCGCGAATCGGTCGTGACGACCGTCGTCCTGACCGCGTCCGTCGTGATCGTCAGCGTCGTGCTGGGCCTCGCCTTCGCCCTGCTCCTGGACCGCGCCTTCTTCGGCCGGGGGTTCGTACGCACCCTGCTGATCACCCCGTTCCTGCTGGTGCCGGTCTCCGCCGCACTGCTGTGGAAGCACGCGCTCTACAACCCGGAGTACGGGCTGTTCAACGGGGCGCTCACCTGGTTCGGCGAACTGTTCGGCATCGAATCCATCGCGCAGCCGGAGTGGACGTCCGAAATGCCGCTGATCGCCATCGAGGCGTCGCTCGTGTGGCAGTGGACGCCGTTCATGATGCTGATCCTGCTGGCCGGGCTGCAGAGCAGGCCGACCGAGATCATGGAGGCCGCACGGCTGGACGGGGCCGGGCCCTGGCAGATATTCCGCTATCTGACCCTGCCGCATCTGCGCCGCTACCTCGAACTCGGCATCCTGCTCGGGTCGGTGTACATCGTGCAGAACTTCGACGCGGTGTTCACGATCACCTCCGGTGGTCTCGGCACCGCCAACCTCCCGTACACCGTCTACGAGACCTTCTACCGGGCCCATGAGTACGGGCTGGCGTCCGCCGCCGGTGTGGTCGTGGTGATCGGCACGATCATCATCGCCACCTTCGCGCTCCGGGTGGTCTCCTCCCTCTTCCGTGAGGAGGCGAGCCGCGCATGAGCGCCTCGACCGTGACATCCGCTTCCGTCGGCACCGCTAGCCATAACCCTTCCACGCGCAAGGCCCGGCGGCGCTCGGCCGCCCTGGGCGTGGTCGCCTGGGCCGTCGGGATCGTCTTCTGTCTGCCCGCCCTGTGGATGGTGCTGACGTCCTTCCACGCGGAGGCCGACGCGGCGACCAACCCGCCGTCGCTCGCCGCCGCGCTGACGCTGGACGGCTACCGCACGTTCTTCGGCGGCGGGGGCGGCCCGACGCCGTGGCCCCCGCTGGTCAACTCGCTGGCGGCCTCGTTCTTCTCGACGGTGCTGGTGCTGCTGCTCGCGCTTCCGGCGGCGTACGCGCTGTCCATCCGGCGGGTGCGCAAGTGGACGGACGTGATGTTCTTCTTCCTGTCCACCAAGATGCTGCCGGTGGTGGCCGGGCTGCTGCCGGTGTACCTGTTCGCGAAGAACACGGGGCTGCTGGACAACATCTGGCTGCTGGTCCTGCTCTACACCTCGATGAACCTGCCGATCGCGGTGTGGATGATGCAGTCCTTCCTCGCGGACGTCCCCGTCTCCATCATCGAGGCGGCGCAGGTAGACGGGGCCCGGCTGCCGACGGTGCTGCGCCGGGTCGTCGCCCCGGTCGCCGGTCCCGGTATCGCCGCGACCGCCCTGATCTGCTTCATCTTCAGCTGGAACGAGCTGTTGTTCGCCCGGGTGCTGACCGGCGTGGTCGCCGGGACCGCACCCGTGCATCTGACCACCTTCGTCACCAGCCAGGGCCTCTTCCTCGCCCAGCTGTGCGCGGCGTCCGTGGTCGTGTCCCTGCCGGTGCTCGTCGCCGGCTACGCCGCCCAGGACAAACTCGTCCAGGGCCTCTCCTTGGGAGCAGTCAAATGAGGGCAGCCATCGTCGAAGCCCCCGGCAAGGTCTCCGTGACCACCGTCCCGGACCCCACGCCCGGCCCGCGCGACGTGGTCGTCAAGGTGGCGTCGTGCGGGCTGTGCGGCACCGATCTCCACATCCTCCAGGGGGAGTTCGCGCCGACCCTGCCGATCGTGCCCGGTCATGAGTTCGCCGGGGAGGTCGTCGGCCTCGGTGCGGACGTCACGGAACTGTCCGTCGGCGACCTGGTGGCCGTGGACCCCTCGCTGCACTGCCACGAGTGCCGCTACTGCCGTTCGGGCCGGGGCAACCTCTGTGACAACTGGGCGGCGATCGGCGTCACCGTACCCGGGGGCGCGGCCGAGTTCGCGGTGGCTCCGGTCGCCAACTGCGTACGCCTGTCGGAGCACATCGACGTGCGGGACGCGGCGCTGATCGAGCCGCTGTCCTGCGCGGTGCGCGGGTACGACGTGCTCAACGGCAATCTCGGGGCCCAGGTGCTGATCTACGGGTCCGGGACCATGGGGCTGATGATGCTGGAGCTGGCCAAGCGCACCGGCGCCGCGTCGGTGGACATGCTGGACGTCAACGCCCAGCGGCTGGCCACCGCGACGACGCTCGGCTGCACGGGCGCCGCCGCCCGTGCCGAGGAGCTGGACCGGCCGGGCGGCTGGGACGTCGTCATCGACGCCACGGGCAACGCCGGGGCGATCCAGGACGGTCTGGGGAGGGTCGCCAAGGGCGGCACGTTCCTCCAGTTCGGGGTCTCCGACTACGCCACCACCGCGGTGATCGAGCCGTACCGGATCTACAACCAGGAGATCACCATCACCGGTTCGATGGCGGTCCTGCACAGCTACGAGCGGGCTGCCGCGCTCTTCGCGAGCGGGGTGCTGGACGCGTCGGTGTTCATCAGCGACCGGCTGCCGCTGGAGCAGTACCCGCAGGCGATCGAGCGTTTCCGGGCGGGGATCGGCCGCAAGATCGTGGTGGAGCCGTGACGGACACGCCGTCCTCGGGGCCCGGCTCCGTCCGGCGCCCCGGCTCCGTCCTGGTGCTCGGTGAGGCGCTGGTGGATCTGGTGCCGGCCGGCGGTGAGGCCGGGGTTCTGGCGGCCCAGCCGGGTGGCGCGCCCGCGAACGTCGCGGTGGGTCTTGCCCGGCTCGGCGGGCGGCCGTCCTTCGTGGGCGGGCTCGGCGACGACGCCTTCGGTCGCCGTATCGAGGCGTGGCTGTCCGGTGCGGGCGTCGATCTCGCACTGAGCGCCCGGCCGGCGCTGCCCACGGCGCTCGCGGTGGCCGACCCGGGCGAGCGGGGGAACACGTACCACTTCCATCTCGGGGACACGGCGACCTTCCGGCTGCCGGACCGGGCACCGGAGGCGGCGCGCTTCGGCGCGGTGTACGTGGGCGGGCTCGCCGCGGTGGTGGAGCCGGCGGCCCGGGTCGTGGCGGCCACCGCGCGGGCGGCCGCCCGTATGGGGCTGCTCGTGGTGGATCCGAATGTGCGCGAGGACCGCACGATCGATCCCGTACGGAGTCTGGAGCGGCTGCGTGAGCTGTGCTCTCTCGCGCACGTCGTGAAGGCGAGCGACGAGGATCTGGTGCGGCTGTGGCCGGACGCGGCCCCGGAGGCGAGCTGCCGCAGGCTCGCCGGTCAGGGGCGGCTGGTGGTGATGACCCGGGGTGCGCGGGGGGCCGTCGCGTACGTCCATGACGCCCCGGCGGTCTCCGTCCCGGCCCTGCCGGTGCGGGTGGTGAACACGATCGGGGCGGGCGACGCGTTCATGGCGGGGATGCTGACCTGGCTCGGGACGGAGGCGGGCTGGGATCCGGCGCTGTCCGCCGGTCGGACGGAGGCGATGCTGGAGTACGCGGTCGGGACGGCCGCGTCGGTCTGTGCCCGGGCGGGAACGGAACCCACGGCCCCGCTTGGGGTGTGAACCCGTCGCCCATCGGGCATCACCATCGGGACCCGAGTTCCGCACGGCCTTCCCCCGGCCCACGGAAACCGCCGCGGCCCCACCGGGCTCCTCCGCCCGGTGGGGCCGCGGCGCGGTCTCAGCTCTGGGGACGCTTGCCGTGGTTCGCGCCGTTCTTGCGGCGGGCCTTCTTCTTACGACGTCGCTTCGAGGACATCGACCCCTCCATCTCTCTGCTGTGTGCTTCCGTTGCGGGCGGTCGGCGGACGGGTGGCCCGGAGATCACCGGGACGCCTGCCCAGGGACACCGTGGCAAACCCGCGGTGCGCACGCAACCGGCGGTGCGCACCGGGCGGGTGTGGACAGGTGTGCGGAGGCCGCCGGCCGGGATTCCGGCGCTCAGGGCCGGTAGCGCAGCGGGTGGTCGTCCGGCACCTCGACGACGGCGATCCGCACCCCGTCGGGGTCCTCGATCCACATCTCGACCAGGCCCCAGGGTTCGCGCCTCGGCGGTCGCAGGACGGTCACGTCCTTCGCCCGCAGCTCGTCGTGGGCGGCCTCGGCGTCTTCGACCTGGAGCCAGATCCGCACGGCCGACGAGGGCGGCTCCTCGCCCCGGCCGGAGACCTCCAGGAACCCGCCGCCGAGGAAGTAGACCGTGCCGCGCTCGGGGCCCGTACCGAACTCGCGGTAGACGGCGAGGCCCAGGGCCTCGCCGTAGAAGGCGCGGGAACGCTCGGGGTCGGTGGGGTGCAGCAGAATCCTGCTGCCCAGTACGTGCACCATGGGCCGAGCGTACGCCTTCGGCCCCGACGGGCGGGCTCCCCGGGACCGGTCAGTTGCCCAGGTCGTCGATGAAGTCGTCCGTGCACCGGTTCTCGGCCGCCTGGCCACTGGCCCGGTTCAGACAGTCCTCGAAGTTCTTGAACTCCTGGGAGTCCAGGACGGAGATGGCCAGCACGAGGACGACCGCGGAACCGATGAGCCCGAGCGCCCCGAACGCGGCGCCGACTATCGCCATCACCCGGCGCGGCGCGCGGCCCTGGCGGGTGCGGAGCGCGGCGATGATGCCGAAGACGATGGCGAGCAGGCCGAGGAGCAGCCCGCCCACCACGGTCCAGAAGGACAGGCAGGCGATGATGCCGAGAACGAGGGCGGCGACCGCGAACCCGTTCGTCGGTGCGGGCCCCTGGGCGGCGTAGGGGTCGGGACCGGCGGTGGGCTGACCCGGGTACGAAGGATCCGGGTACGAGGGAAGGGACATCGGGGAGGTGCTCCTGTTCTCCTGGCTTTTCGTCCACCTGCCCCGTGGCCCGGTCTCCATGCGCCGGTTTGGTCACGCTCCGGCAACTAAATGCGCTGGCCAGGGGCGTCTCGGCGGAGCTGCGCCGACAGGTGGTGCTGCAGCGGCCGGCCGATCGCGGCGAGGTCGTGGACGAAGCTGAGCGTGTCCGGGGCCGTCAGGGTGTAGCGGCGGCGGGTGGCATCGACGTCCTTCGCCGTGGGGGCGAGGGACACCCGCTCGGTGGCGAGGTCCACCGAGCCGTCGCGGGCGTGGCCGACCGAGATCTCCGCGATGCCGGTGGGCTGGGTGATCAGGGCCTCCACCCGCCCGTCGGGCTGCAGGCGCCACCACCCGCTCTCCCGGGCGGACGGCCGCAGGGGGTGCCCGTCGGCGTC
The DNA here is from genome assembly GCF_044757365.1 of Streptomyces sp. NPDC091289. Lineage (NCBI taxonomy): Bacteria > Bacillati > Actinomycetota > Actinomycetes > Kitasatosporales > Streptomycetaceae > Streptomyces > Streptomyces sp. NPDC091289. The sequence continues at coordinate 83,868 of NZ_JBIVUT010000001.1, forward strand.
GAGCAGCCAGGCCCGCGCCTCGTACGCGAGGAAGGGCCGGCCGTCGTGGCTGAAGGTGACTTCCTGCGCATACGTGAAGTCCGCCTCCAGCGTCGGATACCCGCCGCGGCCGGTGCCCCGCCAGGTGCCGAGATACCCGGTCACCGGGGCGAGCAGGGGGTGCGGCGCGGGGGACGCGTCGGGGCGGAGGGCGTCGGGGAAGGGGAGTTGGCGGACGGGGTCGTGCATGGGTGGGTGCGCTCCTGGGTCGGGTCGGTCCGGCTCGGAGTCGCAGCCTAGGGGACGACGGCAGCCCCGCAGGGGTGTGCGGGGCTGCCGTCGGCGGGAGTTCAGTTGTGGGCGAGCAGGGCGTTCTCGTCGAGGCGGATGATGCGGGGAAGCCGTTTGATGGTGGCTTCGCGGTGGGCGATGACGATGAGGGTGCGGTCCGCCCTGAGGGTGTCGATCGCGGTTTCCAGGGTGCGTGCCGTGTCGGGGTCGATGTCGGCGGTGGCCTCGTCGAGGACGAGGACCGCCGGGTCCAGGAGTGCCGCGCGGACCAGGCCGATCAGTTGGAGTTCACCGGCCGAGAGCCGGCCGGTGCCGCGGCCGAGGTCGGTGTGCAGCCCCTCGTCGAGCGAGCTGATCCACCCGGTGAGGCCCAGGTGTTCGACGGCCTCGGCGATGCTCTGTTCGTCGGGGTCGCCGGGCACCAGTCGGAGGTTGTCGAGGAGGGTTCCCTCGATCATGTGGACGCGCTGCGGGATCAGGACGATCCGGCGGCGCAGTTCGGCGGGGGCGAGGGCGGCAAGGTCGTGGCCGTCGTAGCGGACAGTGCCGCTGTCGGGGGCGTAGAGGCCGGTGACGATCTTGGCGAGGGTGGTCTTGCCGGAGCCGGTGGGGCCGACGAGGCCGACGCGCTCGCCCGCCTCCACCCGTACGGAGAGCCCGCCCAGGACCTCGGTGCCCGCCACGTAGGAGTAGTGGAGGTCCTCGATGTCCAGGGCGCCGCGTTCGGCGGTGACCGGGCTCCGCGCCGCGGCGTCGTCCGGTGCGGGCCGGGGGGCGTGGATCCCGGCGCGGGGGGCCGTGGTGGTGAGGAGGTCGAGCAGCCGGGCGAGGCCGACGAGGGAGATCTGCACCTGTCCGACGAGGTTGGACGCCTGGGTGGCGGAGTCGAACAGCTGGCGGGTGGCGAGGATGAAGACGACGACCGTGCCGACGCTGATGGAGCCCCGGGCGGCGAGCCAGCCGCCGACCAGGAGGAGCACGGCCGTGGTGAGGCTCTGGACGATGCGGGCGAGGCTGATCAGGAACAGGCTGCGCTGGCTGCGCCGGGCCGCGCGGTAGCGGCGTTCGTTGTCCGCGAGGAACCGCTCGCGCCAGAAGCCGATGCCGCCGCCGGTCTGGAGCATCTCGCGGGACTGGACGAGCTCGCGGTAGGTCGTGGCGACGGTGCCGGCGGCGGCGGCCTCGGCGGCGAAGGCCGGGTTGGCGGCCTTCTTGAAGAGCCGCAGGACGGTGACGATGGCGGGGACGAACACCACGGCCAGGGCGAGGGTCAGCAGCGGCGAGTAGGTGAGCAGCAGGACGGTGGTGAAGAGGAGGTACGCGGCGACGGTGAGGACGTCGGGGAGCTGGCTGCGGACGAAGTTGGCGAGGTCGGCGATCTCGGTGGTGGTGCGTCGGAGCAGGTCGCCCGAGGGGTGGGCTTCGAGGAAGCGGAGCGGGGCCCGGGAGAGCCGGGTGACGGCGAGTTCGCGCAGGGCGCGGACGACGCGTTCGCCGACGGCGATGAGGAGCAGTTCGGACTGGCGGAACAGGAACAGCCGCAGCAGCGCCAGTACGGTGAGGGCGGCGACGGCGGTGAAGAGGCCGGAGCGGTCCCGCTCCAGGATCTCGTCGACGCCCGCGCCGATGACGGCGGGCACGGCGACGGTGGTGGCGGTCGCGGCGGCTCCGGCCAGCAGCGCGAGGGTGATGCCCCGGCGCTCGGGCCGCATGTGCGGCCAGGCTCTGCGCAGTACGCGGCGCTGGTCGGGGGTCGCGGTCAGGCGCTGGTGCTCAGCCACCGGTGGTCACCCGCTCTTCCGTGTCGTCGGGGGCGGCCGCCTCGGCCGGGGCGAGGGTCAGGGTGCGGTCGGCCGCGTCGAGGAAGCCGCCGCGGTGGGTGGCGCAGACGATCGCGGTCCCGCCGGACCAGGCGCGCAGCCTTTCCAGCAGGGTGCGTTCGGTGGCCGTGTCGATCGCGGAGGTGATGTCGTCGAGGAGGAGGACGGGAGGCTTGCGCAGGACGGCGCGGGCGAGGGCCAGCCGTTGGAGCTGGCCGCCGGAGAGGGTGCTGCCGCGTTCGCCGACGAGGGTGTCGAGGCCGTCGGGGGCCGTGTCGAGGTAGTCGTCGAGGGCGGCGGTTCGGCAGGCATGGCGCAGTTCGTCGTCGGTGTGGGCGGAGCCGAGGCGGAGGTTGTCGGCGAGGGTTCCGCTGACGGTGACGGGGCGCTGCGGTACGTAGCCGAGCCGGGCGTGGACCTCGGCGGTGTCGGCCTCCTCCAGTGGGCGGCCGCCGAAGCGCACGGTGCCGGTGGTGGGCGGGAGGAGTCCGGCGAGGATCCTCAGCAGCGTCGTCTTGCCGGAGCCGGTGGGGCCGGTGACGGCGACCAGTTCGCCGGGGCGCACGGTGAGGTCGACCGGGGCGAGGATCCGGTGGCCGTCGGCGCTGTGGGCGACGCCCTCGGCGGTGAGGTCACCGGTCGCGGGCAGCGCCGCCGTTCCCGGGGCCCGGTCCGTGGGGTGCGGCAGCAGGACGTCCTGGAGGCGTCGGGCCGCGGTGGTGGCCTGGCTGAGCTGGCTGATCCGCAGGGTGATGACGCCGACCCAGAGGACGAGCATGCTCATCCAGCTGGTGAAGGCGACGATGCCGCCGACGGACATGGTGCCGCGCAGTACGGCGACGCCGCCGAGGCCGAGGCCGGCGCCGATGGCGAGGGCGGGCACGAAGGGCGAGAGGGCGGCCCACCCGGCGGAGACCCGGCCGGTGATCAGGGTGTGTTCGGTGACCGTGGCGCTGCGCTCGTGGTGGCGTCGCACCAGGGCGGGTTCACCGCCGAGGCCGCGGACGGCGGCGCTGGCGGAGAGCAGTTCCTCGACGGCGTCGGCGCGGCTGCCGTGGGCGGCGGAGAGCGCGGTGTTGGCCGCGCCGAACCGCTTGGGGAACCAGTAGGTGTTGATCCACACCAGGGGCGGTACGCACAGGAGGCAGATCAGGGCCAGGAGCGGGTCGAGCCGCATGATCGCGACGATCATGACGATGAATCCGGTGACGCCCGTGAGGAACGAGGCGACGCCGGAGAGCCAGCCGCGGACCAGGTCCACGTCGCGGGTGCCGCGCATGCCGAGGTCGCCCTCCCCGTACCGGGCGAGGGTCCGGGTGTCGAGGCGGGAGACGCGGTCGGCCAGGGCGATGTAGAGGCGGTTGCCCTGGGTGGTGGCGAGGAGGGTGGAGTACCAGCCGAGGACCATTTCCGCGAGGGCGGCGAGGATGCCGGCGCCGACGATGACCAGGGCCCAGTGGAGGAGGGCGGAGCGGTCCTCGTGGACGATGCCCTGGTCGACGGCGCGTTCGATGAACCAGGGCAGGGCGATCAGGGCGAGCTGGTAGACGAGTCCGCCGAGGACCGCGAGGCCGGCGAGGCCGGGGCGGTCGCGGAGGCAGCCCGTGAGGAGTCTCAGCCCGTCGCGGGTGGTGGGTTCGTACGGCCGCTGCTTCTCGGTCGTGGCGTTCACGCTCCACCCCGTCCGGATGCGGGTGCGGACGCGACGCGACCGGGGACGGCGGGGCTCGCGCCCTCGGGGCGGCGGGCGAAGAAGTCGAGCATGGCGGCGTTGACCTCCGCGGGGCGTTCGAGGTGGCCGTAGTGGCCGCAGCGTTCGATCTCGGTGTAGCGGGCTCCGGGGACGGTGTCGGCGATCTCCCGGGTGGCCGCCGCCGGGATCATGACGTCGTCGGCGAAGCCGATGCACAGGAGCGGTACGTCGAGGGTGGCGTACCGGGGCAGTTGGTCGATGCCGCGCATGACCTCGTACTGGGCGCGGACGCCCGGGCCCGTCGCTCCGCCCGCGTAGGTGAAGATGTCGAGCCAGTCCCGTACGGCGCCGGGGTCGCGCAGGGTGTGGGGCGACAGGTAGCACAGGGCCTGGAAGACGGCCCGGTGCGAGGCGGGGACGGCGGCTCCGCTGTCGTGCAGGTCGGCGGCCGCGCCGGAGACGGCGGAGCCGAAGGTGTCGAGGCGGGCCCGGCCGGCCATCAGCACGGCCTGGCTGACGAGTTCGGGCCGGGTGAGGAGGAGTTCGCCGACGATGGACGCGCCGAGGGAGAAGCCGACGACGCGGCAGGGCGGGAGGGAAAGGTGCTCGATCAGGGCGGCCAGGTCCGCGGCCATGGTGTCCAGGGTGATGCCGCCGGGAGGTAAGGCGTTCGGCGGGATGCCGCGGTTGTCCGGGGCGATGACCCGGTAGCCCGCGGCCACCAGGGCGGGGGTCTGGTGGGCGCGCCAGGCGGTGCGGGTGGCGCCGGTGCCGTTGACGAGCACCACGGGCTCTCCGTCGCCGCCGGTGTCGTCGTGGACGAGGTCGATGCCGTTGAGGGATACGGAAGGCATGGTGGGGGTCAGACCTCGCTGTCCTGGGTTTCGCCCTGGGTCCAGTAGGCGGTCAGGTGGGTGTCGGCGCGGTCGAGGCCGCGGACCTGGACGAAGTGGTGGCGCAGCTCCCGCATGACACCGCGTTCCGCGCCGCCCCACACCCGCCCCTGCCCGTCCGGGAGTTGGAGGGCCGTGGCGTGTTCGCGCAGGGGGTCGCCGTGGGCGCGGTCGTGGCGGTGGAGCCAGGTGACCGTGGCGTCGGCGCGGGTGGGCAGGGGCTGTTCCTCGGCCCGGTCGGCGACCTCGACGACGGCCAGGACACGGTGGTCCGGGGGGAGTTCCTCGAGGATCGCGCCGATGGCGGGGAGCGCCGTCTCGTCGCCCAGGAGGAGGGTCCAGTCGGTGACGGGAGCCACCGGGTAGGCGGGGCTCGGTCCGAACCAGATCACCTCGTCCCCCGGCTCGACGTTCTCGGCCCATCCGGAGGCGAGCTGGTCGGGGCCGTGCAGCACGAAGTCCATGTCGACCTCGTGGAGTTCGGGGCGGTGGTCGCGGATGGTGTAGCGGCGCAGGCGCGGTTTGGCGGTGGGCAGGAGCGCCCGGGCCGCGTCGGTGGTGAAGGGCCGGGGCAGTTCGACGCCGGGCTCGTAGAAATAGAGGGCGACATGCTGATCACTCCCATTGCTGCTGAAGTCCGACAGATCGTCACCTCCCAGGGTCAGCCGGACCATGCGGGGGGTGATGCGTCGCATTCTGCGCACGGTCGTCACATGTATGCGCCCTGGCCTGCGGTTTCGGTGCTCTTCGGTCGCGGCCGTGCTCATGGTGTGCGAACTCCTCGTTGCTGATCGGGACGGTCGGCTCCCTGAATCCTGCCCGGAAGCGATAGGTTAGGCATACCTTACTTCTGGCGGCCTCCTGATGCGGCCGGAAGATCTCTCTGTTTTCTCGACGAAGGAGTGAACATGGCACGTTCACGTGTCTTGTCCGGCCCGGTGGGGCGCAGGCGCGTCCTCGGCGGACTCACGGGTGCCGCGGCGGCGTTAGGGCTGACGGCCTGTGGCGTGAGCGAGTCCGACGACAAGGTCTCGGACGGCGGATCCAAGGAGCCGTCCGGCGCGGCGACGCGCAGCCTGGAGACGGACAACGGGACCGTGAAGGTCCCGGAGAGCCCCCAGCGGGTGGTGGTTCTGGAGAACTACGACGCGCTGATGCTCCTCGACCTCGGAATCGTTCCCGTCGGCATCCCCGACGGGGCGGCCAACCCCCAGTTGCTCCCCAAGGACAGCTACGAGCAGCTCAAGGACGTCGCCACGATCGGCGCGTCGGGTACCCCCAACTCCCAGGCCATCGCGGCTCTCAAGCCTGATCTGATCATCGATCAGTTCTACAAGGAGAAGTCGGCTCCGCTCAAGACCATCGCGCCGGTGGCCTACTTCGACTGGCACACCAGCGGGGCGTTCTGGAACGAGCAGATCGCCAAACTGGCGAAGGCGGTCAACCGCGAGAGCCAACTGGCCGAGAGGAAGAAGGAGTACGAGGGCCGGCTCGCGGAGGTGAAAACCGCCTACCGCAAGCAGATCGAGACCACCACCTGGGCTCCGTTGAGCGGCGGCCCGAACGGCAAGTTCTTCCTGGGGACGCCGCTGGTCACCGTGATGCGCGATGTCGGTCTGCGGATCGGGGCGGGGCTGCCCGAGAAGGAGGCGGGCTTCGTGCCGAAGAGTTACGAGGAGATGGACGTCCTCAAGGACTGCGACGCGCTGATCTACTCGGTGCAGGCCGACGGTAAGGCGACGCCCACGACCCAGCAGTTGCTGGACCACAAACTGTGGAAGGGCGTGCCCGCCGTCAAGGCCGGACGGGCCTTCCCCTCGCGGCACTTCGTGATGGCCAACTACAGCTTCGCCATCGCCACGGTCGACGAGATCGAGGCCATGCTCAAGAAGATGTAGCGGGCCGCGGGGCCGAGCCGTGCCCTCGGCCCGTGGGGCGCACCCGAGGGGGATCCGGTCGGTGCCGGATCCCCCTCGGGCGTGTGACGACCGTTCAGTCACCGGCGCGCCCGTCGGCAGCAAACGCGCTCGTGCCCTGGCGTCGCAGTCCGGCGGCGAGGCCGGCGGCCGTGCGGTGCCGGAAGACCTCCCTGGGGGCGGCCTCCCAGCCCCCGGCCCGCAGGACCCCGGCCAGCCGCACCGTGATGACGCTGTCGCCGCCCAGGGCGAAGAAGTCGTCGTCGGCGCCGACCCTCGGGAGCGAGAGCACCTCGGCCATGGCGGCGCACACCGCGCTCTCCCGCTCCCCCACCGGCTCCCGGCCGCCGACCGCCGCGCCGAAGTCGGGGGCGGGCAGCCGGTCCCGGTCCAGCTTGGCGTTGGCGGTCGTGGGCAGCGCCGCCAGCAGCACGACCGCCGCCGGGACGAGATGCGCGGGCAGCCGCTCACCGAGCCAGGCCCGCAGCGCGACCGGGTCGGGGGCGGCACCCGGCCGGGGCACCCCGTACGCGACCAGGCGGCGCACCCCGTCGTCCTCCCGGGCGGTGACGACGACCCGGGTGAGGTCCGGGTGGGCGGCGGCGACCGTCTCGATCTCGCCCGGCTCGATCCGGAAGCCCCGGATCTTCACCTGGTCGTCGGCCCGGCCGAGGAACTCCACCGCCCCGTCCTCCGTCCAGCGCGCCAGGTCCCCGGTCCGGTAGAGCCGGCTGCCGTCGCCGGCGAACGGGTCCGCGACGAAGCGTGTCGAGGTGAGCGCGGACCGGCCCCGGTAGCCACGGGCCAGTCCGGCTCCCGCGAGGTACATCTCCCCCGGCACCCCCGGCGGCACGGGCCGCAGTCCCGCGTCCAGCAGATGGATCCGGGCGTTGTCCACCGGCCGGCCGATCATCTGGCGTTCACTGTCGCGGACATGGGCGACCAGAGCGTCCACGGTGCCTTCGGTGGGACCGTACAGGTTGACCACGTCGGTGCCGGGCAGCTCGCGCAGCCGGGCCCACTGGCTGTCGGGGACGGCTTCGCCGCCGACGCCGAGCAGCGGCAGCGGGCAGCTCCCGCCCTCGGTCAGTCCGGCCTGTTCCAACTGGGCGAGCACGGTGGGGGCGACCTCGATGAAGTCGATGGTGTGGTCCCGCAGATAGCGGTGCAGCTGCTCCGGGTCGCGCTGGATGTCCTCGGCCAGCACATGGACGCAGTGCCCGTGGAACATCCACAACTGGGGCTGCCAGGAGGCGTCGAAGGAGAACGACCAGGCGTGGCCCACGCGCAGCCGGGAGCGGCCGGTGCGCTCGACGACCGGCTCGTACAGGGCCCGGCGGTGGCTGTGGAAGAGATTGGCCACACCCCGGTGGGTGATCACGACCCCCTTGGGGGTGCCGGTGGAACCGGAGGTGTAGATGAGATACGCCGGGTTCTCCGGGCGCAGCGGCCGCAACCGGTCGGCGTCGGTGGGCGGTTGGGCCGGCCGCGCGGCGAGGACGGCTCCCGTCCCGGGGTCGTCGAGCAGCACGGTGGCCGGGTGCCCGGTCCGTCCGGCGAGGGCGGTGGTGGTGAGTAGGAGGGCGGGCGAGGCGTCGGCGAGCATGAACGCGAGCCGTTCGGCCGGGTAGTCGGGGTCGAGCGGCAGATAGGCGGCTCCGGCCTGGTGCACGGCCAGGATGCTGATGAACATCTCCTCGGTGCGCGGCAGCATCAGCGCTACGAGGTCCTCCGGCCCGACGCCCCGGGCGATGAGCTCGTGCGCGAGACGGGCGGCGCGCGCCGCGACTTCGCGGAAGCTCAGGGTCGTGTCGCCGCAGACCAGGGCCGGGGCCTCGGGGTCGGTGGCGGCCGCCTCGGCGAACAGGTCGGGCAGGGTCTGCTCCGGGTGCGGCAGCGGGGCGGGGTTCCACTCCTCCAGGACGCGGCGGCGTTCGTCCGGTGCGAGGGCCTGGAGGCGGTGGACGCGGGTGTCGGGGCGGCTGCTCACCTCGGCGAGCAGGTGGGTGAGCCGCCCCAGCAGGGCGGCCGCCTGTTCCGGACCGAAGAGGTCGGGCCGGTATTCGAGGGTGAGGTGTCCGCCGGGGACGACGGCGAGGGTCAGCGGGTAGTGGGTGGCGTCGGTGTGCTCGCTGCCGGTGACGGTGAGTTCCCCGGACCGCTCCGCGCGGCGCAGCCCTTCCCCGTCGACGAAGTAGTTCTCGAACACCAGGAGTGTGTCGAAGAGTTCGCCGGCTCCCGCGCTCCGCTGGATGTCGGCAAGACCCAGGTGCTGGTGGGCGGTGAGCTTCGCCTGTTCCGCCTGGAGCCGGGCCAGCGCCTGGCGTACGGTGCCGCCCGGCCGCAGGTCGACGCGGGCCGGCAGGGTGTTGATGAAGAGGCCCGTCATGGTCTCGACGTCCTCGATCTCCGGCGGCCGGCCCGAGACGGTGGCTCCGATGACGACGTCCTGGCGCCCGGTGTGGCGGGCCAGCAGCAGCCCCCAGGCGAACTGGATCACCGTGTTGAGGGTGACGTCGGCGCTCCTGGCGAGGGCCTGGAGGCGTTCGCGCAGCGCCTCGTCGAGCTGGTGCGGGATCCGCTCGGAGAGGGCGGGACGCCTGCCGGGGTCGGCGGGGGCGATGAGGGTCGGTTCCGTGATCCCGTCCAGGGCCGCCCGCCAGGCGTCCCGGGCCGCCTCCTCGTCCTGGGTGGTGCGCCAGGCCAGGAAGTCCCTGAACGGCCGTCGCGAGGCCGGGGGTTCGGCGGGGCCGGTGAGGGAGGCGTACAACGACAGCAGTTCCTGGATCAGGACGGGCACGGACCAGCCGTCGAGGATCGCGTGGTGGTTGGTGACGAGCAGGGCGTGTTCCCGCTCCCCCAGTCGCACCAGCCGCAGGCGCAGCAGCGGTGGCGCGGTGAGGTCGAAGGGCCGGGTGCGGTCGTCTTCGGCGAGGGCCCGCAGTGCGTCCTCGCGTGCGTCGGCGGGTTCGGCGCGCAGGTCGTTCTCGGTCCAGTCGGGGGTCACGTCGTCGAGCACGATCTGTACGGGCCGGCTTCCCGCGCTGACGAAGGCGGTGCGCAGAGCGGGGTTGCGGTCGAGCAGTCCGGCGGCGGCGCGGCGCAGGGCGGCCGGGTCGAGGTCGCCGGAGAGGCGCAGGGCGAGCTGCATGGTGTAGACGTCGATGTCGTCGCCCGCCAGGTGGGTGAGGGCGTACAGCCCTTCCTGGAGCGGGGTGAGCGGCCAGACGTCGCCGAGCGCGGGCGACCGCGCCTGGAGCGCGTCGACCTGGCCCTGGTCGAGTCGTACGAGGGGGAAGTCGGACGGGGTGTGGACCGGGTCGGCCGGGGCGTCGGCGAGGGTGTGCAGCGCCTCGCACCACAGGTCCAGCAGGCGTTCGGTGCCGGCGGCGTCGAGGATGCCGCTGGCGTACGTCCACCGGGTGGCGAGCCTCGGTCCGTCCGGGCCGTCGACCGTGGAGGAGATGATCTCCAGCGGGAAGAGCACGGGGACGGTGTTGTGTTCCGGGCGCAGGGCGGGGAGCGCCTCGGGGGCGGGCGACCACGCGGCCGGTTCGGCGTCGGCGGCCGTGTCCCCGGGTCCGGTAAAGCGCCCGAGGTAGTTGAGCACGATCTCCGGGGTGCTGGTGGGTCCTGCCGGGTCGTCCAGGTGGTGCAGCAGCCCGTGTCCGATCCCCTGGTCGGGGGTCTCCCGCAGGTGTTCCTTGACGGCCATCAGGGCGCGGCGGGCCTCGTCGCCGGGTGCCCCGGCCGCTACGGAGAGGTCCGGCGCGACCGGGTACCAACTGGTGAACCAGCCCACCGTGGTGGACAGTTCGGCACCGGGCACGACGTTCTCCTCTCGCCCGTGTCCCTCGACGGCGATCACATCGTGCCCCGGGAGCTCGCCACGTTCCTCGCGCCAGCGGGCCAGGGCGAGGGCGGTGGCGGCCACGAGGACGTCGTGGACGGATCCGTGGACGGCGGCGGGGACGCGGGTGATCAGGGCCAGGGTGAGGTCGGGGTCCAGGGTGCGTTCGAGGTGGGCGACGGTCTCCTGGGTGTCGAGGGCCGGGTCGAGGGGGCGGGCCCCGAGGGCGGGGGCGTCGCGTTCCTCGCGGGCCCGCCAGGCGGGGGCCTCGGCGCGGCGGGCCGGGGCGGTCGCGGCGTCGGCGAGCCCGAGGGCCCACTGCCGGAAGGAGGTGGAGTCGCCGGGCGGGGCGGGCGGGCTTCCGGCGAGGACGTCGTCGTGGGCGGCGGCCAGGTCGGCGGTGAGGATCCGCCAGGAGACCCCGTCGACGGCGAGGTGGTGGATGACCAGGACCAGACGTCCGCTGCGGCCGGGGCCCCGGTCGCACCAGACGGCCCGGACCAACTCACCTTCCGAGGGATCCAGTTGGTCGACGGCTTCGGCGGCGAGAGCGGCGGTCAGCTCGGCCGCCCGTTCCGGTGCCTCCTCCCCCGCGTCCACGTGGAGCAGCACGGGTCCGGCGGGCCGGTCAGCGGGCCCGGGAATGTGCAGGGCCTGATGACCCGGCTCCCCCACCAGAGCGGCCCGGAGCATCGGATGACGGTCCATCAGCCTGCTGAGGGCGGCGGTCAGGGTGTCCCGTGTGGCCTCGGGCGGGGTGACGAGATGGGCGTACTGATGGAGTCCGTCGATCGGTCCGTGCTGGAGCGCCCACCGCATGATCGGGGTGAGCGGGGCCCGCCCGGCGGGGTCCAGCCGGGGTACGGCGGTGGGACCTGCGGTCGCGGCGGCGCGGGCGAGCGCGGCGGGCGTCTTGTACTCGAAGACGTCCCGGGGGGTGAGGGTCATGCCGGCCTTGCGGGCGCGGGCGACCAGTTGGATGGAGAGGATGCTGTCGCCGCCGAGGGCGAAGAAGCTGTCCTCGGCCCCGGCCGCCGGAATGCCGAGGAGTTCGGCGAAGAGCGCCGTGAGTACGGCTTCCCGGATGCCGCGCGGGGCGATGGCGGTGGCCGTGGCGGCGAGGTCGGGGGCGGGCAGGGAAGCGCGGTCGAGCTTGCCGCTGGGGGTGAGCGGCAGGGCGGCCAGGGTGACTAGGGCGGTGGGCACCATGTGGTCGGGCAGCCGCCGGGCGATGCGTTCGGTGATCTCCCCGGTGTCGGGGGCCGAACCGGTGGCGGGGACGAGGTAGCCGGTGAGCACCGGCCGCCCGGGGGTGTCCTCGCGCAGGACGACGGCCGCGGCGGCGACCTGCCGGTCCTCCGCGATGACGGCCTCGATCTCGCCGAGTTCGACGCGCAGACCGCGCAGCTTGATCTGGCCGTCGGTGCGGCCGACGTAGACGAGTGCGCCGTCCGTTCGCCGTCGTACGAGGTCGCCGGTGCGGTAGAGGCGTTCCCCGGGTACGCCGAACGGGTGGGCGACGAAGCGGTCGGCGGTGAGGGCGGGCCGGCCGAGGTAACCGCGGGCCAGTTGCGGGCCGCTCAGGTACAGCTCGCCGGTGACGCCGTCCGGGACGGGGCGCAGTCCGGCGTCGAGGACGTACGTACCGGTGTTGTGGACGGGGCGGCCGATGGGCACGGTCCCGCCCGGCTCCCCGGTGGCCTCCCAGGCGGTGACGTCGATGGCCGCCTCGGTGGGCCCGTACAGGTTGTGCAGGCCCGCACCGGGCAGGACGTCGCGCACCGTCCGGGCCAGGGAGGCGGACAGGGCCTCGCCGCTGGCGATGATCCGGTGCAGTCCGGTGCAGTCGGCGGCGCGGGGTTCGGCGGCGAAGGCGGCCAGCATGGAGGGGACGAAGTGCACGGTGGTGACGCCGTGCCGGATGACCGCCTCCGCGACCTCGGCGGGGTCGCGGTGGAGCCCGTCGGGCAGCACGACGAGGGTCGACCCGGTGAGCGTCGGCAGGAAGAACTCCCATACGGAGACGTCGAATCCGGCCGGGGTCTTCTGCAGGACTCGGTCCTCGGGCCCGAACGGGAAGTGGTCGGCCATCCAGCGGAGCCGGTTGACGAGGGCCGCATGGGTGATGACGACGGCCTTGGGGCGGCCGGTGGAGCCGGAGGTGTAGAGGACGTACGCGGCGTGCTCGGGGCGCAGGGCGGGGTGGACGCCTGCCGGGACGGCCGCCTCCCGTTCTTCCCGTACGTCCGGGGCGTCCAGCTCCAGCACGTCGAGGCCCTCGGGCACGGGCAGCTTCTCCCGCAGAGCGGTCAGGGTGATGAGGAGGCGGGGGTCGGCGTCGGTGAGCATGTGGGCGACGCGGTCGGCCGGGTACTCCGGGTCGACGGGCACATAGGCGCCGCCCGCACGCTGGACGGCGTGCAGGGCCACGACCAGGTCGGTGCTCCGGGGCAGCGCCACGGCGACGCGTGCCTCGGGGCCGACGCCCCGGTCCCGCAGGAGCGCGGCGAGCCGCCCCACGCGCCGGTCGAACTCCTCGTACGAGAGGGAGTTCTCGCCCTCGATCAGGGCGGGTACGGACGCCTGGGCCGCGTACCGCTCGGCGAGCAGGTGCGGCAGGGACACGTCCGGCAGGGGGCGTTCCTCGCCGGTGGAGGCGGCGAGGACCCGGGCCCGTTGCGCGGTGCTGAGCACGGCGGCGCGGTGGACGGGGAGTTCGGGGCGGGCGACCAGGGCGGCGAGGAGGGTGACGTAACGGTCGGCCAGGGCCTGGGCGGTGGCGTGGTCGAACAGGCTGGTCTGGTAGATCAGCATGCCGTTGATGCCGGCCCCGTCGGGCCGCTCGGCCAGGGTGAACTGGAGGTCCAGCTTGGCGACTCCGGGGTCCGCGCTGACCGGGGTGACGTCGAGCCCCGGCAGGGTGAAGGTGTCGTCGGAGACGTGTCGGAAGACCAGCAGGACCTGGAAGAGCGGGTTGCGGGCGAGGGTGCGCTCCGGGGCGACGATGTCGACGAGCTGCTCGAAGGGCAGGTCGGCGTGGTCGAAGGCGGCCAGGTCGGTGTCCCGGACCCGGGCGAGCAGTTCGTGGAACGTGGGACGGCCGCTCAGGTCGGTGCGCAGGACGAGGGTGTTGACGAAGAAGCCGATGAGGTCGTCGAACTTCTCGTCGGTGCGACCGGCCACCGGGGTGCCGAGGGGGATGTCGGTGCCCGCCCCGTGCGCGGAGAGGAGGACGGCCAGGGCCGCCTGGACGGCCATGAAGACGCTGGTGCCGTTGCGGGCGGCCAGCGTCCGCAGGTCCGCGTGGACCGCCGGGTCGACGGCGAAGGTGACGGTGGCGCCCTCGTGGGTCTCCTCGGCGGGGCGCGGGCGGTCGTAGGGCAGGGCGAGTTCGTCGGGCGATCCGGCGAGCGTCCGCTCCCAGAACGCGGCCTGGCGCGCGGCCTGGCTGGTGGGGTCGCTCACCTCGCCGAGGACGTCGCGCTGCCAGAGCGCGTAGTCGGCGTAGTCGACCGGGAGCGGCTGCCAGTCGGGGTCGGTGCCGGTGACGCGTGCGGTGTAGGCGGTGCGCAGATCGTCGACGAGGGGGCGCATCGACCATTCGTCACCGGCGATGTGATGGAGGGTCAGGGCGAGGACGTGGTCGGTCTCGGTGCGCAGCAGCTGGGCCCTGAGCGGGATCTCCTCGATGATGTCGATGGGCTGGGTCACCCGGGCCCTCAACGCAGCTTCGAGATCCGCCTCGGCGACCTCGGTGGCGTCGGCGAGGGCTCGGTCGCAGACGGCGCGGGCGCTCTCCTCCTCGAGGATGTACTGATGGGGCAGCCCGTCCGCGTCCGGATAGACGGTGCGCAGGCTCTCGTGGCGGGTGACGACATCGCCGACGGCCAGCCGCAGCGCCTCCCGGTCCGGTTCCCCGCCGAGGCGGACCACGATGAACAGGTTGTAGGTGGCGCTGGGGCCGTCCAGGCGATGCAGGAACCACAGCCGGCTCTGCGCGAACGACAGCGGGATCGTCTCGCCGGGGCGGCGCTCCCGTCGTACGGGAGCGGTGCGGGCGACCGGGCGCGGCAGCACGGTCCGGGCGAGGGCGGCGGGGGTGGGGTGCTCGAAGATGTCGCGCAGGGCGACCTCGACGCCGAGGGTGGTGCGGAGCCGGTTGGCGAGCTGCATGGCGAGCAGCGAGTGACCGCCGAGGTGGAAGAAGTCGTCGTCGGGCCCCGTGCGGTCGAGGCCGAGGACATCGGCGAAGAGCTCCCCGAGGACGGCCTCCCGGGCGTCCCGGGGCGCGCGGGCCCGCTCCCCTCCGGAGGCCTGGGGTGCGGGCAGGGCCGCCCGGTCGACCTTGCCGTTGGGGGTCAGCGGCAGGGCGGGCAGCCGCATGACGACGGAGGGGACGAGGTGCTCGGGCAGCCGTTCGGCCAGGTAGGGCCGCACGTCCGTGGCGGTGGCGGTTCCGGTGACATAGGCGACGAGGCGCACCGCGCCGCTCGGGTCGGGGAGGCCGACGACCACGGCGTCGGTGACCTCGGGGTGGCTGCGCAGGACGGCCTCGATCTCGCCGGGCTCGACGCGGTGGCCGCGGACCTTCAGCTGGTGGTCGGTGCGGCCGAGGACGGACAGGGTGCCGTCGTCCTGGAGGCGGGCCAGGTCACCGGTGCGGTACATCCGGCTGCCGGGTGTGCCGTACGGGTCGGCGGTGAACCGGGAGGCGGTGAGCGCGCCCCGGCCGAGGTAGCCGCGGGCGAGCCCCGCGCCGCCGATGTACAGCTCACCGGGCACGCCGGGCGGGACCGGCCGCAGCCAGGGGTCCAGGACGCGCAGGGTGGTGTTGTGCAGGGCGTGTCCGACGTGCGGGGTGCCGCCGTCGGGGGCGAGGTCGGCGACGGTGGACCAGATGGTGGTCTCGGTCGGCCCGTAGAGGTTGAGCAGCCGCGCTCCCCCGGTGGCGAGGCGTTCGGCGAGGTCGGCGGGGAGCGGCTCGCCGCCGCTCAGGACGCAGAGGCCGTCCAGCAGCTCCGGTGCGGCGTCGATGATGCCGCGCCACAGCGACGGGGTGGCCTGGAGGTGGGTGGCTCCGGTGCGCTCGGCGAGGGCGGACAGCAGCAGCGGGTCGAGGACTTCCTCCCGCTGGGCGAGGACGACGGCGGCCCCGGTGACGAGGGGCACGAAGAGTTCCAGGGCCGCGATGTCGAAGCTGACGGTGGTGACGGCCAGGAGCCGGTGGCCGGGCCCGGCGTCGAGGCTCTCCGCGACCGCGTCGAGGAGGTTGGCGAGGGCCCGGTGGGTGACGACGACGCCCTTGGGGTTCCCGGTGGAGCCCGAGGTGTGGATGACGTACGCGGTCGCCTCGGGCGCGGGTGCGGTGCCGGGCAGTTCGGTGAGGGGGCCGTCGTACGGGCCCGGGGCCAGGACCGGGTGGTCGGGGCGGATCACCAGCAGCGGGTCGGAGTCCGCCAGCAGATAGGCGACGCGGTCGGCCGGGAAGTCCGGGTCGACGGGGACGTAGGCGGCTCCGGTGGCGGAGACCGCGAGCAGCACGGCGACCAGGTCGGCGCTCCGGGGCAGCGCGACGGCGATCAGCCGCTCGGGCCCGGCTCCGAGGTCGCGCAGCCGCCCGGCGACGGCGGTGACCCGGTCGGCGAGGTGGGCGTAGCTCCACTCCTCGTCGCCCGCGATCAGCGCGGTCGCGTCGGATGTCTCGGCGGCCCGGCGCAGGAAGCGTCCGGCGAGGCCGAGCCGGCTGATGTCGTGGGAGGGCCCGTCGAGGCGGGCCGGCTCGGCGAGACCGGGCAGGACGGCGGCGGCGGTGCTGTCGGGGTGGTCGACGAGCTGTTCCAGGACGGCGAGCAGCTGTGCGCCGATGGTGGCGACCTGGTCGGCGGTGAGGAGTTCGGGGCGGTGATCGAGGGCGAGGGCGAGGCGGTCGCGGCCGGGCAGGGCGACCAGGACCAGCGGGTAGTGGGTGGCGTCGTGGCCGCGTGCTCCGGTGACGAGCAGTCCGGCCCGCTCCTCGGTGCGGCGCAACTGTTCGGCGTCGACCGGGAAGTTCTCGAAGAGGACGAGGGTGTCGAAGAGTTCGCGGTGTCCGGCGAGGCGCTGGAGCTCGGCGAGCGGCTCGTACTGATGATCCATCAGCACGGCTTGCCGCTCGCCCAGTTGCTGCACGAGGGCGGCGAGGGTCTGGGCGGGGCGCGGGGTGACCCGGGTGGGCACGGTGTTGATGAACAGGCCGATCATGTCGTGCGAGCCGTCGAGGTCGGCGGGGCGTCCGGAGACGGTGACGCCGAACGTCACGTCGGTGCGGCCGGTGAGCCGGCCCAGCAGCAGGCCCCAGGCGCTCTGGAGGACGGTGCTGACGGTGACGTCGTGGGCGCGGGCGAAGGCGTGGACGCGGGCCACCAGGTCGTCGGGGAGCGGGACGTCGACGCGTTCGGGCGTGCCCGCGGGCATCGCGGCGGCTTCCGGGACGAGCCGGGTGGGGCCGTCGATCCCGGCGAGCGCCTCCTGCCACAGGCCTTGCGTGGTGGCGCGGTCGCGGTCCTTCAGCCAGAGCAGGTAGTCGCGGTAGGGGCGGGGGGCGGGTCCGGGCGTGCCCCGGTAGAGGGCGAGCAGGTCCCGCACGAGCAGAGGTCCCGACCAGCCGTCGAGGAGGATGTGGTGGGAGGTGACGGCGAGCAGGTGGCGGCGTTCCCCGAGCCGGACGACGGTGAGCCGCAGCAGCGGCGGGGCGGTCAGGTCGAAGCCCTGTCGCCGGTCGGCGGCCAGGATGTTCTGCGCCCTGCCCTGCCGCCGCCCCTCGGACAGGTCGGGTGAGGTCAGGTCGTAGGCGTGTACGGGGATCTCGGCCTCGGCGGGGACGACCTGGAGCGGGTCGGCTCCCCGGCGGCCGTGGAATCCGGCGCGGAGGTTGGGGTGGCGGGCGAGGAGGGCGCGTCCGGCGCGGCGGAGCCGCTCGGTGTCGAGGTCGCCCTCGATGTCGAGGGCGGTCTGGGTGGTGTAGACGTCGGGCCCGTCGCCCTCCGCGCCGAAGCCGGTGAGGAAGTACAGCCCGGCCTGGAGCGGAGAGAGCGGCAGCAGGTCGGCGAGAGGGGTGCGGGCCTCCAGGGTGTCGATCTCCGGCTGGTCGACCTCGACGAGCGGGAAGTCGCCGGGGGTGTGTCCGCCGGCCGCCGGGTCGTCCAGCAGGCGGGTCAGGTTGCGCAGGGCGGTGGTCCAGAGGGCGGCGAGGCGCTCGACCTCCGCGGCCTCCAGCAGCCGGCCGGGGAAGCTGAAGCCTGCCTGGAGGGCGGGCCCCTGGGGTCCGTCCACGACGGAGGCGTTGAGGGTGAGGGTGTGCGAGGCGGGCAGTGCGTCGTCCGCTCCCCCGCCCAGGGATCCGGTCAGGGCCGGGCTCCAGGGCGCGGGCGGACCGGGTTGCGCGGCGGTACCCGAACTCCCGAAGCGGCCCAGGTAGTTGTAGGCGATGCGCGGTTCGGGCAGGGCGGCCAGGCGGTCGCGCAGCTCGGGGTTCAGGTGCCGCAGCAGGCCGAAGCCGAGCCCGTTGTCGGGTGCGGCCCCCAGCAGTTCCTTGATCCGCTTGACCGCGCCCGCCAGCTCGTCGCCGCTCGGCGAGCCGAGGCCGCCGTGGCCGCCCAGGTCCAGGCGTACGGGGTGGACGGCGGTGAACCAGCCGACGGTACGCGACAGTTCGGCGTCGGGCACCAGGTGGTCGGCGCGGCCGTGGCCCTCGATGTCGACGACCACCGGTTCGGTGTCGCCGCGCCAGGCCGCGAGGGCCAGGGCGAGGGCGGTGACCAGGAAGGTGTCGGGGCCCGCGTGGAAGCGTTCGGGCAGGTCGGTGAGGAGGGGCAGGGTGTGCTCGGGCGCGAGTTCGACGGGGACCGTCGTCACGGTGGCGAGGGTGTCCAGGGTCGGGTCGAGGGCGGGCAGAGCCGGTCCCGGGGCGGGCAGAGCCGACCCTCGGGCGGGCGGAGCCGCTTCTCCGCCGTCGCCGAGTACGGCGGTCCAGTGCGCGGCCTCGGCGGCACGCTCGGGGGCCAGCGCTGCCTGCTCAAGCCCCTGGGCCCAGTCGGCGAAGGAGGTTTCCACGGGCGGGAGTTCGACGGTGCGGCCGTGGCGTTCGGCTTCGAGGGAGGTGGCGAGGTCCTGGGTGAGGATGCGCCAGGAGACCCCGTCGACGACCGCGTGGTGGATGAGCAGGGCGAGCAGTCCGCCCCGGTCGGGGCCGGCGTCCAGCCAGACGGCCCGGACCATGGATCCGGCGTACGGGTCGAGCAGCCTGGAGGCTTCGCGGGCCCGGGCGCGCAGGGTGGGCAGCAGGTCCTCGTCGGCCGTCTCGACAGCGTCGATCCGGGTCAGCGGCGTCGGCCGGGGGTCGTCGCCGGGGGCGGGGATCTCCAGGGTGCGGTCGGTGAGCCGGGCCCGCAGCACATCGTGGTGGCCGCGGACGCGGCCCAGTCCGGCGGAGAGCTGTTCGGCGGTCGCGCCGGCCGGGGTGTGGAGGACGGTGGACTGATGGTAGTCGGCGATGGGCCCGCCGCGTTCCACGAGCCACCGCAGGATGGGGGTGAGGGGCGCGCTGCGTGCGGTGCGTTCGGCGGGGGCGGCCGTGTCGTCCACCGTGCGGGCAAGGGCGGCGAGTTGCTCGACCGTACGCCGTTCGAAGACATCGCGGGGGCTGAGCTTGAGGCCTCGGCGGCGGGCGGCCCCGACGAGCTGGATGGCGGAGATGGAGTCGCCGCCGAGGGCGAAGAAGCTGTCCTCGACGCCGACTTCGGGCAGGTGGAGGATCTCGGCGAAGAGAGCGGCCAGTTCCTTCTCGCGGTCGGTGCGCGGGGCGGTGCCGCCGCCGGTGGCGGTGAAGTCGGGTGCGGGCAGAGCGGTTCGGTCGGTCTTGTTGGCCGCGGTGAGCGGCAGCGCGTCGAGGAGGACGACCGCCGCCGGGACCATGTGGTCGGGCAGGGTCTCGGCGGCCCAGGCGACGATGTCCGCCGGTCGCGGGTCGCCGCCGGGTACGGGGACGGCGTGGGCGACGAGCCTGCGGACGCCCCGGTGGTCGGTGTGGCCGGTGACGACGGCCTGGGCGAGAGCCGGGTGGGCGGTGAGGCGGGCCTCGACCTCGCCGGGTTCGACGCGGAAGCCGCGGATCTTCAGCTGGTGGTCGGTGCGGCCCGCGTACTCCAGCTCGCCCCGCTCGTTCCAGCGGGCCAGGTCCCCGGTGCGGTACATGCGGGTGCCGGGTGGGCCGTAGGGGTCGGCGACGAAACGGTCGGCGGTGATCGGCGGGCGGCCGAGGTAGCCGCGGGCGAGGCCGGGTCCGCCGATGTACAGCTCGCCCAGGACGCCGGGGGCGACCGGGCGCAGCGCGGTGTCGAGGACGTAGGCGCGCTTGTTGACGTCCGGCGGGCCGATCGGCACGGGTCCGCCGGTCCACTCGGCCGGGACCTCCCAGGTGGCGGAGTTCACCACGGCTTCGGTGGGCCCGTAGGCGTTGAAGAGGCGGTGGCGGCCCGCCCAGGCGCGGACGGTCTCCGGGGGCAGCGCCTCGGTGCCGACGATCAGACTCATGCCCTCGGGGAGCAGCGCGCCCGGCGGCAGGGAGGCGACGACGGTCGGCGGGATCACGGCCAGGGTGACGGCGGCCCGGTTCAGGAAGTCGGCGAGCGGGGCCCCGGCCCGCTCCTCCTCCGGGACGATCACCAGAGTCGCCCCGGAGAAGAGGGAGTTGGCGAGTTCGCAGAAGGTGACGTCGAAGCTGGGGGACGCGAACTGGGTGACCCGGTCGCCGGGCCGGGTGGCGAAGCAGGCGTGCGCCCAGGCGATGAGGTCGACGAGCGGCCGGTGTTCGACGAGGACGCCCTTGGGCCGGCCCGTGGAGCCGGAGGTGTAGATGAGGTAGGCCCCGTTGTGCAGCCGCAGCGGGGCCCGGCGGTCGGCGTCGGTGGGATCGTGGTCGGGCAGACCGTCGGGCAGCCGGTCGGTCGTGATGACGGTCGTGTCGCCGGACCAGGCGGTGTGGTCGGTGCCGGAGTGGGCGAGGACGACGGCCGCCCCGCTGTCGGCGATCAGGCCGGTGAGGCGGTCGGCGGGCTGGTCCGGGTCGAGCGGGGCGAAGACGCCGCCCGCCTTGCCGACGGCGAGCTGCGCGACGTACACGTCGGCTCCCCGGCGCAGGGCGACGCCGACGACGTCCTCGGGGCCGGTGCCCGCCGCGATGAGGGCGTGGGCGAGCCGGTTGGCGCGGGTGTTCAGCTCGGCGTACGTGAGGACGCGTCCGGCGTCGTCGACGGCGGGCCGGTCGGGGTGCGCTGCGGCCTGCCGCTGGAAGAGGACGGGGAGGGTGGCGGGCTCGACGTCGACGGTGTCGGCGTTGAAGGCGTTCAGGACCTGGTCGCGTTCCTCCGGGGTGAGGAGGTCGGTGCGGGGCAGCGGGCGGTGCGGGTCGGCGGTGAACTCCTCGACGGCGCGCCGGAGTCGGGCGGCGACGCGGGCGGCGTCGGCCGCGCTCAGGGCGTCGGCGCGGTAGCGCAGCCGCAGGACCGGGCCTCCGTCGGCCCCGGGGGCGGCGACCAGGGTGAGCGGGTAGTGGGTGGCGTCCCGACCGGTGACGGCCTCGACGCGCAGCCCGGCGAACTCCTTGGCCCCGGCTGCCGTTTGGTCGTCGGCCCCGGTGTCGACGAGGTAGTTCTCGAACACGCACAGGGTGTCGAACAGGGGGCCGCCGGTGTCGGTGAGCTTCTGGATCCGGGCGAGCGCGACATGGTGGTGCGCCAGGAGGGCGGCCTGTTCGGCGGCGGTGCGCCGGACGAGTTCGGCGAGGGTCTCGTCGTGCCGGATCCGGACCCGCACCGGAAGGGTGTTGATGAAGAGCCCCACCATGGACGCGGCCCCGGCCAGCTCGGCGGGCCTGCCGGACACGGTGGTGCCCGACACGATGTCCCGACGCCCGGTCGTATCGGCCAGGACGAGGGACCACAGGGTCTGTACGACGACGGGCACGGTGACGTCCAGCGCCCGGGCGGCGGCGACCAGGGCGGCTGCGAATTCGGGAGCCAACTCCACATCATGTGTGGCTGGTTCGGCCTGCGGCTGGCCGTCCAGGCCGGGTGCGATGACGGTCGGGCCGTCGAGGCCGGCCAGCGCCTCGCGCCAGGCGCGCTCGTCGGCGGCGGTGTCCTGGGCGGCGGCCCAGGCCAGGTAGTCGCGGTACGGGCGGACCTCGGGCAGGGCGGTGGGCGCGCCGTCGGCCGCGTACAGGGCGAAGAGCTCCTGGACGACGCGGGCGGTGGACCAGCCGTCCAGCAGCAGATGGTGGTGGGTGAAGAGCAGCCGGTGGCGTTCGGGGGCCAGGCGGATCGCGGTGAAGCGGATCAGGGGCGGCCGGGCCAGGTCGAAGCGGGTGTGCCGGTCGGCGTCGGTGAGGCGGAGCACCCGCCGGTCGCGTTCGGCGGGGTCGAGGCCGGAGAGGTCGGCGTCCTGCCAGGGAATGTCCACCGTGTGCGGGACGACGGTGACCGGGTCGCCGTTGCGGCGGGTGCGGAAGGCGGCCTTGAGGTTGGGGTGGCGGGTCAGGAGGGCCTCGGCGGCGCGGCGCAGGCGGTCCGTGTCGAGCGGTCCCGTCAGGTCCAGGCCGAGCTGCACGTTGTAGACGTCCAGCGCGCTGTCGTCGTAGGACGACAGGAAGTAGAGCCCCTGTTGGAGCGGGGACAGCGGGAGTATGTCCTGCAGTCCCTGGGGTGCGCCGGTCACGTGGTCCTCCACTCGTCTTCGAACTCATCGATTTCGTCCTGGCTCAGCGTCAGCAGGCCGAGGTCGGACGGGGTGTGCCCGGCGGCCTGGGTGCGGGCGGCC
The DNA here is from genome assembly GCF_044757365.1 of Streptomyces sp. NPDC091289. NCBI lineage: Bacteria > Bacillati > Actinomycetota > Actinomycetes > Kitasatosporales > Streptomycetaceae > Streptomyces > Streptomyces sp. NPDC091289. The sequence continues at coordinate 106,163 of NZ_JBIVUT010000001.1, forward strand.
GCGACCAGGGTCTCCAGGGCGGTGCGCCACCAGCGGTCCAGGACCGCGATCTCCTCGTCGCTCACGAGCCGGCTCGCGTGGTGCCAGCTGACGGAGAGCTCGGTGCCCGAGGGGCGGCGCAGTGCGGTGATGTCGAGGTCCACCGCGGTGTGGACGCCGAGCGCGGGGGCCGGACGCCATACGGCGGCCGACTCGGGGCTGGGGGTCCAGGGTTCGGGTGCTGCGGCACCGGCGTCGCCGACGTCGTAGCGGCCCAGGTAGTTGAAGCCGGTCAGGGGTTCCGGGCGGGCGGCGAGCGTGGCCTCGGATTCGGCATCCAGGTGGCGCAGTTGGCCGTATCCGATGCCGTGGTCGGGGACGGCGCGCAGTTGCTCCTTGATCTGCTTGAGGAGCCGTCCGGCCGCGTTCGGGTCCGCGATGGTGGTGTCGGGACCTGCCTCTGTGAGCCGCCCCCGGAACGGGTACTGGCTGGTGAACCAGCCCACCGTCCGGGCGGGGGCGGCGACTTCGGGGAGCGCGCCGTCGCGGCCGTGCCCTTCGAGCAGCAGGAGGGTGCTGTCCTCGCTGCGCCAGCGGCTGTGGGCGAGGACGAACGCGGTGAGCAGGACGTCCTGTTCGGTGCAGTGGAACGCCGCGGTCACCTCGTTGAGGGCGGGTTCGGCCAGGTCGGCGGGGACGGTGGTGGTCAGCCGGTGGACGGTGTCCGGGGTGTCCGTGGCGGGGTCGGGTGCGCGGCCGTACGGGGCGGGCCCGTGGTCGCCCAGCACCTCGCTCCAGTAGGGGAGTTCGGCTCGCCGGTCGGGAGCGGTGCCGGTGAGGGCCCGGGACCAGGTGCGGAAGGAGGTCTCCACCGGGGGCAGCGGCGCGTCCGGGTCGGCGCACAGCTGGGCGAGGTCGGGGAGCAGGATCCGCCAGGACACCGCGTCGACCACCAGGTGATGGGCGACGAGCAGGAGCCGGCCGGGTTCCCCGTCGCCGGGGTCGAGGAAGGCGGCGCGCAGCATGTGGCCGGTGTGCGGCTCGAGTTCGCCGACGGCGGCGCGCGCGGTCGCGGTGATCGCGTCCGTGAGCGATGCGCCCGTGCTCGCACGCACCTCCACATGGTGCAGCACGTCGTCCGTGAGGGCCGGGCCCTCGGGGACGTGCAGGGTCCACGCTTCGCTCTCCGCGCCGTCCAGCCGGGCGGCGAGGACGGGGTGATGGGCGACGAGGCTCCCGAGTGCCCGGCGCAGCCGCTCGGCGGTGAGACCGGGCGGGGTCGTGACCAGGAGGGACTGGTGGAAGGTGCGGTGGTCGCCGCCGCGCCGGCGCAGCGCGTGCATGACGGGTGTGAGCGGGACGGGCCCGGCCCCCGGGTCGTGGACCAGGGCGGCGGTCTCCTCCCGCCGGGCGACCCGGGCGAGGGCGGACACCGTGCGTTGTTCGAAGACGTCCCGGGGGCTGAGCACGAGCCCGCGTCGCCGGGCGGCGCTGACCAGCACGATGGAGGTGATGCTGTCGCCGCCGAGGCCGAAGAAGCTGTCGTGCCGTCCGACGGCGGGCAACTTCAGCAGGTCGGCGATCAGTTCGGCGAGGATCCGCTCGGTGGCGTCCTCCGGAAGCTCCGCGCCCGAAGGGTCCGCGATGGCGGGCGCGGGGAGCGCGGAGCGGTCCACCTTGCCGCTCACGGTGAGCGGGAAGCGGTCCAGGACGACGACGTCGGAGGGGACGAGGGCCCCGGGCAGGAGGGCGGCGCTGTGCGTGATCAGGTCGGCGGGGAGCGGTGGCGTGGACGGGTCGTCGGGGGTGACGTAACCGACGAGCCGGGCCGCTCCTGGCAGGTCGTCGCGTACGAGGACGAGGGCGTCTCGGACGCCCGGGTGGCCGAGCAGGGCGGTCCGCACCTCCGCCGGCTCGATGCGTACGCCGCGCAGCTTCACCTGGTCGTCGGCGCGGCGCAGATACTCCAGCTCGCCGCGTACGTTCCAGCGGGCCAGGTCGCCGGTGCGGTAGAGCCGCTCCCCCGGCGCGCCGAACGGGTCGGCGACGAAGCGTTCGGCGGTCCCCGCACCCCGGCCGAGATAGCCGAGCGCCAACTGCGCCCCGCCCAGATACAGTTCGCCGCTCACCCCGGGCGGCACGGGCCGCAGGGCCGCGTCCAGGACGTAGGCGCGGGTGCCGGCTCCCGGGGTGCCGAGCGGGACGAGGGGCTGCTCACCGGGCACGGCGGTGCGGGCGGTGACGTCGACGGCCGCCTCGGTCGGCCCGTACTGGTTGACGACGGGGGCGGCGCACACCTCGGCGCAGCGCCGCACCAGCTCGTCGGTGAGGGCTTCGCCACCGCTGAAGATCCACCGCAGCGAGGTGCAGTGTGCCGCCTCGGGTTCGGCGGCGAACAGGGCGAGCATCGAGGGCACGAAGTGGACGGCGTGGACGCCGTGTTCGCGGATCAGCCGGGCGAGGTGGGCGGGGTCGCGGTGCCCGTCGGGTCCGGCGAGGACGACGGCGGCTCCGGTGAGCAGCGGCCCGGTCAGCTCCCAGACGGAGACGTCGAAGCCGGGGGCGGCCTTGGCCAGCATGCGGTCCCCCGGCCCGAGGGGGAAGCGCCGCTGCGTCCAGGCGAGCCGGTTGGCGAGCGCCCCGTGCGGCACGACGACGGCCTTGGGGCGGCCGGTGGAACCGGAGGTGTGCAGGATGTACGCGGGCTGCCTGGGATGGGGTTCGGCGGGGGCGAGGCCTGCGGGGGCCGCCGGGCGCGGGTCGTCGAGGAGCAGGACCGGCCGGTCGAACCCGTCGGGCACCAGGCCCCGGTGGGCGCGGTCGGTGAGCAGTACTGCGGGCGGGTTGTCGCCGAGCATGGCGGAGAGCCGGGCGGCCGGGTGGTCCGGGTCCAGGGGCAGATACGCCCCGCCCGCCTGGAGCACGGCGTGTGCGGCGGTGACGAGCTCCGTCGAGCGGGGCTGGAGTACGGCGACGGCTTCGCCGCGGCCCACCCCGTGCTCACGGAGGAGGGCGGCGAGTGACCGGGCGTCGCCCAGGAGTTCGCCGTACGGGACGGTGCGGTCGCCGTCGATCACGGCGGGGGCATCGGGCATGCGGGCGGCCTGCTCGGCAAACTCCCGGGCGATGCAAGGCGGTTGTACGGGCTCCTCGGCGCTGTTCCAGGCGGTGAGGAGCTGGTGGTGTTCGGCGTCGGTGAGCAGGCGGAGGCCTCCGACGGGCCGGTCGGGACGCTCCGCGAAGGCGGCCAGGACGCGTCCGTACCAGTCGGCGATCCTGCGTACCGTCGCCGCGTCGAAGAGCCCGGTGCGGTAGGTGATGCCGCCGTTCAACGCGCCGTCGGCTCCCGGTTCCTGGACCAGGGTGACGGTGAGGTCGAACTTGGCGGTGCGGGTGTGCACCGCGACGGGTTCGCTGGCCCGGCCTCCGAGTTCCGGTCCTTCGGCGGTACGTGTCTGGTAGTTCAGCATCACTTGGAACAACGGGTGCCGTTCCAGGGAGCGTTCGACGTCGAGCAGGTCCACCAGCCGTTCGAAGGGGACATCGGCGTGGTCGAGTGCGTCGAGCGTGGCGGCCCTGGCGCGGGCCACGAGCCGGGCCGGGGTCGGGTCGCCACCGACATCGGTGCGCAGGACGAGAGTGTTGACGAAGAACCCGACGAGGTCGTGCACCGTGGCGTCGTCGCGGCCGGCGACGAGGGTTCCCACGGGGACGTCGTCGGTGCCGCCGAGCCGGTGGAGCAGGACGGCGAGCGCCGCGTGGGCGACCATGAACGGGGTGGCGCCGGTGCGGGAGGCGAGCTTCCGCAGCCCGGCGGTGACCTCCGGCGGAAGGCCGAATTCGACGATGCCTCCGTCGTGTCCGGTGTCCGGCCGGCGCGGGCGGTCCAGGGGGAGGGGCAGTTCCGCCAGGAGTCCGGCCAGTTGGTCCTTCCAGTAGCGGACCTGTCGGCTGATCTCGCTGTCCTCGTCGGTCTCGTCGCCGAGCAGGTCCCGCTGCCGCAGGGTGTGGTCGGCGTACTGGAGGGGCAGCGGCGCCCACGCGGGGGCCCGGCCGCCCGAGCGGGCGGCGAGGGCGGTGGCCAGATCGTCGAGCAGCGGGCGCACCGACCACTCGTCCCCGGCGATGTGGTGCAGGACGAGGAGCAGCACGTCGTGGTGCGGGCCTGTGCCGCCTTCCGGGGCCACCCGGAACAGCCCGGCGCGCAGCGGTGTCTCCCGGTCCAGGGCGAAGGGCCGGCTCGCGGCCTCGGACAGCGCGGCGTCCAGGGCGTCCGGCGTGACCGTGCGGACGGTGAGGGGTACGGGGGCGTCGCCCGGGTCGAGGATGCGCTGCACGGCGCGCCCCTCGCGCTCGGGGAATACCGTGCGCAGCACCTCGTGGCGGGTCGTGAGGTCGGCGAGCGCCGACTCCAGCGCCGGTGCGTCGAGTGTGCCGGTGAGCCGGAGGGCGATGGGCACGTTGTAGGCGGCGGTGGGTTCCTCCTCCAGCCGGTGGAGGAACCAGAGGCGTTGCTGGGCGGCGGACAGCGGCGGTTCGGCGGGGCGCGGCCGGTCGACGGGCTCCACCGGTCGGGCGGTCCCGCGTGTCCCGCGTGTTCCGCGCAGCAGGGCGGCGGTGGCCGCCGGGGTGCGGGCGGTGAACAGGTCGCCGACGGACAGGTCCGCGTCGAGGACCGCCCGGGCGCGGCCCACCAGGCTCATCGCGGACAGCGAGTGCCCGCCGTGCTCGAAGAAATCCTCGTACGGGCCGAAGCCGGGCAGCCCGAGGGCGTCCGCGAAGATCCGGCAGAGGAGTTCGGTGCGCTGGTCCTGCGGCGGCCGGCGGCCGGGGTCCGCCGGGGCGGCGGCTTCCGGGGCAGGCAGGGCCGCGCGGTCGATCTTGCCGTTCTCGGTGAGCGGGAACGCCTGGAGAGCGACGAGGCGGGCCGGGACCTGGTAGTCGGGCAGGCGGGCGGCGAGGCGTTCGCGCAGTGCTTCGGGGTCCAGGGCGGTGTCCGGTTCGGGGACGGCGTATCCGACGAGGGCGGGGCCGCCCGGGAGGTCGGTGCGCAGGACCACGACGGCGCGGGCGACACCCGGCTCGGCGAGGAGGGCCGCTTCGCTCTCTCCGGGTTCGACGCGGTGGCCGCGCAGTTTGATCTGGTCGTCGGTGCGGCCGAGGAAGTCCAGGGCACCGTCGGGCCGGATGCGCACCAGGTCGCCGGTGCGGTACAGCCGCTCCCCCGGTCGCCCGTGGGGGTCGGCGACGAAGCGTTCGGCGGTGCGGCCGGGGCGGCCGTGGTAGCCGCGGGCGAGGCCGGTCCCGCCGATGTACAGCTCGCCGGGGACGCCGGGCAGGGCGGGCCGCAGGGCGGTGTCGAGCACCCGGAGGGTCATGCCGTCGAGCGGTCGTCCGATGGGCAGCGGGCCGCCGTCGGGTGCGTCGAGGTCGAGGGTGTGGGCGGTGGCGAAGGTGGTGGTCTCGGTGGGGCCGTAGCCGTTGACGACGCGGAGGTGCGGGGCGGCGGCGTGTGCGGCGGCCACGGCTCCGGGGGCCACGACGTCGCCGCCGGTCCACACCTCGCGCAGGGCGGTGAACGTCTCGGGGGCGTCCTGGGCGAGGAGGGCGAACAGTCCGGCGGTGAACCAGGCGCTGCCCGCTCCCCCGCTCCGGGTCTCGCCACCGGTCAGGAGCGTGCGCCAGCGGTCCGGATCGAGGGGTGCGTCGGGCGCGAGGAGCAGTTCGCCGCCGCGCAGCAGGGTGCCCCACACCTCGTGGGTGGCCGCGTCGAAGGAGTGCGGCGAGTGGACGAGGACCCGGCGGTGGGCGTCACCGGCGAACCGGCTGTCCGAGGCGAGGGCGAGGACCGCGCTCTCCGGGACGGCGACGCCCTTGGGCTCGCCGGTGGAGCCGGAGGTGTACATGACGTAGGCGAGCCGGTGCGGGGCGGCCGCCGCGGGACCCGTGCCGCTCGGCCCGGCCGCCGCGTCCTCGACCGGCGGGTGCAGCACCGGTACGGGGCCGTACGGGACGGTGTCGGTGCCGGGGAGGCAGACGAGGGCGACCGCGTCGGCCGCGCCGAGGACGGTGCGGATGCGCTCGGCGGGCCAGTCGGGGTGCAGCGGCAGATAGGCGGCGCCGGACCAGGCCACGGCGAGTTCGGCGACGACCAGGTCCACGGAGCGGGGCAGCAGGAGCGCGACCACGGTTTCGGGTCCGGCCCCCGCCTCCCGCAGCCGGTCCGCGAACAGACTTGCTCGCGCGACGAGTTGCCGGTAGGTCACCGGCTGCCCGCCGTCGAGCGGCCGTACGGCGATGGTGTCCGGGCGTTCGGCGGCGACGGCCGCGACCGTGCCGGCGCAGCCCAGGGCCGCGACGGTGCCCGGCCGGCCGGTGAGTCCGGCCGAGGCCTCCGGTGCGAGGTCCACCTGTCCGGCGGGGAGGTCCGGCCGGTGGGCGAGGTGGTCCAGGGCGCGGGTCAGCCGGTCGAGGACGGCCCGGGCGGCCGGGGCGTCGTAGAGGTCGGGGCGGTGCTTGAGGACGAGCCGCAGCCGGCCGCCCTGGAGGGTGATCGCGAGGGTCAGCGGGTAGTGGGTGGCGTCCCGGCCGCCGACGCCGCGTACGTCGAGCCCGGCGGCGCGTTCGCTGCCGGTGAGCGCCTCGTCGTCGAAGGGGTAGTTCTCGAAGACGGTCATGGTGTCCAGCAGCGCGGGCATGCCGACGAGTCGCTGGATGTCGGCGAGTCCGAGGTGCTGGTGGTCGAGCAGGGCGACCTGGCGCGCGTGCAGGTCGGCGACCGCGTCGCCCAGGGTGCGGGCGGGAGCGGTCCGTACCCGGGTGGGCAGGGTGTTGACGAAGAGCCCCAGCATCCCTTCCACACCGTCGAGTTCGGCGGGACGGCCGGAGACCGCGCTGCCGAAGACCACGTCGTCGCGTCCGGTGAGCCGGGACAGGACGAGCCCCCAGCCGGTCTGGACGACGGTGTTCAGGGTGGTGCCCGCGGTGCGGGCCCGGTCCTGGAGCGCGGCGGTGAGGGCGGGGTCGAGGACGGTTGCGGTCTCCTCGGGGACCAGGGCGGTGGACGGGGTGTCGGCGGGGGTGATGAGGGTGGGTTCGGTGATGCCGTCCAAGGCGGTGCGCCAGGCGGCCTCGGCGGCCGGGCGGTCGCGGTCGGCCAGCCAGCGCGCGTAGTCGGCGAAGGGGCGGCGGCGGGCCGGGGGGCGTCCGGCGTAGGCGTCGAACAGGTCGGTGAGCAGGAGCGGCGCCGACCAGCCGTCGAGCAGCAGGTGGTGGCTGGTGAACAGCAGCCGCCACCGGTCGTCGGCGGTGCGGATCAGCGTGAACCGCAGCAACGGCGGCCGGTCCGGGGCGAAGGGGCGGGTGCGATCGTCGGCAACGAGAGAGGTGAGGGCGTCCGGGCGGGCGCGCAGGTCGTGTTCGGTCCACTCCGGCGGGGCGTCGGCGGTCGTGTACTGCACCAGGCGGCCGGTGGTGAGGCGACGGAATCCGGCGCGGAGGTTGGCGTGCCGGTCCACGACGGCCCGGGCGGCCCCGCGCAGCCGGCCGGGGTCGAGCGGCCCGGTGAGCTCCAGCTCCAGTTGGACGACGTAGGGATCGGTTCCGGTCTCCTCGGTCAGCGCGTGGTAGGCGAGGCCGTGTTGGAGGGGTGTCAGGGGCAGTACGCCGTCGAGTGCGGGGACCGCCGCTTCCAGCTCGGTGATCTCGTGCTGGTCGAGGGCCACCGGGAAGTCGCCGGGGCTGTGTCCCGCGAAGCCGGGTTCGTCGCGGCGGCGGACGAGCTCGGTGAGGGCGGCGGTGAACCGGTCGGCGAGGGTGCGGATCCGCTCGGGGCCGATGACATCGGCGGCGTACGTCCAGCGGACGGTCAGCACGGGGCCCTCGGGGCCGTCCAGGGCGGAGGCGTTGAGGTCCAGGACGTGTCCGTCGAGGAGGACCGGCTGCGGTCCCGGGTGGACCGCGTCGGATTCGGGTGCGGGGACCCAGTGCCCGTCCGGGGTGTCGGCGGTGAACCGGCCCAGGTAGTTGAAGGCGACCTGGGCGCCGCTGGGAGCCTGCGCGTGCAGCGCACCGTAGCCGGTGCCCCGGCCGGGAACGGCCGCGAGCCGCTCCCGGACGCGCTTGACGTCCTGGCCGACGGCTCCGCCTCCGGTGCCGGGGTCCAGCCGGACGGGGTACTGGGTGGTGAACCAGCCGACGGTACGGGAGAGGTCGGCTCCGGGGGCCAACTCCTCGTGGCGGCCGTGGGATTCCAGGTCGACCAGGACCGGGGAGTCGCCGCCGACGGCGTGGACGAGTGCGGCCAGGAGCAGTTCGTCGGGGCGGGCGTGGAACGCGGCGGCGGTGGCGGTGAGCAGGGGGGCGGTGAGGTCGGGGGCGAGTTCGGTGCGCAGTTCGCCCGGGGTGTGCGGAGCGTTCGCCGCGTCGTGGGGGGCGAGCGGGGCGGGCGGGTCCGCCAGGACGCCGTCCCAGTAGGGGCGCTCGGCGGCGAAGCGCTCGGCGTCCTCGTGGAGTGCGCCCGCCCAGTGGGCGAAGGAGGTGGAGGGGCGGTCCGGGGGTGTTCCGGTGGCGACGGCGTGCGCGAGGTCGGGCAGCAGGATCCGCCAGGACACGCCGTCCACGGCGAGGTGATGGACGAGCAGCAGCAGTCGGCCGTCCCGGCCGGGCCCGCGCGGGAACCAGACGGCACGCACCAACGCGCCCTGTGACGGTTCGAGTTCGTCCGCACGGGCACGCGACTGGGCGTCGACCGCCCGGCGCAGCTCGGCCTCGTCGCCGGTGGCCGGGACGACGGTGAGGAGGGTCGCCGGGTCGGGTGTGGTGTCGGCGGGTGTGAGCCGGGGCCGGCCGTCGGGGTGGTCGGTGGTGACGCGGGCGCGCAGCAGGTCGTGGGTGGCCAGGAGGTGTCCGAGGGCGGTCCGCAGGCGGTCCTCGGTGAGCGTGGACGCCACGGTGACCAGCATCGACTGGTGGAACGCGCCCCAGTGGTCCGGGCTCCGGCGCAGCCAGTGCATGAGCGGGGTGAACAGGGCCGGGGCGTTGTGGCCGCTGTCGGCGGGCCGGGGCTCGGCATCGGCGTACGGAGTGGACACCTCCCCGAGCACCTCCGCGAGGGCGCGCGGGGTGGGGTGTTCGAAGATCTGCCGGGCGCTGATCGCCAGGCCCGACTTCCGTGCGCGGGAGACGAGTTGGATGGAGGAGATGCTGTCGCCGCCGAGCGCGAAGAAGGAGTCGTCGCCGCCGGGCGGTCCGTCCAGCCGCAGGACCTCGGCGAACAGGCCGGCCAGCGTGGCGGCCGTGCCGGTCAGCGGGGCGTCGTCGGAGGCTGCGACGACCGGGGCGGGCAGTGCCGCGCGGTCCACCTTGCCGGTGGGGCCGAGCGGCAGGGCGGGCAGCACGGTCACGGTGGCCGGGACGGCGTAGTCGGGCAGGGTGCGGGCGAGGGCCGAACGCAGCCGGTCGGGGTCGAGGTCCGCCCCGGGCCGCGCGACGACGTATCCGGCGAGCGCCTTGCTGCCGGGCCGGTCCTCGCGCAGCACCGCGGCGCCCTGGCGCACGCCGTCGAGCGCGGTCAGGGCGGACTCGATCTCGCCCAGCTCGATGCGGAATCCGCGCAGTTTCACTTGGTGGTCGGCGCGGCCCAGGTACTCCAGCTCCCCGTCGGCGCGGCGGCGGGCCAGGTCGCCGGTGCGGTACATCCGGGAGCCGGGCGGGCCGTAGGGGGCGGCGACGAAACGGGTCGCGGTGAGACCGGGGCGGCCGAGGTAGCCGCGGGCGAGCCCGGACCCGGCGACGTACAGCTCACCCGGGGTGCCGGGCGGCACCGGGCGCAGTGCGGCGTCCAGGACGAGGGCGGCGGTCTCGGCGACGGCGGTGCCGACGGGGACCGGGCTGTTGTCGTCGGCGCGCAGCCGGTCGGGGTCGCAGCGCCAGAGGGTGGCGTCGACGGTGGTCTCGGTGGGGCCGTAGGAGTTGAACATGCGGGTGCGGCCGGCCCAGGCGCGGACGAGGGCGGGGGTGCAGGCCTCTCCGGCGACGATGAGCGTGGTGCCGGGGGCGACGGCGTCCTCGGGGAGTGCGGCGAGGACGGCGGGCGGGACGGTGAGGTGGGTGACGCGGTGCTCGGCGAGGAACTCCGCGAGCGGTTCGCCCAGGCGGCGGTCGGCGGGCACGATCTCCAGGGCCGCGCCGGAGAACAGCGCCATCACGATCTCCCACACCGAGGTGTCGAAGCTCAGCGACGCGAACTGGAGCACCCGGTCGCCGGGACCGGCCCCGAAGGCGTCGGCGAGGGTGCGGGCCAGGGCGGGCAGCCCGGTGTGGGTGACGGCGACGCCCTTGGGGCGGCCGGTGGACCCGGAGGTGTAGATGATGTACGCCGCCGCGTCGGGCCGTCGGTTGCGCCAGAGGCCCGGGTCGTCGGCGGACCGGCCGAGCAGTGTGCCGTCGACCTCCAGCCGGGGTACGCCGTCGGACGCGGGCGTTCCCGGGGTGGTGAGGACGAGGGTGGGGGCCGCGTCGGTGAGCATGTGGTCGATCCGCTCGGCCGGGTAGTCCGGGTCGACGGGGAGGTAGACGGCTCCGGTCTTGGCGACGGCGAGCAGGGCGACGACGGCTTCGACGGTGCGGGGCAGCATGACCGCGACCCGGTCCTGCGGCCGTACGCCGTGTTCGGCGAGGTCGCGGGCCAGGGCGTTGGCGGCGGCGTCGAGCTGCCGGTAGTCCCGTTCGGTGCGCTGCCCGGTGGCCAGGTCCGGTCCGGCGAGGGCGGGGGCGTCGGGGTGGGCGGCGGCCACGGCGGCGAAGAGTCCGGGCAGGGTGGTGGAGGCGTCGCCGTGCGGCACGGCGGCGTCCTCGGGGCGGCCGAGGAGCGCGGTGCGTTCGGCCGGGCTGAGGATCTCCAGCCGGTGCAGAGGCGTCGCGGGGGCGGTGACGGCCTCGGTGAGGACCCGGACCAGGCGGTCGGCCAGGGCCTGCGCGGTGGCGGGTTCGAAGAGGTCCTCGGCGTACTCCAGGACGCCTTCGATGCCGTCGGCCCCGGCGCGCTCCGCGAGGGTGAAGGTCAGGTCGAACTTGGCGGAGCGGCCGAACGCCGGGACGGTCGTGGTGGTGAGTCCGGGCAGCCCGATCTCGCCCGCCTGCCGGTTCTCGTACGCCAGCATCACCTGGAAGAGCGGATGGCGGGCGAGCGAGCGGTGCGGGGCGAGCGTGTCGACGAGGTGCTCGAAGGGGACGTCGGCGTGGGCGTACGCGGCGAGGTCGGCCTCCCGCACCCGGTGCAGGAGGTCGCGGAAGGACGGGTCGCCGGAGAGGTCGGTGCGCAGGACGAGGTTGTTGACGAAGAAGCCGACGAGGTCGTCCAGCGCGGTGTCGTGGCGTCCGGCGACGGGCGTGCCGACGACGATGTCCTGGCCGGCCCCGGTGCGGGCGAGCAGGGCGGCGAGCGCCGCGTGGGCCACCATGAACAGTGAGGTGGACTCGGTCCGGGCCAGGGTGCGCATCGCGGTGTGCACCTCGGGCGGCACGGTGAACCGGGCGAAGCCGCCGCGATGGCTGGGCACCGGCGGACGCGGCCGGTCGGTGGGCAGGGGCAGTTCGGCGGGGAGACCGGCCAGGACGGTCCGCCAGTGGTCGAGCTGGGCGGCGGCCACCCCGTCGGGGTTCGGCGCTTCGCCTTCCGCGTTCGGCGCGTCGTCGTCCCAGCCGAGAGTCTCGCGCTGCCACAGGGTGAAGTCGGCGTACTGGACGGGCAGCGGCGGCCACGCGGGGGCGTCGCCCCCGGTGCGGGCGGCGTAGGCGGTGGCGAGGTCGGTGAGGAGCGGGCGGGCCGACCACTGGTCGGCGGCGATGTGGTGGACGACGAGCACGATGACGTGCTGGTCGGGGGCGAGCCGCAGCAGGCCCGCGCGCAGCGGCACGTCCCGCTCCACGTCGAAGACGGTTCCGGCCATCTCCTCGACGTAGCGCCGGAGTTCGTTCTCGACGCCGGTGGCGTCGGTCACCGTGAGCAGCGGAGGGAGGTCGGGGACCTCGACGATGTGCTGGTGCGGCCGGCCGTCGGTGGCGGGGAAGACGGTGCGCAGCGCCTCATGACGGGTCATGACGTCGATGAGGGCGGCGCGCAGGGCGGGGACGTCGAGGGGGCCGGTCAGCCGGGCGGCGAAGGGGATGGTGTAGTCGGCCCCGATGCCGTGGAGTTGCTGGAGGAACCACAGCCGGCGCTGCGCCGGGGAGAGCGGCAGGGTGGCGGGGCGCGGCCGGGGCCGGAGCGGTTCGGGGGCCCGCCCGGCGTGCTGGACGCGGCGGGCGAGGGCGGCGACGGTCGCGGCCTCGAAGACGTCGCGCACCGACAGGGTGACGTCGAGGGCCGCCCGGATCCGGGAGGCGAGGCGGGTCGCGAGCAGGGAGTGGCCGCCGAGGGCGAAGAAGTCGTCGTCTGCGCCGACCTGTTCGCGTTCCAGGATCTCCGCGAAGAGGTGGGCGAGGATCTCTTCCTGCGGGGTCGCCGGGGCGCGTCCGCCGGGGACGGCGGCCTCTTTCGGTTCGGGCAGGGCGGTGCGGTCGAGCTTGCCGTTGGCGGTCAGCGGCCAGTGGTCGACGGGGATGACGGCGGCCGGGAGGAGGTAGTCGGGCAGCCGTTCGCGCAGGGCCTCGCGGAGCCGGTCCGGGGCGAGCGGGCCGGCGGCGGGGGTGGCGTAGGCGAGGAGTCTGGTGCCGCCGCCTGGTGCGGGGCGGGCGAGGACGACGGCGTCGGCGACCTCGTCGAGTGCGGCGAGTGCGGCGCGCGCCTCGCCGGGCTCGACCCGGAAGCCCCGGATCTGCACCTGTTCGTCGGCGCGCCCGAGGTAGTCGAGTTCGCCGTCCGCCGTCCAGCGCGCCAGGTCCCCGGTGCGGTACATGCGGGTGCCGGGCGCCCCGTACGGGTCGGCGACGAAGCGGGTGGCGGTGAGGGCGTGCCGGCCGAGGTAGCCACGGGCCAGGCCGGGCCCGGCGACGTACAGCTCTCCGGTGGCCCCGGGGGCGACGGGGTGCAGGGCGGAGTCGAGGAGCCGGACGGCGAGGTCGTCGAGCGGCCGGCCGACGGGGCTGAGCGGGGCGTCCGGTCCGTCCTCCTCCTCGGCCTCCATGACCCGGTGGGTGACGTGCACGGTGGTTTCGGTGATGCCGTACATGTTCACGAGCTCGGGGCCGTCGTCCCCGTACCGCTCGAACCAGCCGGTGAGCCGCCCGGGGTCGAGCGCCTCGCCGCCGAAGACGACGGTGCGCAGAGCGAGTTCGTGTTCCTCGGAGGCTTCGAGCAGGACGTCGGCGAGCTGATGGAACGCGGACGGGGTCTGGTTGAGCACGGTGACGCGTTCGCGACGCAGGAGGGCGGCGAACTCCTCGGGCGCGCGGGTGGTGGCGCGCGGGACGACGACGAGGCGTCCGCCGTACAGCAGAGCCCCGAAGATCTCCCAGACGGAGAAGTCGAAGGCGTACGCGTGGAAGAGCGTCCAGACGTCGTCCGGGCCGAAGCCGAAGTCGTCGTCGGTGGCATCCAACAGCCGGAGCACATTCCGGTGTTCGACGACGACGCCCTTGGGGCGTCCGGTGGATCCGGAGGTGTGGATGACGTAGGCGGCGGCGTGCGGGGAGATGGCGGGGGCGGGGTAGCGGGTGTCGTCCGGGGCCGCTGCCGGGATGTCGTCGAGCGTCAGCCAGCCCGCGCCGGGGCGGTCGGCGTCACAGTCGGTGGCAGGCAGGTCGTCCCGCTGCCGCGAGGAGGTGACGAGGCCGATCACCGGTCGCGCGGCGGCGAGTTGGGGGCGGATCCGGTCGGCGGGGGCGTCGGTGGGGAGCGGCAGGTAGGCCGCGCCGGTCTTGAGGACGCCGAGGATCGCGCCGATCTGCTCGGCGGACGGTTCCAGGGAGAGAGCGACCAGGGTGCCGGGGCCCGCGCCCCGTGCGTGCAGCAGATGGGCGATCCGGTCGGAGAGGGCGTCGAGTTCCCGGTAGCCGATCGTCCGGTCGCCGTCGGTCACGGCGGTCGCGTCGGGGTCCAGGGCGATGGCGGCCGCGAAGCGGTCGGGGATGGACTGCGTGGGGGGCTCGTCGTCGGGGGTGAGGGCCTCGCCGTCTTCGAGGACGCGGCGGCGGTCCTGTGCCGTGAGGAGTTCCACCGTCCCCGCCGGGGAGGTGGGGGCGGTGGCCAGGGCCTCCAGGACCCGGACATAGGCGGTGCCAAGAGCGCGGGCGCGGTCGGCGGTGAGCAGGTCGGGGCGGTAGCGCAGGGCGATCCGGGTCTCGGGGCCGGGGTGGACGACGACGGTGACGGGGTAGTGCGTGGCGTCCTCGCCGCGCACGGACCGCACGGTGAGTCCGCCCGCTGCCTGGGCGTCGGCGAGGCCCCGGGTGTCGACGCCGAAGTTCTCCACCACCAGCAGGGTGTCGAACAGCTCGCCGATTCCCGCGAGTTGCTGGATGTGCGGGAGGCCGAGGTGTTCGTGGCCCAGGAGCTTGGTGCGGTCGGCCTGGAGGGTGGCGGCGATGTCGGCGAGCGGAGCACGCGGGGGTGCGTGCACGACGACCGGCAGGGTGTTGATGAACAGGCCGATCATGGTCTCGGCGCCGTCGAGGTCGGCGGGACGGCCGGAGACGGTGGTGCCGAAGGCCACGTCCGCCCGGCCGGTCAGCCGGGCCAGGGTGATGCCCCAGGCCGCCTGGTGGACGGTCGCCGTGGTCAGTTGCCGGGCGGCCGCGAAGGCGGTGAGCCCTTCGCCGGCCGGGGTGGAGAGCCGCAGATCGAGCTGGACGGGCGGCTCGGGCACAGCGGCGCCGACGGCGGCCGGCGCGAGGAGGGTGGGTGCGGTCAGCGGGGCGAGCGCCTCGCGCCAGGCACTCTCGGCGGCGGGCCGGTCCTGTGCGGCCAGCCAGGCCAGGAAGTCCCGGTAGGGGCGGACCGTGGGCAGGGCCGGGGCGGCGGGGGCCTTGGTGTGCTGGGCGTAGGCGGTGAACAGCTCCTTGCCGAGCAGCGGTACCGACCAGCCGTCGAGCAGGATGTGATGAGCCGTCAGGATGAGGGTGTGGTCCTGGTCGCCGTGGCGCAGCAGGGTGAGCCGCAGCAGCGGGGGCCGGGTCAGGTCGAAGCGGTGGGTGCGCTCCTCGTCCAGGATCCGCTGTTCCTCGGCCCGCTGCCGGTCGGGGGCGGTGTCCCGCAGGTCGATCTCCCGCCAGGGCACTTCGGCCGTGCGGGGAATCGCCTGGACGGGCCGGTCGAGACCTTCCTGGAGGAACGCCGCCCTCAGGTGGGGGTGGCGGTCCAGCACGGTGTCCGTCGCGCGGCGCAGGGCGGTGGCGTCGAGGTCTCCGTCGAGGCGGAAGACCAGACGCATGGTGTAGACGTCGATCCCGTCACTCGCGCCGGAGGCTCCGCCGGTGTCGGAGAGGTCCGCGTGGAAGAGCAGGCCTTCCTGAAGGGGCGCCAGGGGAAGGATGTCTTCCAGGCCGTGGTCCGCACTCACCGGTTCCTCCATCGGGCTTCGAGCATGGCTGTCTGTTCGGGGCTGAGCGGGGACAGGCCGTGGGCGGGCCTGTCGGTGTGCCGGTCGGCGGGTCCGGCCGCCGGTTCCGGTCCGGCGGGTGGTGGGGCGTCTGTGGCCGGCGCGGTCAGCGCGCGCTGCCAGCAGTCCGCGAGGTCGTGGGCCGCCCGGTCGTCGAGGGCCGCCGGGGACCAGGTGAGCCGGGTGTCCAGCAGGGGGCCCTCGGGGGTGTCCCGGGTGAGGGCGTTGATCTCGACCGCGTGCGCCATGGTGAGCGCGTCGTCGATCGCTCCCCCGAGCACGCCGGCCCCGGGCGCGGGTGTCCAGGCCGCTCCCCCGGCTGCGGGCGCGGTGCCGAACCGCCCCAGGTAGTTGAAGGCGATCAGGGGTGCGCCGGGTCCGTCGGCCGCTGCCACGGCCAGGGGCCCGTCCGGCTCGCCGCGCTCCGCCGCGTACCGCAGCAGGCCGTAGCCGATGCCGCTGTCGGGGAGGCGTTCCAGGTGGTCGCGGGTGCGCGCGAGGGTGTCGCCGGGCGGTTCGGCGGCCGTCGCGGTCAGCCGTACGGGGTAGAGGCTGGTGAACCAGCCGACGGTACGGGAGAGGTCGGCGCCGTCCTCGATCTGCTGTTCCCGGCCGTGCCCCTCGACATGGGCGGCGAAGTCCACCCGGTCGCGCCCGCTCCATTCACGTACGGCGCGGGCGAGCGCGGTGAGCAGGAGGTCCTGGACACGTGCGCCGTGGTGTTCGGCAGCCCCGGTGAGCAGGGTGCGGGTGGCCGCGCCGTCGAGGGTCCGGACCAAGTGGCGGGCCTCGGCGACCGTGCCCAGGGCGCGCGGCTCCTCCGACGGGGCACCGGGCGGGGCGGGCAGCCGGTCGGGGGCGGCGAGGATCTCGTTCCAGAGCGGGAGTTCGGCGGTGCGGGCGGCGGTCTGCCGTCGCAGCGTGTGGGCCCAGCTCCGGAACGAAGTGGTGGCGGGCGGCAGTTGAGGTGTCCGGCCCTGTGCGATGTCGCTCCAGGCCTGGGCCAGGTCGTCGAGGAGGATGCGCCAGGAGACGCCGTCGACGGCCAGATGGTGGACGACGAGCAGCAGTCTGCCGGGGTGTCCGTCCGTCCCCGGGTAGCTGCGGGCCCGCACCATCAGCCCCTCGGCCGGGTCGAGTCGGGCGGCGAGCTCGTCGACCTCGCGGGCCAGTGCCTCGGGGCTCGCCCCCGTACCGGACGGCCCTTCGTCCAGCGCCGGGGCGGGCCCCGCGTCCGGCTCCGGGATCACGAAGGTCCCGGCGTCCAGGTCGATGCGGGCGCGCAGCACGGCGTGGTGGCGCAGGACCGCGCCCAGGACCTCCGCCGTCGCGGCCGGGTCGATGGCGGGCGGCAGGGTCAGCAGCATGGACTGGCTGAACCTGCCGGTGGGGCCGGGCCGTTCGGCGATCCAGCGCATGATGGGTGTGAGGGGTGCGGGGCCGGTGTCGGGGAGGGCGGGGGCCGAGGGGCGGCCGGCCACCGGGGCCGGCTCCCGGCCGGAGACGAGGGCGGCGAGTGCCCGGACGGAGGTCTGCTCGAAGACCTCGCGCGGGGTGAGGCGCAGCCCGGCGGCGCGGGCGCGGGCCACCAGTTGCATGGAGAGAATGCTGTCGCCTCCGAGGGTGAAGAAGTTGTCCTCCGCGCCCACCGAGGGCAGGGCCAGTACGTCGGCGAAGAGCGCGGCCAGGGTCTCCTCGGCGGGTCCTTCGGGGGCGGTGTCGCCGGTGGCCGCGCCGAAGTCGGGGGCGGGCAGCGCGTCGCGGTCGAGCTTGCCGTTGGCGGTGACCGGCAGACCGGGAACGGTCACGAAGGCGCTGGGCACCATGTGGTCGGGCAGCACCCGGGCCAGGGCGGTGCGCAGGGCGGTGGTGTCGAGAACCGCCTCCGGGTCCCCCGCCGCCGGCACCAGGTAGGCGACCAGTCGGCGCGGTCCCGCCGGGTCGTCCTGGCGCAGCAGGACGGCCGCCGCGCGGATCTCCGGGCGGGCCTGGAGGGCGGCGACGATCTCGCCGGGCTCGACGCGGAAGCCCCGGACCTTCACCTGGTCGTCGGCGCGCCCGTGGTAGAGCAGGGAGCCGTCGGGCGCCCGGGACACCAGGTCGCCGGTGCGGTACATGCGGCTGCCGGGAGGGCCGCCGGGCTCGGCGGTGAAGCGTTCGGCGGTGAGGCGGGGGCGGTCCAGGTAGCCCTGGGCGACGCCGGGCCCGGCCACGTACAGTTCGCCGGTCCCGCCGGGAGGTACGGGCCTGAGCAGGGTGTCGAGGACGTGGGCGCGTACGCCGTGCAGCGGGGTGCCGATGGGCGGGGTCGCGCCGGGGGTCAGGGGTGCGCTCATGGTGACGCAGGCGGTGGCCTCGGTGGGCCCGTAGGCGTTGACCATGCGGCGGCCAGGGGCCCAGCGGGCGGCCAGCGGTGCGGTGCACGCCTCGCCGCCGACAATCAGGGTGCGCAGGCAGTCGAGTCCGTCCGGTTCGAGGCCGGTGAGGGCGGTGGGCGGGATCAGGGCGTGGCTGACGCGGCGTCGGGCGATCGTCTCGCCGAGGAGTGGTCCGGCGAGCGGTCCCGGGTCGGGGACGACGAGGGTGGCGCCGGTCGCCAGGGCCATCAGCGTCTCCATCACGGAGGCGTCGAAGGACGGGGAGGCGAGCTGGAGGACCCGGCTGCCGTCGTCGATGCCGAGCCGCTCCGCCTGCGCGGTGGTGAGGGCGGCAAGGCCCCGGTGCGGGGTGATCACTCCCTTGGGGCGGCCGGTCGACCCGGAGGTGAAGATGATGTAGGCGGGGTGGTCGGGGGTGAGGGCGACGTCGGTGTCCGTGTGCGCCGCTTCGGGCCTCGGCGCGTCCGTGAGCAGCGCGTCCGGGTAGCGGTCGGCGAGCGCCCGGTGCGTGAGGATCCCTGCCGGGCGGGCGTCCTGGAGCATGCCGGCGATGCGGTCCTCGGGGTAGTCCGGGTCGATGGGCAGATGGGCGGCGCCCGCCTGCTGGACGGCGAGCTGGGCGACGACGAGGTCGACGGAGCGCGGCAGGATCACGGCGACCGTCCGGCCCGGACCGATCCCCGCACCGCGCAGCGCACCGGCCAACTCGCGTGCCCGCCGGTCCAGTTCCGTGTACGTCAAGGAGCCGTCCGGCGCGTCCACGGCCACCGCGTCCGGCCGGCGGTCGCGCTGTTCGGCGAAGAGCCGGGCCCAGGTGCGGGCGGTGGGGGCGGGCGGTCCGGCGCGGTGTGCGGTGAGCGCCGTGTGTTCGGCGTCCGTCAGTGCGTCGAGTGCGGCGATACGGGTGTCGGGGGCGGTGACGAGCGCCCGCAGCAGATGTTCGACGCGTGCGGCGAGGTCCCGGGCGTGGGCCGGGGTGACGGCCGCCGGGCGGTAGGTGAGGCGCAGGGTGAGCCGTTCGCCGGGCACGGTGGCGAAGGTCAGCGGGTAGTGGGTGGCGTCCCGGCCCCGGATCTCCTCCAGGCCGAGACCGGTGGCCTCGGCGAGGGCCGGGATGCCGTCGGCCGGATAGTTCTCCAGGGCGGTGAGGGTGTCGAAGAGGACGCCGTGTCCCGCGGCCCGCTGGATGGCGGCCAGGCCCAGGTGGTGGTGCGGCAGCAGGGCCGCGAACGCGTCCTGGACGCGGGCCGCGAGAGCGGCGAGCGTCTCGTCGGGGCGCACGGTGACGCGTACGGGAACGGTGTTGACGAACAGGCCGATCATGTCGGTGACGCCGGGCACCTCGGCGGGCCGGCCGGAGACCACCGTGCCGAAGACGACGTCACGCCGCCCCGTGTGGGCGCTCAGCACCAGCCCCCACACGGTCTGGGTGAGGGTGCTGAGGGTCAGTTCCCGCTCCCGGGCGAATGCCAGGAGCCGGGCGGTGAGGTCGGGGTCGACCAACACCGTGTGCTCGTGCGGGAGTTCCTGCTCGCCGGGGTCGTCGGGGACGAGCCGGGTGGGTTCGGTGACGCCGTCCAGCGCCGCGCGCCAGGCTTCCGCCGCGCCCTGCTCGTCCTGGGCGTCGAGCCAGGAGCGGTGGAGCGGGTAGTCCGGCGGGGCGGGCAGTTCGATGTCCGCGTAGGCGTGCAGGAGTTCGCGGACGAGGAGGGGCAACGACCAGCCGTCGAGGACCAGATGGTGTCCGGTGAGGACGAGTTCGCAGGTCTCCGAGCGGCGGATGAGCGTGGTGCGCAGCAGCGGCGAGGCGGCCAGGTCGAAGCGGCGGCGGCGGTCGTCGTCGGCCCGCCGGGTGGCGCGCCGCTCCTGCTCCTTCGGCTTGCGGCGACGCAGGTCCAGTTCGTCGAACTCCGCTTCCACGTCGGCGTGCACGCGCTGGGTCCAGCCGTCCTCGTCGCCGGTGAACGCGGTGCGCAGGGGTGTGTGGCGACGGATGACCGTGCGCAGTGCGGGGCGCAGACGGTCGGTGTCGAGGTCGCCGGTGAGGCGGATGACGACCTGGACGTGGTAGACGTCGAGCGGGTCGCCGCCGGTGCCGGTGGCCTCCGGGCCGTCGTACTGGGAGAGGAACAGCAGCCCTTCCTGGAGCGGGGTGAGCCGGCCGGGGGCTCCGTCGTCCGGGGTGGCGGGCCCGGCGGACGTCCCTGCGTCCGGGGTGGCGCGTTCGGCGACGGCGAGCAGGCCGCTGACCGTCCGGTGGCGGAAGACGTCCTGCGGGGTGAAGACGAGACCGGCCTTGCGGGCCGCGCCGACGAGTTGGATGGACAGGATGCTGTCGCCGCCGAGGGCGAAGAAGCTGTCGTCGACGCCGATGTGTTCGGTCCGCAGGAGTTCGGCGAAGAGGGCGGCGAGCCGCCGCTCCTCGTCCGTGCGGGGTGCGGTGCGGGTCTCCGGGGAGGTGAGGCGGGGTGCCGGGAGCGCGGCGCGGTCGAGCTTGCCGTTGGCGGTGACGGGCAGGGCGGGCAGCGGGATCAGGGCGGTGGGGACGAGGTGGGCGGGGAGCCGGGCTGCGAGGTGTTCCTCCATACCGGCGGGGAGCGCGGCGCCGCCTCCCGTACGGGGGACGACGTAGCCGATCAGATGCGTGGTGCCGGTGGCGGGGTCCTCGTGCGCCACCACCGCGCAGGCGGCGATCTCGGGGTGGGCGTCGATCGCGGCCCGGATCTCGCCCGGCTCGACGCGCTGGCCGCGCAGCTTGATCTGGTCGTCGACGCGCCCGAGGTGTTCCAGCGTTCCGTCGGCCCGTAGCCGGGCCAGGTCGCCGGTGCGGTAGAGGCGGCTGCCGGGCGGGCCGTAGGGGTCGGCGACGAACCGTTCGGCGGTGAGGGCGGCGCGGCCGTGGTAGCCGTACGCCAGTTGGGCTCCGGCGAGATAGAGCTCGCCCGCCGCGCCGGGCGGGGCCGGGCGCAGCCGTTCGTCCAGGACGAGGGCGGCGGTGTTCCACACGGGCCGGCCGATGGGGAGGTGCCCCGAGGCGATGTCGGCGGTGGTGACGGGGTGGGCGGTGACGTCGACGGCGGCTTCGGTCGGCCCGTAGAGGTTGTGGAGCTCGGTGTGCGGGGCGAGGCGGAGCAGTCCGTCGGCGGCGGCCGGGGTCAGGGTTTCGCCGCTGGCCAGGACGCGGCGCAGGGACGCGCAGGCGTCGGGGTCGGCGGCGCGGGTGAAGTCGGTGAAGGCGGTGAGCATCGACGGGACGAAGTGGACGGTGGTGATGCGGTGTTCGCGCAGCAGCCGGGCGAGGGCGGCCGGGTCGCGGTGGTCGTCGGGCCCTGCGGTGACGAGGGTGGCGCCGGCGAGCAGGGGCCAGAAGAGTTCCCAGACGGATACGTCGAAGGTGGCCGGGGTCTTGAGGAGGACGCGGTCGTCCCCGGTGAGCCGGTAGGTGTCCTGGGCCCAGCGCAGCCGGTTGGCGACGGCGCTGTGCGGAACGGAGACGCCCTTGGGGCGGCCGGTGGAGCCCGAGGTGAAGAGGAGGTAGGCGGGGTCGGCGGGGCGGGGGGTGTCGAGGACGGTGGTGAAGCGGGGCACCTCGTCGGCGGTGATGTCGAGGACCGGCAGGCCGTCGAGGACCTCCTCGGGAAGGGGCACGGCGGGTTCGCCGATCAGCAGGACCGCTCCCCCGTCGTGGAGTTGGGACCTGATGCGCGCGGCCGGCTGGGTCGCGTCGAGCGGGAGGTACGCCGCCCCGGCGCGCTGCACGGCGTGGACGGCGAGGACGAGTTCGGCGGAACGGGGCAGCGCGACGGCCACGGTGTCTCCGCGTCGGACGCCCTGGTCGGCGAGGAGGCCGGCGATCCGGTCGGCCTCGGTGTCGAACTCGGCGTAGCTCCAGCTGCGGGCCCCGTCGCGCAGGGCCTCGGCGGCAGGGGTGCGGGCGGCCTGCTCGCGCACCAGGTCGGCGAGGGTGCGTGGCGGCAGGGCGGCATCGGTTCCGGTCGACGCGGTGAGGACCCGCCGCGTCTCCGCCGCGTCCAGGACGGGCACCTGGTCCACGGGCCGGTCGGGGTGGGCGCAGAGCCGTTCGAGCAGGGCGGTGAGCCTGCGGGCGAGGGCCTCGACGGTCGGGCGGTCGAAGAGGGCCGTGCGGTAGTTGAGGGCGGCGCGCAGCCCGTCCTTTCCGGGTTCCTCGACGACGGCGAGGGTCAGATCGAACTTGGCGGCGCGGGTCTCGACGAGTTCCACATCGGCGGTGCCGGGTCCGAAGGGGTGGCTGCGGTCCGGGGCGTTCTGGTGGATCAGGGCGATCTGGAAGAGCGGGTGGCGGGAGAGCGAACGGTCCGGGGCGAGGGCGTCGACGAGCCGTTCGAAGGGCAGGTCGCCGTGGTCGAAGGCGTCGAGGTCGACGGCCCTGACCCGGGCGAGGAGTTCGGCGAAGGTGGGGCCCCCGGAGGTGTCGGTGCGCAGCACGACGGTGTTGGCGATCAGTCCCGGCAGCTCCTGAAGGGCGGGCTCGCCCCGGCCGCTGAGGGTGGTGCCGATCGGCAGGTCGTGGCCAGCCCCATGGGCGGTGAGCAGGACGGCGAGGGCGGACTGGAGCACCATGAAGAGGGTGGCGCCGCCCTCGCGGGCGGTCCGGACGGCGGCCCGGTGGACGTCGGCGGGGAGGGCGAACTCCACGGAGTCCCCGCACTCGTCCACCTCCGCGGGACGGGGCCGGTCCAGGGGCAGGGCGATCTCCTGGGGTGCTCCGGCGAGTGCGGTGCGCCAGTAGGCCAGCAGCCCGTCCTCCCGGGCGGCGGTCGCATCCCGGTGCCAGAGGGTGTAGTCGGCGTACTGGAGGGTGGGGGCGGCCGGTGGCGTGCGGTCCGGGTCGAGTTCGGTGGCGTACAGCTGGGCGAGGTCCCGTACGAGGGGTCCGGTGGAGGCCTCGTCGTACGCGATGTGGTGCACCACGAGCAGCAGGGCCGGTTCGCCGTCGGGGCCGGTGAGGAGGTGGGCGCGGAGCGGGGGCCGGTCGGCCAGGTCGAAGGGTTCGGCGGCGAGCCGGCGGGCAGCGTCCTCGACGGACTCGCCGTCCAGGAGTGCGGTCGTCAGGGGTACGGGGGCGGCCTCGGGCAGCACCTGCTGGACCGGGCGTCCCTCGTGCTCGGGGTAGCAGGTGCGCAGGATCTCGTGGCGTCGGGTGAGCGCGGTGAGTGCACGGCCTAGGGCGTCCTCGTCGAGGGGGCCGTGCAGGCGCAGCAGCAGCGGTACGGCGTAGGTGACGGCGGATCCGCCGAGCCGGTGGAGGAACCACAGGCGGGCCTGGGCGGGCGACAGCGGGAGCCGGTCGGGGCGTTCGGCGGCCGGGGCGAGCGCGGGGACGCGGGCGTCCTGGGTGCGGGTGAGTCCGGTCAGCCGCTCGGCGAGCGCGGCGACCGTGGGGGCTTCGAAGAGGGTCCGGACGGGGACGTCGAGGCCGAGTTCGGCGCGGAGGCGTCCGGCGAGGCGGGTGACCAGCAGGGAGTGGCCGCCGAGGGCGAAGAAGTCCTCGTCCACGGCGACGGGGGCGCGGCCGAGGACCTCGCTGTAGAGCCGGGTGACGAGGTGTTCCTGTGCGGTGCGGGGGGCACGTCCGGTGGGCGGCCCGTCCGGGGCGGCGTCGGCGTCGGGGAGAGGCAGGGTGGCCCGGTCGAGCTTGCCGTTGGCGGTCAGCGGCAGCCGGTCCAGGCCGACGAACGCGGTCGGCACCATGTAGTCGGGCAGTCGCGCCGCGCAGGCCGCGCGCAGGTCGGCGGCCGGGACGCCGCCCGTCGTGTAGGCGACGAGGCCGGGTCCGGTGGGCAGGTCATCGCGGAGGAGGACGGCGGCGGAGCGTGCTCCGCCCGCGTCGCACAGCACCGTCTCGATCTCGGCGGTCTCGATGCGGAACCCGCGCAGCGACACCTGGCTGTCGGCCCGGCCGAGGTAGTGGAGGGTGCCGTCGGCGGACCAGCGGGCGAGGTCGCCGCTGCGGTACATCCGGGTGCCGGGCGCGCCGAACGGGTCGGCGAGGAAGCGTTCGGCGGTCAGCGGGTGGCGTCCCCGGTAGCCGCGGGAGAGGCCGGCCCCGGCGACGTACAGCTCACCGGTGACGCCGGGCGGCACGGGCCGCAGCCGCCGGTCCAGGACGTAGAGCCGCAGATCGTCGATGGCCCGGCCGACGGGGCTCACGCCCGGGGCGGGCGCACCGGGGGCGAGGTCGTGGGTGGTGACGTGCACGGTGGTCTCGGTGATCCCGTACATGTTGACCAGCCGAGGTCCCTCGGGGGCCCGGAGCCAGGGGGTGAGGCGGGCCGGGTCGAGGGCCTCGCCGCCGAGGACGACCAGGCGCAGGGTGGGCGGGATGCCGGGCGAACCGGGGGCGGTGAGGGCCTCGGTGAGCTGGTAGCAGGCGGACGGGGTCTGGTTGAGGACGGTGACGCCCTCGTGGTGCAGCAGCTTGAGGAAGTCGTCCGGGGACCGGGTGACGGTGTGCGGGACGATGACGAGGCGGCCGCCGTGGAGGAGGGCGCCCCACATCTCCCAGACGGAGAAGTCGAAGGCGTAGGAGTGGAAGAGGGTCCATACGTCGTCGGGGCCGAAGGCGTCCTCGGCGGTGGCGTCGAAGAGGCGGGCGAGGTTGCGGCCGGTGACGACGACGCCCTTGGGGCGGCCGGTGGAGCCCGAGGTGTAGATGAGGTAGGCGGCGTTGTCCTGGCGGGGCGGCGTGGTGCGTTCGGCGTCGGTGACCGGACCGTCCGGCTGCCGCCGCCAACTCCCGGCGTGCGGTTCCTCGTCGAGGACGAGCACGGGGGTGGTGCAGGTGACGGGGGTGCTGCCGACGGTCGCGGTGTCGGTGAGGACGAGGGCGGGGGCGGCGTCGTGGAGGGTCCAGGCGATGCGGTCCTGGGGGTGGGCGGGGTCGACGGGGACGTAGGCTGCCCCGGTCTTGGCGACGGCGAGCACCGCTTCGACGAGGGCCGTGGAGCGGGGCAGCAGCAGGGCGATCCGGTCCTCGGGGCCGACTCCGTACGACATCAGCAGCCGGGCCAACGCGTTGGTACGGGCGTCGAGTTCGGCGTAGGTGAGGGTGTGGTCCCCGTGGGTGAGGGCCGGTGCGTCGGGGTGCCGGTCGGCGGTGCGGGCGAACCGGTCGAGGACGGACGGGGTTCCCCGGTGGTCGCCGGCCGGGTTCCAGTGGCGCAGGAGGGTGTCCTCCTCCCCCTCGGTGAGGACGCCGATGGAGCCGATCGGGGTGTCGGGGCGGGCGACCGCGCGGGCCAGGACGGTGACCAGCCGGTCGGCGAGGGTGCGGACGGTGGCGGCGTCGAACAGGTCGGCGCTGTAATTGATCGCCCCGTCGATGCCACCGCCGGTGAGGTGATCGGTGAACCCGACGATGAGGTCGAACTTCGCCGTGTCCGTCTCCCGCAGGGTGAACATGGCGTCGACGCCGGGTGCGGTGAACGGGATCGCGGTGCGGTTCTGGTACGTCAGCATCACCTGGAACAGCGGGTTGGCCGGGCCGCGTTCGGGGTTGAGCTCCTCCACGACCCGTTCGAAGGGCAGGTCGGCGTGGTCGAAGGCGTCGAGGTCCACGGCCCTGACCCGGCCGAGGAGTTCACGGAAGGACGGGTCGCCCGACAGGTCGGTGCGCAGGACGAGCGTGTTGACGAAGAAGCCGATCAACTCCTCCGTGCGCCGCTCGCCCCGGCCGGCGGTCGGGACACCGAGGGGGATGTCGTCCCCGGCCCCGAGTCCGGCGAGCAGGGCGCACAGCGCGGCCTGGGTCACCATGAACGGGGTCACTCCGGCGCCGGCGGCCAGGGAACGCAGGCCGGTGGCGACCTCGTCGGGGAGGGTGAAGGGGACGAACCCGCCGCGTCCGGTGGGTGTTTCGGGCCGGGGCCGGTCGGTGGGCAGGTCGAGGGCGGCGGGTGCGCCGTGGAGCGTGCGCCGCCAGAAGTCGGCCTGGCCCTGGAGGTGGCCGCCGTCCAGAAGGGTGCGCTGCCAGTGGGCGTAGTCCGTGTAGCGGGCGGCGAGCGGCGGCAGGTCGGGGGCGGCTCCGGCGAGCCGGGCCCGGTAGGCGGCGGACAGGTCGGTGAGCAGCGGTTCGACGGACCATTCGTCGGCGGCGATGTGGTGGATCAGCAGCAGGACGGTGGTGCGGTCGGGCTCGGTCAGGACGGTGACACGGAAGGGCGGTTCGGTGGCGAGGTCGAAGGGTTCGGCGGCGAGCGCGCCGAGCAGGTCCTCGACTTCTCCCGGGGTGTGGGCGGCCCGGACACGGACCGGTGCGGGCCGGTCCAGGATGTGCTGGGCCGGTGCCCCGTCGGCCTCGGGGAACACGGTGCGCAGCACGGCGTGCCGTTCGGCCAGGTCGCCGACGGCGGCGGTCAGGGCGTCGTGGTCGACCTCGCCGGTGAGGGTGAGGACGAACGGCAGGTGGTAGGCGGGGCCGGGCTGGAGCCGGCTCAGGAACCACAGCCGCGCCTGGGCGGGCGAGAGCGGCAACGGGCCTTCGTGGGCCACGGGTTCGAGTGCGGGCAGCGGGGTGGCCGGGGGCCCCGAGTGGGCGGCGAGCGCGGCGACGGTCGGGGTGTCGAAGATCTGCCGGACCGGCAGCGGGTGGCCGAGCACCTCGGAGGCCCGGCCCGCCAGCCGGGCGGCGAGCAGGGAGTGGCCGCCGAGGGCGAAGAAGTCGGCTTCCGCGCCCACGTGTTCGAGGCCGAGGAGGTCGGCGAAGAGCGCGGCGAGCAGCTCCTCGCGCTGTCCGGCCGGGGCGCGTCCGGCGGGGGCGGCGGCGGGCCGGGGCGCGGGCAGGGCGGCCCGGTCGAGCTTGCCGTTCGGGGTGAGCGGGAGGGCGTCGAGCGGCAGGCAGAGGTCCGGGACGAGGTGGCCGGGCAGCACGGCGCGCAGGTCTTCGCGGACCCGGGCGGCGGTGGCCGCCCGGGTCTCGGGGGTGCCGGTGAGCCCGGTGAGGTGCGCGATCAGGCGGGGTGCCGGGTCGGACGGGTCCTGGTGGGCGACGACGGCCGCGTCCTCGACTTCCGGGTGGGCGCGGAGGGCTGCGGCGACCTCGCCGGGTTCGATGCGGTGGCCGCGGATCTTCACCTGGTGGTCGGCGCGGCCGACGATCTCCAGGGTGCCGTCGGCGCGCAGCCGGGCGAGGTCGCCGGTGCGGTACATGCGGGCCCCGGGCGGTCCGCAGGGGTCGGCGGTGAAGCGTTCGGCGGTCTGGCCGGGGCGGCCCAGGTAGCCCTGGGCGAGTCCGCTGCCCGCGAGGTAGAGCTCGCCGGTCACTCCGACGGGCAGCGGGACCAGGCCCCGGCCGAGGACCCGGGCGCGGGTGTTCCACAGCGGGGTGCCGACGTGCGGGGCCGCGGCGGCCGTCGCGTCGAGGGTGCCGGCGGTGGACCAGATGGTGGTCTCGGTGGGCCCGTAGAGGTTGACGAGTCCGGCGCCGTGGGCGACGAGCCGCCGGGCGAGGTCGGGGGCGAGGGCCTCGCCCCCGGCGAGGGCGAGCAGCCCGCCGACCGCGTCGGGCCGGGCGTCCAGGAGGGCCCGCCACAGGGAGGGGGTGGCCTGCATGACGGTGGGGCGGGCGGTGTCGATGAGCCCGGCGAGGAGGGCGGGGTCGCGGACCTGTTCCCGGTCCGCGAGGATCACGGTGCCGCCGGTGATCAGTGGCAGGAACAGTTCGAGGACGGCGATGTCGAATCCGACGGTGGTGACGGCGAGGAGCCGTTCGGAGCCGTCGAATTCCAGGGTGTCGGCCAGGCAGAGCAGGAAGTTGACGACGGCGGCCCGGGTGACGACCACGCCCTTGGGGCGGCCGGTGGAGCCCGAGGTGTGGATGACATAGGCGGGGGCGTCGCCGTGGGTGGGCCGGGGTGCGAGCGGAGCGGCGTCGGCGGCGGCGCGCACCGTCGCGGGGTCGTCGAGGAGGAGGGCGGTGCGCGGGTCCACGTCGAGGGTACGGCCGGTGGCACGGTCGGTGACCAGGAGCGCCGGTGCGGCGTCGGCCAGCAGCAGCCGGATGCGGTCGGGCGGGAAGTCGGGGTCGACGGGGAGGTAGGCGGCTCCGGTCCGGCCGACGGCGAGCAGGGTGACGAGGAGGTCGGCGCCCCGGGGCAGGCTGACGCCGACGAGGACGCCGGGGCCGGCCCCGCGGTCGGCCAGCAGCCGGGCCAGCCGGGCGGAGCGCTCGTCGAGTTCCGCGTAGCTGATCTCCTCGGCCCCGCTGACCAGGGCGGTACGCGCGGGGGTGCGGGCGGCCTGGGCGGCGCACAGCTCGGCGGGCGAGGTGGCCGGGACGGGGTGCGGCTCGGGAGCCGCGACCGCGCTGCTGGGGACGGTGCCGGATGCCGCGCCGGATGCCGTGCCGGGGAGGGTGCCGGTAGCGGAACCGGCAGCCGCTCCGGCGACGGTTCCGGTAGCCGTGCCGGGGGCCGTTTCCAGGGTGACGACGGGGCGTTCCGGGGCGGCGGTGGCCCGGTCGAGGAGGTGCAGCAGCGCCCGGGCGAAGCGGTCGGCGGCGGAGGCGTCCCAGAGGTCGGTGCGGTATTCGAGCTGCCCGGTCGCCCCGGTCGCCGGGTCCTCGCTGATGGTGCACTGGAGGTCGAACTTGGCGGCCCCGGTCGCCACGAGGCGGGGCCGGCCGGTCTGGCCGGGCAGCACGGGCCGGTCGGGGAACTCCTCCCGTACGGCGAACAGCACCTGGAACAGCGGGCTCACGCCCGGCAGGCGGGGCGGGTTGACCTCGGCCACGATGCGTTCCAGCGGGAGGCGCTGGTGGGCGAGGGCGGCGAGGTCGTCGTCCCTGGTGCGCTCCAGCAGGTCGAGGAAGCTGGGTGTGCCGTGCAGATCCGTGCGCAGCGGAAGGGTGTTGATGAAGAAGCCGACGCTGTCGCGGAGCGCCTCGTCGTGACGTCCCGCGACCGGTGTGCCGATGACCAGGTCGTCGCCGCAGCCGAGCTGGGAGAGGGTGGCGGCGAACGCGGCGTGCAGCACCATGAAGGTGGTGGTGCGGGTGCGGCGGGCCAGGGCCCGGACGCGCTGGTGGAGTCCGGCGTCGAGGGCGAAGTCGTGGGTGCGGGCGGGGCCGCCGGTCCGGGTGGGCCGGGGCCTGGCCCAGGGCAGGGTCAGCTGTTCGGGGGCTCCGCTCAGCCGGGTGCGCCAGTAGGCCGCGTCCGCGTCCTCGTTCGCGGCCACGACGTCCCGCTGCCAGAGCGTGAAGTCGGCGTGGTCCACGGGCGGGCGCGGCAGCAGGGGGGCGGCGCCGGAGAGGCGGGCGGTGTAGGCGGCGGCGAGGTCGTCGAGGAGCGGCGGCAGTGACCATTCGTCGGCGGCGATGTGGTGCAGGACGAGCAGCAGGGTCCCCCGGGGCGGCTCGCCGCCCTCCGGGGCCTCCGACTCCGTGGTGAACAGCACCGCACGCAGAGGCGTTTCGCGCTCGACGGCGAAGGGGCGGGCGGCCTCGACAGCGATCCGGTCGGTCAACTCCGCCGCGGTGACCGTGACTTCGTCGAGTGGGGGCTCCGCCGATCCGGTGTCCAGCACCTGCTGCCAGGCCTCACCGTCCTGGACGGGCAGCACGGTGCGCAGGATCTCGTGGCGGGCGGCGACATCGGCGAGCGCGCGGCGCAGCGCGGCCGGGTCGAGCCGGCCGGTGATGTCGAGGGCGAGGGGGATGTTGTACGAGCCGTCCTCGCCCTGGCTGCGGGCGAGGAACCACAGCCGCCGCTGTCCGAAGGAGAGCGGCGGCCGCTCGGGCCGGGGTCGCCGGACCAGCGGAGGCAGGGCCCCTGCCGACGGCCGGGAGGCCTCCGTCTCTTCCAGGACGGCGGCCAGCCGGGCCGGGGTGGGGTGGTCGAAGACGACGCGCACGGGCAGTTCGGCCCCGGTACGGGAGCGGAGCGCGGTCACCAGGCGGGCGGCGGACAGCGAGTGGCCGCCGAGGAGGAAGAAGTCGTCGTCGGGCGTCGCGCCGCTCCGGCCGAGCACATCGGCGAACAGGTCGCACAGCAGCGACTCCGCCCCGGAGCTCGGGGCGCGCCCGGGCGTGGGGCGGGCGGCGGTCCCGACGGCGGGCAGTGCGGCCCGGTCGGTCTTGCCGTTCGGGGTCAGCGGCAGCCGGTCCAGCCCTACGAAGTGGCTGGGCACCAGGTGTTCGGGGAGCTGCTCGGCGAGCGCGGCGCGCAGCGGGTCGGCCCAGGGGCCGTCCGTGGCGTCTCCGGCTTCGGGCTTCTCCTCCGTGTCCTCCGTCGTGCGTGCGAGAACGCAGTACGCGGCGAGCGTCAGGTCGCCGCCCGGTGCCGGGACGGCGGTGACGGCGGCCTCCGCGACCGAGGGGTGGGCCAGCAGGGCGGCCTCGATCTCGCCGGGTTCCACACGGTGTCCGCGGATCTTCACCTGGTGGTCGGCGCGGCCCAGCACCTCCAGGGTGCCGTCGTCGCGGAACCGGGCCAGGTCGCCGGTCCGGTACATCCGGCCGCCGGGTGTGCCGTAGGGGTCGGCGACGAAGCGTTCGGCGGTCAGCGCGGGGCGGCCGAGGTAGCCCTCGGCCACCCCGTCCCCGGCGAGGTGCAGTTCGCCGGTCATGCCGACGGGAGCGGGGGCGAGGGTGCGGTCCAGGACGTAGGCGCGGGTGCGGCGGACGGGCCGGCCGACGTGCGGCGGGGCGCCGTGGCCGAGGACGGCCGCGGTGGACCAGATGGTGGTCTCGGTCGGCCCGTAGAGGTTGACGAGCCCGGTGGCGTGCCGGGCCAGGATGTCCGCCAGGTCGGGGGGCAGCGGCTCTCCCCCGCTGAGCGCCCGCAGTCCTCCCAGGGTGTCCGGGGCGGCGTCGGCGAGGACGCGCCAGAGCGAGGGGGTCGCCTGCATCACGGCGGGTGCGGTCGACCGGATGAGCGCGGCGAGCGCGAAGGGGTCGCGTACGTCGTCGTCGGCGGCGAGCACCACGGTGGCCCCGCCGAGGAGGGGAACGAAGAGTTCGAGGGCGGCGATGTCGAAGGAGACGGTGGTCACCGCGAGCAGGCGGTCCTCGCCGGACAGGCCGAGCAGCCGGCCCATGGCGGCCAGAAGGTTGGCGAGGGCGTGGCGGGGCACCACGACGCCCTTGGGGCGGCCGGTGGATCCGGAGGTGTAGATGACATAGGCGGGGTCGGCCGGGTGGGCGTCGGCCGGCGGGACGGGACCGCCGGCCTCGGCCCCGGTCTCCCTGTCCGCCCCCGCCCCCGCGTCCGGGACCGTGCCGTCCGGGGCGATGGTGAGCAGGGGCAGATCCGTGGCCCAGGGGTGGTCCCGGTCGGTGACCAGGAGGAGGGGCCGGCTGTCCGTCAGCATGTGGCGGAGCCGGTCGGCCGGGTAGCGCGGGTCCAGCGGTACGTACGCGGCTCCCGCCTGCGCCACGGCCAGCAGTGCGACCAGGAGCGCTTCGCCCCGGGGCAGGGCGACGGCGATCAGGCTGCCCCGGCCCGCACCCCGGGCCCGGAGGACCGAGGCCAGCCGGTCGGCCCGGTCCGCAAGATCCGCGTAGGTGAGGCGGGTGTCGCCGCGGCGGAGGGCCACCGCGTCCGGGGTGCGGCGGACCTGGGCCGCGAAGCCCTCGGTGAGGCCGGGGGCCGGGGCGGCTTCGGCGTCCTGGTCGGCGGGGGTGTTGAACTCCCGCAGGACGCGCCGGTGTTCGGCGTCGCCCAGGAATCCGACGCGGGCTGCCGGGAGGTCGGGTTCCGTGCGGGAGAGCCGGTCCAGGAGGGTGGCGAAGCGGTGGAGGTGGGCGTCCAGCTCCTCGGCTCCGTACAGCTCGGGGCTGCCGTCCAGGACGAGATCGAGGCCGGTGAGCCCGGTGTCCGGGCCGCCCCGCCCGGCGACCGTGACGTTGAGGTCCTCGACGGCTCCGGCGGCCAGCGAGTGCACCGTACCCGCGCAGTCGCCGAAGGTGAGTTCCGTGGCGAACGGCTTGATGTTCAGCTGGGGGCCGACGAGCCGTCTGCCGTGCCCGAACAGCTGCAGGTCGCGGCGGAGTTGCTCGCCCCGGTAGCGCTGGTGGCGGCGTTGGGTGCGCAGGGTGCGGGTGATGCGGCGCAGGAGGTCGCCGACCGGCTCCCGTTCGTCGACGGCGACCCGGAGCGGGACGACGTTGACGGCGGTGACGGGGGTGCGGGCGAGGACGCTGCCCGTGCGGTTGCTGACAGGGAGGCCGATGACGGCCTCGGGTGTGCCGGTGAGCCGGGTCAGGTACAGCGCCCATGCGGCGGTCACCGCCTCCGGCCAGGTGGCGCGGGAGTGCTGCGCGAACGCGGCGAGCCGTTCGGCGTCCCCGGCTCCGAGGGTGAGCCGGCTGCGCAGGAAGCGGGGGGCGACGCGGGTGGGCGCGGTGCGGGCCGGGGTCGGCGGGTGCGGCCGGTCGGCCAGCAGGTCCTGCCAGAACCGGGCGTCGAGGGTGTGCTGTTCGGAGCCGGTGTAGCGCAGGTCCTCCTCGACCGCGTCGCGGAGCGAGCCGAACGAGGCCGCCTGAGGTTCGGTGCCCGCACATGCGTGCCCGTAGAGCTCGGCGACGCGTTCGGCGAGGCGGGCGTAGCCGTAGGCGTCGAGGAGGATGTGGTGGCAGCGGTGGTACCAGAGCCATTGCTCGTCGCCGGTGCGCAGCAGCGTGTGGCGGTAGAGCGGGCCGCGTTCGATGTCGACCGGGGTGGAGCGCTCCTGCTCCATCCAGGTCAGGGCGGCGGTGTGCGGGTCGCCGGCGGTGCGGAGGTCGAGGATGTCGGGGCCGGCCGGCAGGACCGCGCCGGTCTCCTGGTGGACGTCGTCGCCGTCGGCGGTGAAGCGTACGGAGAGCCCGTCGGCCTCGCCGACGGCCCGGGTCACGGCCGCCGTGAACGCCCGCTCGTCCAGCGGTCCCGTCAACTCGACGTACTCCGCGGTGAGATACACGGGGTTCGCCGGGTCGAGTCGCTGCGCGGACCAGAGACCGAGCTGGGCCTCGGTCAGCGGCAGGCGTTCGCGGTGGGTGCTCATGCGCATTCTCCCGGCAGGAAACCTCGGCCGGATCTCCCGGTGAGGTGGACAGGTTCGTGGGCAGGGCGTGCCGGAGGGCACGCGGACGAGGGCCGTCGGCGCGGCGGTGTGACAGTGAGTGGTGGGGGGGGCGGGTTCGGGGCGCGGGCGCACCGGGACCGGCCGGTGGTGCGGGCCGGTGTCCCGGTGCGGTGTGCTCCGTGGGCCCGGAGCCGGCCCCGGGGTGGGTCAGGCCTGGGGTCTGTGGCCGTGGTGGGGGGCGAGGTCCAGGACGGCTTTCGGCTGCACGACGAAGGGGCGCATCATCATCATGTCCTCGTGCTCGTAGACGTGGCAGTGGTGCATGAACCGTCCGGGCGGCCCGTCGAACGTGGCCCCGACCGTGATGAGTTGGGCGGGCGCGAGCGAGATGACGTCCTTGGGGCCCTGTTCGGCCGCGGTCAGCGGGGCGTTCTTCCGCCAGCGGATCGGAGTGGTGGTGCCGGCTCCGTAACCGCCGCCCGGCAGCTCGAAGAAGGTGAAGGAGCCGACGTCGTACACCTCGCGGCTCAGCCCCTGGAAGGCGACCGAGTGGAGGTGCATCGGGTGCGGGTAGGCGCCCTCGGATTTCTCCAGGCTGAGGAAGCGCCAGCGTTCGGTGGCTCCGGCGGCGACGGTGAACCGTACCGGGTCCTCGAAGGTGGCGGAGACCCGCCGGAAGGTGCGGACCGTGCCGCGCTCGTCCTCGATCTGGACGATTCCGTCGATCGGGAGCTCGCCCTCGGGGGCCTCGGTCTCCTCCATCTCCCAGAGTTCGGGGTCCTTGGGGTAGACGGGGGTGACGATGACGAGGCGTTCGGGGGCGGCGGCCGGGGGCCTCACCGGGGTGAAGGAGGTGGCGAGGCGCTTCGGCGGGACGAACGTGTCGTGCCCGGCCCGCGAGGCGACGCGGAACTCCATCAGGTCGGGGCGGGCCCCGGGTTCGGGCAGGGCGTTGACGAGCCGGAGCCGCCGGCCGCGCAGGGCGGAGAAGTCCACCAGGAGGTCGGCGCGTTCGCCGGGGGTGAGCGGGACGCCGTCCGTCACCGGGTCGGGCTTCGGCAGCAGTCCGCTGTCCGTGCCGATCAGCCGGAAGGCCTCGGCGGGGAGTTCCTCGCCCTCCTCGTCGAGGATCTTCAGGAGGTAGGGGCGGTTGTTGGAGGCGTTGAGGGCGCGGAAGCGGTACCAGCCGGCCTCGACCTCCAGGTGCGGCCAGATCACCCCGTTGACCAGGTTGAACGGTCCGGTGAAGGGGCGGACCAGTTCATAGGGGTCGTCGGCGACGACGATGCCCTTGTAGAGGAGGTCGCCGGTGAAGGCGCCGTCGTCGTCGAGGTCGAGGTTGCGGTCGTAGAAGACGAGGGGGACCTCCCGGTCTCCGGCGGGAAGCCGTAACCGCCGCTCCTCCTCGTCCCGGATGAGATAGGCGCCCGCGCCGAGGCCGGTCATCACATTGAGGTGGGTGATGTGCATGGCGTGGTCGTGGTACCAGAGTCCGGCGGCGGGCTGTTCGTTGGGGTATTCGGCGAGCTGGGCGGCGCCCGGCAGGACGGCGTTCTCCGCCCAGCCGTCGTTGCCGCCGCCGGTGACGGCTCCATGCAGGTGCACCACGGCCCACGGGGGCAGTGCGGCGACGTCGGCGCGCACCGCGGCCCCCTCGCGCCCCGGGCGGTCCCACATGAGGGGCAGCTCGGGGTCGTAGGCGAACGGGACGCGGACCGCCGGCAGGGGGTAGGCGCCGGTGAGGTCGTTCTCCCAGGCGATACGGAGTCGGCTGCCGCGCTTCGCCTCGATGGTCGGGCCGACGTGCGTGCCCTCGTACGTCCACAGCCGGGTGTGCGGCAGGCTGCGGTGGAGGCGGACGCGGGCCGAGCGCATCGTGACGGTCAGCTCTCCCTTGCGGCCGCTGATGACCCGGGGCACGGGCAGCGGGTCCAGGAAGGGCACGAGGGCCTTCGCCGCCTTTGCCGCGCGGGCGGCCTTCCCCGCGGCGTCCCCGGTGAGCCGGGGCCCGGCCTCCCGGGCCTCACGGACGGCGTCGGGCAGGTCGTCGAGCGGGGTGCCGAGGGCCGCCGTCATCAGGGCGGAGCGGGGCGGCGCGGTGGCGGCCATGGCGCGGCCGGATCCGCCGGGGAGGGCGAGTCCGGTGCCGAGGGCCGCCCCCGCGCCCGCCACGCCGGCTCCGATGAGGAACCCCCGGCGGGCGACCAGGTCCGACAGCTTGGGGGGAGTTCTCATGTGGGATCGGCCGCCATGCTCTCTATCAGGCTCTTGGGCCGCAGGTCGGTCCAGTTCTGCTCGACGTAGTCCAGGCAGGCCTGGCGGGTGTCCTCGGGGTGGGCCACGGTCCACCCGGCGGGCACCTCGGCGAACGCGGGCCACAAGGAGTGCTGTCCCTCGTCGTTGACGAGCACCAGGTAGGTGCCGTCCTCGTCCTCGAACGGATTGGTCACCGCAACCTCCATCTACTTAGGTAAGGCTACCTTTACTTGATCGCTCAGCGACCCTACCCACCCATCTCGCGGTTGACGCACCGAATCCCACAACTCACTCACTCAACACCGGTTTTGATGGCTTGAAATGAGCGCCCCGGACGCCTGCGCACCCGGGGCGCCTCCCTCACGCGGTGCCGGTGCCGCGCCGTTTGAACAGCACCCAGCCCAGGTACACACCGCCCAGCACGGCGGTGGTGACGCCCACCGGCAGCAGATTGTTGCGCTGGGACTCCTCCACCACCTGGATCCATCCGACCTGCCGGTCGGCCCACACCAGGGCGGTGAAGAACTGGCTGGAAGCAAGGTGTGCGGCCGAGAGCAGTCCGGCGCCCACCGCCCCCGCCGAGAACAGGCTGACGCCCGGGCTGCGGCTGACCATGGCGGCGATCTGCGGGGCCGCCAGCGCGATGAACGGGATGGGCCCGGCGCTCGCCACGGCCACCCCGCACAGCCCGATGCCCAGCACCGTCAGGGCGAGCCGCGAGCGGTTCACCCGGACGCCCAGGCCGGTGGCGAGATCGTCGCCGAGCTCCATCATCCGCAGTCGTCTGCCGAACAGCAGCACCGGCGGCAGGAGGACCACCAGGGCGACGGCCATGATCTGCACGGAGCTCCAGCCCCGCCCGTTGAGCGTCCCGACGAGCCAGATGTGCGCGTTCTGGGCGTCGTTGAGGGAGGACCGGGTGAGTAGATAGGAGTTGACCGATCCGAGCATCGCGGTCACGCCGAGCCCGATGAGGACCAGCCGGATGCCGTGGAGCCCTCCCCTGCTCGCCAGGACGGAGACCAGCAGCGCGGTGACCAGGCCACCGGCGATCGCTCCGGCGGCCACCGAGGCCGCCGCGCCACCGAACGTCACGATGACCAGGATCGCTCCGGTCGCCGCGCCGCTGTTGAAGCCGATGACGTCGGGACTGGCGAGCGCGTTGCGCGACACGCTCTGGAAAATCGCGCCGCTCATGCCCAGCGCACAGCCGGCCAGGATCGCCAACAGGGCCTGGGGCAGCCGCTCCTGGTTGACGAAGTGGACGGCGAGCCGGTCGCCCGTACCGTAGAACAGGGCGCGCGCCACGTCGGGCACCGGTACGGGGTAGGAGCCGACGCCCAGGCTGACCAGCAGCAGGAGCGCCGCCAGCAGCAGGGCGCCGCCGCTCACCAGGGCCGTACGCCGGTGCATGCGGAAGCTGACCCGTCCCGACCACAGCCGCACCGGCCGGGCGGCGTCCGACGCGCCGGCGCCCGCCTCCGGGGCCGGACGGATCTCCGTCGTCGTCACAGCGAGGCCTCCTTGCGTCGGCACACCATCGCGATGAACACGGGAGCGCCGATCACTGCGGTCACGGCGCCGACCTCCAACTCGTCGCCGGGCAGTGCCACTCGGCCGATGATGTCCGAGACCAGCAGCAGCACCGGGGCCAGCACCATGGAATACGGCAGCACCCAGCGCAGGTCCGGCCCGGTCAGCCAGCGCGCGACCAGCGGAACGACCAGGCCCACGAAGCCGATCGGCCCGGCGGCCGCCGTCGAGGCGCCGCAGAGCAGGGTCACGGCGATCACGGCGGCGATCCGGGTCCGGGCGATCCGCGCCCCGAGCGCCCGGCCCAACTCCTCGCCCAGGGCCAGGGAGTTCAGCGGGCGGGCGAGCAGCAGGGCGATCACCAACCCGACGGCCACGAACGGCAGGAGCTGCACGACGAGTTCGGGCTCCCGTCCGGCGAGCGAGCCGACCATCCAGAACCGCAGGTAGTCGTAGGTCGCGGAGTCGAAAACGGTGAGTCCGGCGATGACGCCGCTCAGGCTCGCGCTCACCGCGGCCCCGGCCAGCGCGAGGCGTACGGGCGTGGGCCCGGCCCTTCCGGAGGCTCCGAGCACGTACACGACGACCGTGGTGAGCGCCGCGCCGACGAAGGAGAACCAGACCAGCGACCCGAAGCCGGCCAGGCCGACGACGCCGATACCGAAGACCACCGCCGCCGAGGCGCCCGCGTTGACGCCGAGCAGCCCCGGGTCGGCCAGGGGGTTACGGGTGACGGCCTGCATGACCGCTCCCGCCACGCCGAGGGCCGCGCCGGTCATCAGACCGACGAGCGTGCGCGGCAAGCGGAGTTGGCGGACGACGTCGGTGGTGTAGGAGCCGTCGTCGTTCCAGAGGGCGGTCCACACCTGGCCGAGGGTGGTGTCCTTCGTGCCGATCCAGGTGCTCAGCACGACGAGGAGCAGGAGCACTCCGGTGAGGACGAGGAGTCCGCCGCCGCGCAGGGCGGACCGGGCGACGGTGGGTTCCGGCTGTGGCTTCCGTGCGGCGGACCGGCGGCCGACGGCGGTGGGCGGGGCGGTCACGTCGGCGTCCCGCCCGTCCGGACGGGCCGAGGGCCGTGCCGTAACACCCGCGGCGCGCGAAGCCCCCGGGGCCGAGAGCCGAACATAACCAACCGCATGGTGCAGCCTTCCGTCGCGTCCACTGTCATCGCAGTGGCGCGACGCACGGCCAACCGACCTGTCGCACAGGCCGGTTGACTGGTCGGGCGAAGCGGAACCCCCCGCGAAGTAAGGCTGACCTTACCTAAGATCGCGGCGGCTGAGGAGCCCGGTCGGGGCCCGGTCAGAGCCCGAGATCGCTCAGGCGGGCCTCGTAACGGATGGTGAGGTCCTCGGAGTCGCCGGCCGCCGGGTCGTCCCAGAGGGCCTCCAGCTCGGAGCGCACGGCGTCGGGCAGCGCCTCGTACCGCTCGGACCAGGTGTCGGAGTTCGGTATCCAGTAGCCGACGACCTTGAAGCGATCCGCCGGGAGCCCCAGCTCGCGCCGGAGGTAACGGCGCACCGAACGCAGGGCGTTGGTCTCCCCCGCGACCCATACGTACCCGCCCGCGAGATCCGTGCCGGGCGGGACGGCGGCGGCCACCAGATCGGCCAGCCGGCTCGGGCCGTGGCCGTTTCCGCCGTAGGTCCAGGTCACCTTGGAGTCGGCCGGTTCCCGCAGCGGGAGGACGGCCGAGGGGTCGGGCGCCTCCAGTACCACCCGGGTCCTGATGTGGTCCGGGGTGTTCTCCAGCAGCCGGGCGGCGGCGGGCAGACCGGTCTGGTCGGCGACCAGCACCTGCCAGGTGAGATCGGCCGGGGGGCTGTAGAGCCCGGTGGGGTCGTTGACGCCCACGACGTCCCCGGGCCGCGCCTCGGCGGCCCAGCCGGACGCGATGCCGCCCTCGTGCAGCACGAAGTCGATGTCGAGCTCGCCGGCCTCCGGACGGACCGCGCGGATCGTGTACGTGCGCATCGGCGCGACGGGCTGCCCCTCGGGGGTCTCCCACCCGCCCTGCTCGGTGGTCCGGGGCAGGGACACGGCGGTGCGGTCCGGGCC
This sequence comes from Streptomyces sp. NPDC091289, assembly GCF_044757365.1. Lineage (NCBI taxonomy): Bacteria > Bacillati > Actinomycetota > Actinomycetes > Kitasatosporales > Streptomycetaceae > Streptomyces > Streptomyces sp. NPDC091289. The sequence continues at coordinate 144,951 of NZ_JBIVUT010000001.1, forward strand.
GTGCGGAAGGAAGATCCGCACGTACTCGTCACCGACCCCGGTGGTCCGGAAGCCCGCCAGCCCTTCACCGTGCAGGGTGACGCGGGTCATGCTCGCGGTGAGCGGCTGCACTCGGGCGACGACGGCTCGGTGGATCGTCATGGACACTGCCCCTTCGTACGCGTGGTCGGCCTGAGCGCCTCGCCCGCGGGGACGAGAGAACCGAATTGACTTAGGCCAGCCTAACCTTCCATGGGCACCAGTTCGAGACGGCGTCGATCACACGGCCGGTGTACGACGGCGCACACCCCGGTCCTCCGCCGTTCGGCAGAGGAGCCGACGACACCGCACCCGCGCGTCTGCCGAACGGCCGATGGATCCGACGGGGTGCCGGGACCAAGCTGGTGACCACGGCAAACGCCCGTAGCACCACCTCGCAGCAAGCACCCCGGAACAAGGAGTTCACCATGCGCGTCACCTCCCTCGCAGCACTCGGCATCGCCGCGCTGACGGCTCTCACCGCGACCGCCGCGACGGGCGCGGCACCCGCCGACGACGCCCCCGCCGCCAAGCCGGCCACGACCGCGAGCGTCCACGGATCGGCACGGATCCACTATGCGTTCAGCCCCGACGACGACATCCGCTTCACGATCGACGCCGATGCGGCGCCCTACTCCCGGCCGCTTCCCGGGTTGCCCCAGGGGCTGCCCACCGACGCACGGGGCACGGTGAGCTTCCGGCACGTCGTCGCCGCCACGGGGCAGATCGCCACGGCGAAGGCCCGGGTGGACTGCCTGGTCACCGGCGGCGGCACGGCGACGCTCACCGCCGTCGTCACCCGGTCCGACGTGGGGCCCGTCGGCGAGCGGCTGGGCTTCAGCGTCGGCGAGGGACGCGCGGGCGAGCCGGACCGGCTCGGGTTCTCGTGGGGCGTGGCGAACGTCGACCCCGAGGAGACCGACGAGCAGGGGAACGTCACCGCCCCGAAGGTGGGGACCTGTATGGCGCCCGCGCCCTTCGCTCCGGCCACCCGGGGCGGCTTCACCGTCCGCCACGCCGAACTGCCCACGCGGCCCAGCGGAATGCGCTGACCCGGCACAGGCGCGTTGTGCCAGAATCCACCGCATGCCCGTTCGATATCCGCGCCCCCTTCGTCCCGGTGACCGCATCGGGGTCACCTCCCCTTCGAGTGGAGTGCCCGAGGAGCTGCGCGAGCGGCTCGCCGTGGCGGTGCGCGATGTGGAGGCGCGCGGGTACGAGGTCGTGACCGGCCGGTGCATGGACGGCTCCGGGCACATCAGCGCGCCCGCGGCCGACCGGGCGGCCGAGTTGACGGCGATGCTCACGGACCCCGGCATCAGAGCCGTGGTGCCGCCGTGGGGCGGGGAGACCGCCATCGACCTGCTGCCGCTGATCGACTGGGAAGCGGTGCGGGCGGCGGAGCCGACCTGGGTGGTGGGCTACTCGGACCTGTCGACCGTGATGACACCGCTGACCCTGCTCACGGGGGTGGCGACGGTGCACGGGAACAACCTCATGGACACCCCGTACCGGGTGCCAAAGGGTCTGGTGTCCTGGTTCGACGTCGTCGCCGCCCCGCCGGGGCACCGGTTCACCCAGATCCCGCCGGAACGGCACCGGTCCTCGGGCTGGGACGACTGGGCGGAGCACCCCGACGCCCGTACGCTCACGCTCGACCTCCCGGGCCGGTGGACCCGGCTGGACGGCGGCGGCGACGTGGACGTCGAGGGGCGGCTGATCGGGGGCTGCGTCGAGATGCTGTGCAACCTCACCGGTACGCCGTACCTCGACACCTCGACGTTCGCCCGCACGCACGCCCCGGAGGGGCTTCTCGTGTACGTGGAGGCCGCCGGCGACGACGCGTTCGCCATCTGCCGCTATCTGCACGGGATGCGGCTGGCCGGCTTCTTCGACGCGGCCAACGCCGTACTCGTGGGCCGGACTTCGGCCCCGGACACCGCCTCGCTCACCCAGCACCAGGCCGTGCTGGACGCGCTCGGACCGCTGGACGTGCCGATCGTCGCCGACGTCGAGTGCGGCCATGTGCCGCCGTACCTGCCGCTCGTCAACGGGGCGCGCGCCCGGGTCGTGCACACGGCGACGCGCGGTGAGCTGACCCAGACGCTGGACTGACCGCCGTGGCGTCCGCCCCGGCGGCCTGGCACCATGCAGGCCCATGAGTGATCCCGAAACCGCGTCGGCCCAGGCCGTTCGCCTGGTGCGCGAGCTGTACCCCGAGGCTCTCGGGGCCGTTCTCGGCGGGTCGGCCGCCCAGGGCCGGGCCACGGCGAGCAGTGACCTCGACATCGGTGTGCTCCTGCCGGACTCCGCCGGAAGCGGCCGCCGCGTGGTGCGCCACGAGGGCCGCCAGGCGGAGCTCTTCCTCAACGCCGTGGGGGACGTGCCCGGGTTCTTCGCGTGGGACCGTGCCCGGCGGCGGGCGACCGTCGTCTTCGTCTACGCCCAGGGGGTGACCCTGACCGACCCGTCGGGGCATGCGGCCGACACACGTCGGCTGGCCGAGGAGATCGTCGCTCTGGGACCACCGCCGCTGACGGTGGACCAGTGGCGCCACGGCCGCTATGTGCTGACCTGCTACCTGGACGACCTGGTCGACACACCGCCGACGAGCCGCCATGAGCAGCTCGTCGTCGCCGACCACGTCCTGCGGGAGGCCGCCGAACTCGTCACCGCCCACCGCGGCGCCTGGACGGGGATCGGCAAGTGGCTGCCGCGGCGGCTCCTGGCCGCGGATCCCGGGCTGGGGAACGCCCTGCTGGACGGGCACCTGGCCGTGGCGGAGCGGGCCGATCCGGTGCCGTTGGCCGCTGCGGCGACCGAGGTGCTGGAGGTGGTCGGCGGGCCGCTGCGCGAAGGCTATGCGCACCGGTGGGGGGCCTTCGAGGCGCGCGGGTCCTGACGAGCGGTTCGCCTCTCAGCAGATACGCGGCAGCTGCTCGCCCAGCGGCATGTCCACCACCCGGGTGCCGCCCAGGCCCGTGGCCGCCACCACCATGCCCGGATGCTCCGCGACGCAGGTCCCGATCCGTACCGACTCCTTGCCCAGCGGGTGGGCGCGCATCGCTTCCAGGACCGCGTCGGCGTGGTCCGGGGGCACGAAGGCGACGAGCTTGCCCTCGTTGGCGACGTACAGGGGGTCGAGGCCGAGGAAGGAGCAGGCGTTGGCGACGGTCTCGGGTACCGGGAGGGAGCCTTCGTCGAGGGTGATGCCGATGCCGGCGGCTCCGGCGATCTCGTTGAGGGAGGTGGCCAGGCCGCCCCGGGTCGGGTCGCGCAGGACGTGGAGGTCGCGGCAGGCGGCGAGCATGTCGGCGACCAGGCCGGCCAGCGACGCGGTGTCGCTCTGGATCTCGACGCCGAACTCCAGCCCTTCGCGCACGCTCATGATGGCGACGCCGTGGACGCCGATCTGCCCGCTGACCAGGACCGCGTCACCGGCGGCGGCGCGCTGGGGGCGGATGTCGACGCCGTCGGGGACCAGCCCGATCCCGGCGGTGTTGATGAAGATCCCGTCGCCGTGTCCGGCGTCGACGACCTTGGTGTCTCCGGTCGCGACGGTCACGCCCGCCGTGCGGGCCGCGTCGCCGAGTGCCTGCGCCACCCGCCCCACCACCGACAGTTCGATGCCCTCCTCCAGGATGAAGCCGCAGGAGAGGTAGGCGGGCTCGGCGCCCGCCATCGCCAGGTCGTTGACCGTGCCGTTCACGGCGAGGTCGCCGATGCTGCCGCCGGGGAAGAACAGCGGCCGGACGACGAAGGAGTCGGTGGAGAAGGCGAGCCGGGCGCCGCCCATCGTCAGGTGGGCGGAGTCGCCGAGTTCGGCGAGGATGTCGCTGCCGAAGGCCGGGGCGAAGAGGTGCTCGACCAGTTCGGCGGAGAGCGTTCCGCCGCCGCCGTGGCCCATCACGATGCGTTCGTGGTCGCGCAGCGGGGCGGGGCAGGTCCAGCCGGAGAAGTCGGCGGGGGCCGGGGCGATGTCAGCCAACGGAACTCGCCTCCTTCGTCGCGGCCTTGGAGGCCTCCTTCGGGGCTTCGAGCCGCCGGTAGAGGTAGTACGCGGCGCACGCGCCCTCGCTGGAGACCATCGTCGCGCCGAGCGGGTTGCGCGGGGTGCACTCCTTGCCGAACGCGGCGCACTCGTGCGGCTTGATCAGGCCCTGGAGGACCTCGCCGCTGCGGCAGACCGTGGACTCCTCGGTCTCGATGCCGGTGACGGAGAAGCGGTGCTCGGCGTCGTACTCGCGGTACTTGGGCGACAGCCGCCAGCCGCTCTGCGGGATCATCCCGATGCCGCGCCAGGACCGGTCGGTGACCTCGAAGACGTCGGCCAGCATCTTCTGGGCGGCCGGGCTGCCCTGCTCGTTGACCGCGCGCGGATAGGCGTTCTCGACGGTGTGCTCGCCCGCCTCCAGCTGCCGTACGGCGCGGCGGATGCCTTCGAGGATGTCGAGGGGTTCGAATCCGGTGACGACGATGGGGACCTCGTGCTCGGCGGCGAGCGCCGGGTACTCCTTGGTGCCCATGACCGTGCAGACGTGCCCGGCGGCGAGGAACGCCTGGACCTGGCAGTCCGGCGAGTTCATGATGGCATCGATCGCCGGGGGCACCCGTACGTGGGAGACCAGCAGGCTGAAGTTGGCGATGCCCAGCTTCTTCGCCTGGTAGACCGTCATCGCGTTGGGCGGGGCGGTGGTCTCGAAGCCGATGCCGAAGAAGACGACCTGCTTGTCCGGGTTCTCCTGGGCGATGCGCAAAGCGTCGAGCGGCGAGTAGACGACGCGGACGTCCGCGCCCTCGCTCTTGACCTGGAACAGGTCGCGGCCGCTGCCCGGGACGCGGAGCATGTCGCCGAACGAGCAGAAGATCACGTCGGGCCGGGAGGCGATCTCCAGGGCCTTGTCGATGATCTCCAGCGGCGTGACGCAGACGGGACAGCCCGGGCCGTGGATCAGCCGGATCTCGTCGGGGAGCAGCTGGTCGATGCCGTGGCGGATGATCGAGTGCGTCTGGCCGCCGCAGACCTCCATGAGGGACCAGGGTTTCGTGGTGAGAGCCCGGATGTCGTCGAAGAGCCGTTTCGCGAGGACCGGGTCGCTGAACTCGTCGAGATACTTCATGACCGTGCCTCCTTCTCACTCCCGTCGGCGGGGAGTTCGGTCCCTGCCGGGCGCTCCGCGCCCGCGTCCTTGGCGGCCTTGCCCCAGTGGTCGCCGAACTCCTCCTCCAGTACGCCGAGGTTCTCGAAGAGTTCCAGGGTCTGGCGCGCCGATTCCTCGTCGAGCCGTTGCAGGGCGAATCCGACGTGCACGATCGCGTAGTCGCCGACCTGCATGTCGGGGACGTACTCCAGGCACACGTCCTTGACGACGCCGCCGAAGTCGACCTTGGCCATTCGCGTGGCGTCGCGTTCCTCGATCTCCAGCACTCGGCCGGGTACGGCCAGACACATGGCGCTCTCCTCCCTCACTCCTTCGTCCGGGCGGCGACGATCAGTTGTCCGAGGGCGAGTCCGCCGTCGTTGGGGGGCACCTTGCGGTGCCGCAGGACGGTGAAGCCGTCCGCCTCCAGTCCCGTACAACAGCCTTCGGTGAGCAGGGCGTTGCAGAAGACACCTCCGGTCAGGGCCACGGTGGCGATGCCCGTACGCTGCCGGGCCGCCGCGCACACCTCCCGTACGAGGACGGTCACCGCGCGGTGGAAGCGGCGGGCCACGGCGGTGGCCGGTGCGCCCGCGAGGACGTCCGCCGCGGCGGCGGCGAGGACCGGTCGCGGGTCGGCGATCAGGGGGGCCGCCGGCCCGTCCGGCTCTGCTCCCAGGATGAACCCGTACGCGGACTCCCGCCCGTCGTCGCCGCCCGCGCCCGCTTCCGCGCCGGTCAGGGCGGCGTTCTCCAGGCGCATCGCGGCCTCGGCCTCGTACTCCACGCGGTGGCAGACACCGGCGAGCGAGGACACCGCGTCGAAGAGCCGGCCCATGCTGGAGGTGGGAACGCAGTTCAGCCCGCGCTCCAACTGCCGCTCCAGCAGGCGTCGTTCGCCGGGTGGCGCGATGGCGGTGCAGGGCAGGGCGTCCGTCCACGGCAGTCCGGCGGCGCGCAGATGGGACAGCGCCATCCGGTACGGGTTGCGGACGGCGGCGTCGCCGCCGGGCAGCGGGACGTAGCGGAGGTGGGCGAAGCGTTCGAAGCCGTCGTAGTCCGCGATGAGGATCTCGCCGCCCCAGACCGCGCCGTCGTCTCCGTATCCGGTGCCGTCGAAGGCGATGCCGATGACCGGGGCGGTGCCGTCGAGTCCGTGCTCGGCCATGGTCGAGGCGACATGGGCGTGGTGGTGCTGGACCTGGCGCAGCGGGAGGCCGCGGGCCTCGGCGGCGCGGCGGGCCCACTGGGTGGACCGGTAGCCGGGGTGGCGGTCGGCGATCAGCAGGCGCGGGGTGACGGCGGTCAGGCCGGTGAGGTGCCCGGTGGCGCGCTCGAACGCGGTGAGGGTGGAGAGGTCGTCCATGTCCCCGACGTGCGCGGAGAGCCAGGCGTAGCGGTCGTCGGCGGCGCAGAAGGTGTTCTTCAGATCGCCGCCGACCGCGAGGGCCGGAACGACGGGCAGCGGCAGGGCCAGCGGCAGCGGGGCGTAGCCGCGCGAGCGGCGGACCGGGAGTTCGGCCCCGGCGCAGATCCGGACCACGGAGTCGTCGCAGGGCACATGGATGGGCCGGTCGTGCCCGAGCCAGGCGTCGGCCAGTCCGTCGAGCCGGGTCAGGGCCTCGGTGTCGTCGGTGACGATCGGTTCGCCGGAGCGGTTCCCGCTGGTCATGACCAGGACGGGTGGTCCTGGCGGGTCGCCGGGCAGGCCGAGGAGCAGGCGGTGCAGCGGGGTGTACGGGAGCATCACGCCGAGGTCGGGGCTGCCGGGGGCGACGCCGGGCGCGACATCGCCCGATGTGGAGCGGGTGCGGCGACGCAGCAGGACGACGGGTTTGCGGGGGCCGGTGAGGAGGGCGCGTTCGGCGTCATCGACGTGGGCGAGGGCTTCGACGGTGGCCAGGGAGTCGGCCAGCACGGCGAACGGCTTGTCGCCCCGGTTCTTGCGCTTGCGCAGGGTCCGTACGGCGGTGGGGTCGGCCGCGTCGCAGGCCAGGTGGTAGCCGCCGAGCCCCTTCACGGCGAGCACGGCCCCGTCGGCGAGCAGTCTGCGGGCCTCGGCGAGCGCTTCGGCGTCACGCAGGGCGCCGGGGTCGTCGGGGCCGCGGCACAGGGTGAGGCGGGGGCCGCAGTGCGGGCAGGCGATCGGCTGGGCGTGGAAGCGGCGGTCGGCGGGGTCGGCGTACTCCTGGGCGCAGTCCGCGCACATCGGGAAGCCGGCCATGGTGGTCAGGGGGCGGTCGTAGGGCAGACCGGTGACCACGGTGAACCGGGGGCCGCAGTGCGTGCAGGTGATGAACGGGTGGCGGTACCGCCGGTCGGCCGGGTCGGCGAGTTCGGCCAGGCAGGCGTCGCAGGTCGCCGTGTCCGGCGGGATCAGGGTGCGTCCGGGGCCGGAGGCGGAGGGCCGGATGGTGAAGCCCGAGCCGTCGTTCAGGACGGGCACGGGGTGCGGCTCGACGGACTCGACGAGGGCGAGCGGCGGTGCACGGGTCCCGATGGCGTCGGTGAAGGCGGCCACGTCGGCCGCCGGGCCCTCGACCTCGGTGTGGACGCCGTCGGCGTCGTTGGTGACCCAGCCGGTGAGGCCGTGTTCCTCGGCGAGGGTGTAGACGAACGGGCGGAAGCCCACGCCCTGGACCGCGCCGCGCACGGTGAGGTGGCGGCGGACCCGTCGCGGTTCCCGTGACGCCTCCGGTGCCGGTTGCGGGGCCGTCGCGGGCGGGGGCTTCCGGGGCGTCATCGCGGGCTTCCCGCCGGTAGGTGCGCGGCCGCCCGGTCGTGCGGGTGCTCGTGTTTGGCGTCTGCCTCACCACCGTGGTGGTGCAGGTGCTTCTCGTGCTGCCGCGCGAGGACCGGCGTGTGCGTCTCCAGGCCGTCCGCCGCGCGCAGGACGTGGGCGAGCAGGTCGTCGACGCCCTCGCCCGTGCGGGCCGATGTCTCGATCACGGGCACGCCCGGGTTGACCTGCTGGACGCCCGCGAGGAAGGCCTCGCGCCCGAACTCCACCGCGTCGGCCAGGTCCGTCTTGGTGATCACGACCAGGTGCGCGAGCCCGAAGGCCGCCGGGTACTTCACCGGCTTGTCCTCCCCCTCGGTCACCGAGGCGAGCGCGATGCGCAGGGTCTCGCCGAGGTCGTAGGAGGCGGGGCAGACGAGATTGCCGACGTTCTCGACGAACAGCAGCCGGGTTGCCTCGGGCAGCCAGCCGTCCAGCTTGCCCCACAGCATCCCGGCCTCCAGGTGGCAGAGCCCGTCGGTGAGGATCTGCCGTACGGGGGCTCCCGAGCGGGCCAGGCGGGTCGCGTCGTTCTCGGTGGCCAGGTCGGCGGTGACGGCGGCGGCCGGGGTGCCGCCCGCGACGGCCCTGGTGAGGAGCGCTTCCAGCAGGGCGGTCTTGCCGCTGCCGGGGCTCGACAGGAGATTGACGGCCGCGGTGCCCCGCTCGTCGAGGGTGCGGCGCAGCTCCACGGCGTTGGTGTCGTTCTTCGCCAGCACGGCCTGATGCAGGTCAACGGTGCGGCACATGGCTCGCCTCCGGTACGTCGTCCCCGTATCGGCCGCCCGGTTCGTCCAGGACGACCCGGGCGATCTCCAGTTCGCGCCCGCCGGTCAGGCTCATCGCCCGTGAGCAGACGCCGCACCACAGGTCCGGGGGCATCCCGGTCGCGGTGTCCCGCCCGCAGCCCTCGCAGCGGGCCCGTCCCTCTACAGTTTCGATCAGCAGCCGCGCGTCCGCCAGGGCAGTGCCCTCGGCCGCCACCCCGAAGGAGAAGTCGAGCGCCTCGGGCACCACACCGGACAGTTCGCCGACGCGGAGCGTCAGCGACCGGACGCGCGCGTCCCCGGCGTCCTGCTCGTGGACCGCGCTCTCCACCTGGTCGACGACGGCCATGGCGATGGACAGCTCATGCACGGTGCTCACCCCCTCGCTACCCTGAAAGAACCATGGCTGGTCACGAGGTCGAACGGCGGGCGCTGCTCACCCCGGTCCTGCTTCTGCTCCTGGCCGAACGTCGGGGTCATGGCTACGAGCTGGTGCAGCGGCTGGGCGCGTTCGGCTGGGAGGAGGCCGAGTCGGCGCATGTGTACCGGCTGCTGCGGGGGATGGAGAAGTGCGGTGAGGTCACCTCGCGGTGGTGTGCCTCCGCCTCGGGTCCCGCGCGTCGGGTATACGCGATCACTCCGCAGGGCGCCATGAATCTCGCCCTGTGGTTCGTCCGGCTGGGAGAACTGCACAGCACCCTCCATCTCTTCCTCGAGCGCTATGTGCAACTGGAGGACGTCGGGGGCGGGGACGGGCCTCCGCACCACTCCGGACGGGACTCCGGTCACGACCCCGGTCACGGCTCCGGTCACGGGGATTACATCCGGCGCATGCGCAGGTAACGCCGGGCGTCGGGCAGGTTCCTGACGACTCCGTAGAGGGCCGCGAGGCCCGCGGCGACGCCGATCCACATCCAGTGCATCCTGTGCCTCCAACGTCGTGGTTCTCAGTTCTGTCGTGGTTCTCAGTTCTTCTGCGGTACGGAATCCGGTACGGCGGTGGCGCGGCGTGCCAGCAGGTCGAGCACCAGACCCACCGCCGGCTCCACCGCCGCTTCGACGGGGTCGCTGAGTCCCATACCGTCCGCGGTGTCCAGGGGTTCGCAGCCCACGACGTACACCTCGTCGGGAAGGGTGCCGCCCGCTCCGGCGTGCAGGTCGTGCAGCAGGCCGAGGACGGTGGCGGGGTCCATGGCGTGGGTGTCGAGCGGGCCGGGTGCGGGGCGGGCGTCCGGCGGCCGGGATCCGACGTCGATGGTGTAGAGCGTGCCGGGCGGGCCTCCCCGGCCGACGGTGTCGACGAGGACGAGGGTCCGGTAGCCCTCCAGCAGCTTGTACGCGAGGTGGACACCCCGGATTCCGGCGTCCATCAGCTCGGTGCCGGGCGGCAGCCGGGACGGGTCCAGGCGGCCGAGCCGCCGGACCGTCTCGACGCCGAAGCCGTCGTCCGTGAGGAAGATGTTGCCGACCCCGGCGACGAGCGTGCGCGCGGGCGTCTCCGTACCGGTCATGGCTCCTCCTCCCGCAGTGGGGTCACCTCGTCGGGCTTGAAGTAGAGGAACCGGCCCTGCTGGCGGCGGATGTCGTTGCCCGGGTCGTCGTCCAGGACGACGGCGAGGTGCACCTCGCCGTCCAGGTCCGCGACCACGGCTTCGACGGTGGCCCGGCAGCCCCGCAGGAACGCGTCCTGGGCGTCCGTGCGACGGGAGCCGGGGGCGAGGAGGACGCGGCTTCCCTCGCCGACGGCCTCGCCGTCGACGGAGACGGTGGAGGGGGTGTCGGCCGCCTCGGGGTCCTGCTGCGGGTCCCACCAGGGGTGCCCGGAGCCTTCGGGGAGGCTGAGTCCGGCGGCGGGCGCTGCGGGCTCCTCCCCCGTGACCTCGCGCAGCCCCCGGATCGCTCCGTGCAGCCGTTCCCGTACCGCTTCGGGCATGGTGTCGACCAGGTCGATGACCTCGGCGGCGCGGGCGTCGGTGCCGCGTGCCTCACGCTTCTCGTGCTCGGTGAGGGCGGCGGTGCGCAGCGAGAGGATCTCGTCGATCTCGGTGGCGTCGTAGAGGGGGCCGGGGCTCTCGTCGGCGAGGGCGGGGTGGTCCTCCAGGATGATCGGCGAGGAGAGCACGACGTCCTCCCGGCCGGCCGGCCCGGCGAGGACGGGCCAGGTGTTCTCGTTGCGCAGCTCCGCGACGGCGGGGCGGGCCCATTCGGGCGGGTCGGTCATCGACAGGAAGCGGCCGCCCTCCACCGCGAGGAGCAGATGCGCGCCGATCATGCTGTGCGGGAGAGCGTCGTCGCGGCTGCCGCCGTGGGCAGGCGGGGGCGCGTCGACGGTGTTGTGGACGGTGACGGTGAGGCGGGAGAGCCGGTAGGGGCCGGGGAGTTGTTCGACGTACGGGCGGATCTCGCCGGAGAGGCGGCCGCGCCGGCGTACCAGTCGGCCCAGCGTGCGGCCCTCCTCGTCGAGCACCGGTTCGTGTTCGGTGCCGGGCGGCAGGTCGAAGGTGACGGTACGGGTGTGGGCCTGCTCGCCGGTGAGTTCGGCGAGGGGTGCGTGGAGCCGGACGCGTTCCTCGTGGCCCTCGTCCCAGGGGACCAGGACCCGGTCGGGCAGCTCCAGTTCGGGTACCTCGGTGTAGGAGCCGTCGGGTTCGAGGCGTTCGACGGTCCGCCGTCGTACGTGCAGGAAGCGCAGTTCGGCGTGGAGCCGGTCGCCGGAGCGGGGTTCCAGGAGGATGTCGGTGCGCTGCTCCGCGTGTTCGCCGCCGTCGGCGGTGCGGGCGGGCGGCACCAGGACGCCGAACTGCCAGCGCATCCGGTTCTTGGCGGAGGAGGCGCGGTACGGGTAGAGGACGTAGCCCTCGAAGAGGACGGCGTCGGCGACCGTGCGGGCCTGGTCGAGCGCGTCGTCGAGGGAGGCCGCGAGGTCCGGGGCGGGGTTCGGAGCGGTCATCTCACTCAGCCCCCTTCGCTTCTGCGGCTTCGGCTGCGGCTTCCGAAGTGGCCAGCAGCTCGTCGAAGACGCGTTCCCACGACGGGAGAGCGCGCGCGGACCGGTAGCGGCGCAGGTCCTCCAGGCAGTCCTTGCGCAGGCGCAGCCAGCCCGTGTTGGGGAAGTAGGCCTCGATCAGCTCCTGCCAGACGGCCACCGGCATCAGGCAGGACGCCTCCTTGTGCCAGGGGATCGGCTCGGCGCGGAAGCTGCTGCGGCCGGTGAAGACCGTGCCGGAGAAGAGCATCAGCAGCGGCACCTCGCCGCGTGCCAGGGCCCGGAAGTAGGAGGCGGAGGCGACCTCGGTGTCGTAGGTGCAGGGCACCGGGAGGTCGACGTGGGTGGTGCCGGTGAAGGCGGGCACGGTGAGGGAGGCGTGGGCGAACTGGAGCGGTTTGAGGGTGCTGCTCCAGCGGCTGGGTTCGCCGAACAGATCGCCCAGCATGTCGACCTCGTCCGGGTCGTAGGTGCGCTTGGCGGGTTCGATGCGGATCTGGCACCGCAGGGCCACGGCGTGCACGGGCAGGTGGTCCCGTTCCTCGATGCGCAGGTCGAACAGGAGCGTGGGGCTCGCGCCGAAGGGCTCGGGCCTGACGCCGGTGCAGTGGAAGTCGAGGTCGGTCACGGGGCGCCTCCGGAGTGCCCCGGGCTTGTGGCCTCGGCTTCCGCCGGCAGCGGCCGGGCGCGGGAGGCGACCCGGTCGAAGAACTCCGCGAGGGCCGCGCGGGCCTCGGATCCGCCGTCGAAGCCCTTCCAGTGGAGCCGCATCCGACCGACGAGTTCGTAGCAGACGTCGATGGGGACGAGGGTGCAGGTGGCGGGCCGGTCGCGTTCGGCGTGCAGCAGCAGCGCCTCGACGTCGTCCTCCAGGAGCCCGGCGAGCCGGGTGGAGCCGATGACGGCCTCCCAGGTGGCGGGGTCGAGTTCGCTCTCGGTGGCTCCGGCCGGGCTCGGGTAGAAGGCGGCGAAGCGGTCGAGCGCGGAGTTGCGGAAGAAGAAGGCGAGCCCGACGGGGATCTGGAGCCGGTTCCAGCCATCGTCGTCGAGGAGGAAGCCGGGGTCGGTGAGGTAGCGGTCGGGGACCGCCCGGAAGCGGCCCTGTCCCGCGCCGGGGCGGGTGAAGAGCAGATGGCAGGGCGGGCAGGAGCATTTGAGGGAGCGGCGGGTGGTGTCGACGAGGTGGCGGTGCTCGTCGGGCAGCGGCTCGCCGCACAGTTCGCACCGCTCCCCCGGCGGCGGAGGCCGGCGGGTGAACTGGGCCAGCACGTTGGCGCTCACGACCCGGCTCCCAGCAGTTCGGGCAGCGCGATCCGGACGGCCCCGTCCTCCTCCAGGAGCGGCAGCGGTTCCAGGTGCGTGTGCTCGCCGCGCCCCGCGTGCCGTACGTCGAACCGGGCGGCGCACCCGGCGCAGCTGAGGAACTCCCCGTCGAGGGGGGCGGTGCGCAGGTCGGCGCCGCAGCCGGGGCAGCGGTCGCGGTAGGCGTACAGGTTGCCGGGGAGCCGGACGAGGAGGAGTTCGTTGCCGTCGATGTCGGCGACGCGGGTGGTGCGGTCCCGGGCGGGGAGGGCCGGTGCGGCGAGGGTGTGCCAGCGGGGCGGTTCGGCCGGTACGTCGTTCCGTGGCGGCTCGGGCGCTCCGGTCGGGGCGTCGTCGGGCGGGCGGGGCTGGATCTGGAGCAGGGGCGGTTCGGCGGGCGCGGCCTCGGTGACGCCTTCGACCTCGATGTGTGCGATCTCGGGGGCGAGGCGGGCGACGGCTTCCTCGATGGTCCAGCGCACGGTCTGGGTGGAGGACGGGCAGCCGTCGCAGCTGCCGCGCAGTCTCAGCCGGAGTGTGGGGCCCTCGGGGGCCTCGGTGTCGAGGCCGGCGACGTCCACGTCGCCGGCGTGGGAGCCGAGGTAGGGGCGGACCTTGTCGAGGGCCCGGCCGACCCGGGTCATGGTGTCCTCGGGGTGCAGGTCGTGCAGGATCAGCAGGTCGCCGACGAGTTCGTCGGCGGTGAGCACGGAGAGGGGGTCGGCCCCGGCCGGTGCGGAGCGCAGCAGCCGTACGGTGCGGGCGAGGCCTTCTCCGTAGAACTCCACGACGCTGCGCACCAGTTCGTCGGCGGTCTCCCGGGCCCCCGGTCCGGCCTCGCTCTCCAGTCGGTCCAGCAGTTCGCCGATGCGTGCACCGGGGTCGGCTCCCGCCATCGTGGGCCCCTCTCGTCAGCCGCCCGCCAGTCCGCTCAGGCCGGTCGGCATATGGGTCTGCTCGATGGTGCGGCCGCCGCCGACGTACATGTGCACACCGCACGGCAGGCACGGGTCGAAGCTGCGGACGGCCCGCATGATGTCGATGCCCTTGAAGTTCTCGGGCGGGTTCTCCTCGAAGATGGGGGTGTTCTGGACGGCGTCCTCGTACGGTCCCGGGGTGCCGTAGCTGTCGCGGACGCTGCCGTTCCACGGGGTCGGCGGGTAGGGGTGGTAGTTGGCGATCTTCCCGTCCCGGATGACCATGTGGTGGGAGAGGACGCCGCGGACCGCCTCGGTGAAGCCGCAGCCGATGGACTCGTCGGGGACGTCGAACTGCTCCCAGGTCTGGGTGTGTCCGGCGCGGACCTCCTCCATCGCCTGTTCGGCGAAGTGGAGGGCGGCGGCGGCCGCGTACGCCTGGAAGTAGGTGCGGGCCCGGTTGCGTTCGATGGCGTTGGACCACTGCGGGATCGTCCACTCCAGCGCCATTTCCGGCTTGGTCATGGTGCGCGGGAGGTTGATCTGCACGCTGTGTCCGGTGGCCTTGATGTAGCCGATGTCGACGAGTCCGGACAGGGCCGTGGACCAGAGCCGGGCGATGGGGCCGCCGCCGGTGTCCAGGGCGAGGTGGTCGGTGCCGTCGAACCAGCGGGGCGACATGACCCAGCTGTACTTGTCGTCGAAGTCCCGTTTCTGCGGGGCCGGGATGGTGTGCTGGTTCCAGGGGTGGCGTTCGTCCAGTTCGTTGCCGAGCGGGTCGCGTTCGACGAACTTCCCCATGCCCGCCCAGTCCTCGTAGTAGGAGCTGCCGAGCAGGATGCGGATGCCGAGGTTGATGTCGAGGAGGCTGTTGGTGACGAGCTTGCCGTCCACGACGACGCCCGGGGTGACGAACATCCTGCGGCCCCAGTCCTCCATGTTGGCGTAGGTGAAGTCGCAGTACTGCGGGTCGTTCAGCGCACCCCAGCAGCCGAGCAGGACGCGCCGGCGGCCGACCTCCTCGTAGCCGGGCAGCGCCTCGTAGAAGAAGTCGAAGAGGTCGTCGTGGAGCGGGACGACCCGCTTCATGAACTCCACGTAGCGGGTGAGGCGGGTGAGGTAGTCGGTGAAGAGCTGGATCGTGGCGACCGTGCCGACGCCGCCGGGGTAGAGCGTGGAGGGGTGCACATGGCGGCCCTCCATCAGGCAGAACATCTCGCGGGTGTAGCGGCTGACCTGGAGGGCCTCGCGGTAGAACTCGCCCTCCAGCGGGTTCAGCGACCGCATGATGTCGGCGATGGTGCGGTAGCCGTGGTCGGCTGCGTGCGGGGCCTCGGTGCGTTCGGCGAGTTCCAGGACCCCGGGGTTGGTCTCGCGGACCATGCGCTCGCAGTAGTCCACGCCGACCAGGTTCTCCTGGAAGATGTTGTGGTCGAACATGTACTCGGCGGCCTCGCCGAGGTTGATGATCCACTCGCCGAGGTGCGGGGGCGCGACTCCGTACGCCATGTTCTGGGCGTAGACCGAGCAGGTGGCGTGGTTGTCGCCGCAGATGCCGCAGATGCGGCTGGTGATGAAGTGCGCGTCGCGCGGGTCCTTGCCCTTCATGAAGACGCTGTAGCCGCGGAAGATGGACGAGGTGCTGTAGCACTCCGCGACCCGCTTCGCGGCGAAGTCGATCTTGGTGTGGATGCCGAGGCTGCCGACGATGCGCGTGATCGGGTCCCACGACATCTCCATGAGGCCGTCAGCGTCGACGACGGGTTTGCCGGTCGCAGTCGCCATGGTCCCGCGCCGCCTTCCTGTTGGTCGTGCCGCTCGTCCGGGCCGTCGCGCCCGCCGGGGTCGCCCGAGCTCACCGGGGTGGCCGGCGGGAGGTCACCAGGGCGGCCGGTAGCCGGTCTTGATCGTCTCGCTCTTCGACCGCCACTTCGGTTCCTTGTCGACCGTCTTCTCCGTGAAGTGGCGCAGCCGCCGGATGACGGAGCCGTACACCCCGCTGGCCGCCGCCGACACATGGCCGCCGGGCGGCTCGTCCATGAACGGCATGAACTTGTCGGGGAAGCCGGGCATGGTGCAGCCGATGCAGATGCCGCCGACGTTCGGGCAGCCGCCCACGCCGTTGATCCAGCCGCGCTTGGGAACGTTGCACTTGACGACCGGCCCCCAGCAGCCTAGCTTGACCAGGCACTGCGGGGATCCGTACTCGTCGGCGAACTGGCCCTGTTCGTAGTAGCCGGCCCGGTCGCAGCCCTCGTGGACGGTGGCGCCGAACAGCCAGGTCGGCCGCAGCTCCTCGTCCAGCGGAATCATGGGCGCGGCGCCGGCCGCCTGGTAGAGCAGGTACAGCAGGGTCTCGGAGGCGTTGTCCGGGTGCACGGGGCAGCCGGGGATGCAGACGATCGGGATGCCCGCCTTGGACTTCCACTCCCAGCCCAGATAGTCCGGCACGCCCATGGCGCCGGTGGGGTTGCCCGCCATCGCGTGGATGCCGCCGTAGGTGGCGCAGGTGCCGATGGCGACGACCGCCAGGGCCTTGGGGGTGAGGCGGTCGAGCCATTCGCTGGTGGTGATCGGCTGGCCGGTCTCCGGGTCGTCGCCGAAGCCGCACCAGTAGCCCTCGGGCTTGATGCGCTCGTTCGGGATCGATCCCTCGACCACCAGCACGAAGGGTTCCAGTTCGCCCCGGTCGGCCTTGAAGAACCACTCCACGAAGTTGTCGGCACCCTCGACGGGCCCGCATTCGTAGTCGATGAGCGGCCAGTGGACGGCGACCTTGGGCAGGCCGGGCAGCGCGCCGAGGGCGAGTTCCTCGATGCTCGGCTGGGAGGCGGCGGTGAGGGACACGGAGTCCCCGTCGCAGCTCAGCCCCGCGTTGATCCACAGAATGTGAACGGTCGGGTCTTCCTGAGGTTCGTCCAGTACGTCCGGATCGGCCGTAGTGGCGGTCGGGGCGCTCATGAGCCCTCCTCGGATCGGCCCGCTTCAGGTTCTCTGGTCGGCAGCCTCTTTCCTGGATACCCCGGGGACACCCGGGCCGGTAAGTGCGGCGTGGCCCTATTGCCCGCGTGCACCTGCCGGGGCGGGACGCGGCACGCGGGTGGCCGGTTCGGATCAGGTGGGGCCGCGCCCGCCCTAGCATGACGGGATGAGCCGACTGCCCGACCCCCACGCCCGGCGTTCCGTACTCCGACTGCTGGGCGGCGCCCTCGTGACCGTGCCGCTCGCGGCCTGCGGCACGGAATCCGGCCCGTCCTCGCCGTCGCCCGCCGGGAAGGCCGCCGGATCGCCCTCGGCCGCGGCGCGGGACGCCGGGCGCGCCTTCGCGGCGCTGGAGAAGGAGTACGCGGCACGGCTCGGCGTGTACGCCGTCGACACCGGGAGCGGGCGCACGGTCGCCCACCGTGACGGGGAGCGGTTCGCCTACGCCTCCACGTTCAAGGCGCTGGCGGCGGGGGCCGTGCTGCGGAAGTACAAGGTGGCCGGGCTGGAGCGGGTCGTGACCTACCGCCGTGAGGATCTGGTCGAGCACTCCCCCGTCACCGAGAAGCACGTGGCCACCGGGATGAGCCTGGGCGATCTGTGCGACGCCGCCGTTCGCTACAGCGACAACACCGCGGGCAATCTGCTGTTCGACGCGGTCGGCGGGCCCCGGAAACTGCAGGCCGTGCTCGCGGAGCTGGGGGACGACGTGACCCGCATGGAGCGGCGGGAGACCGAGCTGAACGAGTGGTCGCCCGGCGCCACCCGCGACACCAGTACGCCCCGGGCCCTGGCCGAGGACCTGCGGGCCTTCGTCCTGGGCGACGCCCTCGGCAAACCCGAGCGGGCCCGGCTCACCCGGTGGCTGCGGGACAACACCACCGGCGGCGAACTGATCCGGGCGGGGGTGCCGAAGGGGTGGACCGTCGGCGACAAGACCGGGGCGGGCAGTACGTACGGGACGCGCAACGACATCGCCGTGGTGTGGCCGCCCGGCGCGGCGCCGCTGGTGCTGGCGGTGCTCTCCCACCGCACGGACGCGGACGCCGACTACGACAACACGCTGATCGCGAAGGCCACGTCCGTCGCCGTCGGCGCCCTGACCGGCCGGGACACTCCTTAGCGCACGGCTCGGGCCCCCTCGGAGGACGGCTCAGGTCTCGTCCAGCACGGCGTCGATCTCGCCGAGGAAGTCGTCCAGGTCGCCGGGGTTGCGCGAGGTGATCAGCGACCAGCCCTCGGCGTCGTCGCGGACCACCGGCTTGTCGACCCAGGTGCCGCCCGCGTTGGTGATGTCGGTCCGCAGCGAGGCGTACGAGGTCAGCGTCTTGCCCCGGACGTAGCCGCCCTCGATCAGCGCCCACGGCCCGTGGCAGATGGCGGCCACCGGCCGGCCGGACGCGGCGAACGAGCTGACGATCCGGGTGGTGGCCTCCTCCAGACGCAGCGAGTCGGCGTTCAGCGTGCCGCCCGGGACCAGCAGGAGGTCGTACGCGGCGGGGTCGACGTCGTCGAGTGTGAGGTCGGGCCGCACGGTCTCGCCGGGATCACGGTCGCCGACGAGGGTACGGATCCCGTCGGTGGAGACCGCCGCCACGCTGACCTGCGCCCCGTGTGCGCGCAGATGCTTCACGGGGACGACGAGTTCGTCCTGCTCGACCCCGTAGTTGGTGACGATGGCCAGGATCCGGCGGTCGTCGAGAGCGGTGGTGGACATGGACTGCTTCCTTTCCTCTGGTGTCGTTCGTCCGGACGACAGGGGCCTTACCGCTCACCGCGTCGACCAGCAGCGGTTCTTCCTCGACACCCACCGTGCGGGCCACAGTGCCAATATGGCCGGGCGCTGCGGGCCCCGCATCTTCTCCCGTAGCGTGATGAGGGAGGCCGGGCCAGGTGTCCGGGGCCTCACCGCCCCGGGAGACTGCTTCGCCGGACAGCGGGTACCCAGCAGAGCGCCTCACCACTCCCCCCGTTCCCACCGGGGCCGTACGAAAGGAAGCTCTCATGACCGACCGCAGGCCGGAAGGCACCGCCTACACCGGGGCTTCCGGCAGCCCGCCGCCCGTACCGGCGGACATGCCCGACCAGCAGACCCAGGAGGGCGAGGACGCTCTCGACATACCGGTGCCGGACCGGGTGGCCCGCGAGGGCGGACAACCCGAGCTGGACGAGGCCGGGGCCGGCCGGGACGCTCCGCGCAACGCGGGGGCACACCCCGACGAGCATCCGACCCCGGAGGAGTCGACGGGCTAGCCGCCCGGTACGTCCGGAACGCCCTGGAGCCCCGGAGCGCGATGCGCTCCGGGGCTCCAGGGTCGGTCAACCCGGGATCAGGCGGCGGTGATGTTCTCCGCCTGCGGGCCCTTCTGGCCCTGGGTGATGTCGAAGGTCACCGCCTGGCCTTCCTGGAGCTCACGGAAGCCGGTGGAGTTGATGTTGGAGTAGTGCGCGAAGACGTCGGGACCGCCGCCGTCCTGCGCGATGAAGCCGAAGCCCTTTTCCGAGTTGAACCACTTGACGGTTCCGCTGGCCATGCCCGTACCTCTCAGCAGTAAACGGATCCGCACCGCGCGGACCCGGAGGTGATCGCCCTGGTTCTCAGGCACTGCACAGCAAAACGCCCGCGCCAGGCGCGGGCAGGTACTGCGAACCACGACATCTTCCGGCGACGCTACACGGCGGGATCACTCCTCACCAGAGAGCAACGCCATTTTGCTGTGGATCACCTTCGTGGTCACCGGCTCGTACCACACCGACTACGGCCCGTTCAGGGCCTGTCGGCGCCCCGGGCGACCCCGCGCGCCCACAGGACCAGCGGCAGCTGGAGGGGCAGCCGGGCGTAGGCCGCGGCCCGCTGCGGCCGGGGCCGGTGACGCCAGTCGACAGCCATCTGCACATTGGCCGGAAACACTCCGACGAAGAAGCCCGCCGTCACCCGGGCGGCGGGCGCCCGGGTCCGGGGGTGGGCGAGGCCCGCGGCCAGGGCGAGTTCCACCGCTCCGCTGACGTAGGTCCAGGTACGGGGCCTACCGGGCAGGATCCGGGGCACCGTGCCGTCGAAGGCCTTCGGGACGGCGAAGTGGAGCACCCCCGCTCCGCCCATGAGCCCGGCGAGCAGGACGGCGGAACGCGTCTGGCGGGACATGCTTCTCCTTCGACGACGGGACTTACTTGGGAGTAAGTTACGGGTTCCCAGCGCGTCCCGCACCCCTCAGGGCGCCAGCAGCCGCCAGAGCATCAGCACCCCCACACCGCAGACGAGCACTCCGGCGAGCAGGGCCAGCGTGCCCCGTCGTACGTTGTCGGGCTGGAAACCGCCGAGCACGCTGAAGCACAGCCGGAGTCCGTGGGCCACGGCCAGCGCCCCGCACGCGGTGATGGCGAACCCGGCCGCGATGGCGTCCCACTGGTCCTCGAACGCCCGTTGATACGGCCCCGGCTGCCGGGTGGCCAGTACGTATCCGGCCGAAGTGAACAGAGCGGCGGGGAAGGCCACCAGGCCGAAGAGGACGGTCAGGCGCCGGATCACCGGAACGACCCCCTTTCCACGGGGAAGCGGGAGAGGCGTTCACGGACCGACCGCTTCAGCCGTTCCTCCCACCGGTCCCGCTCGGCGACATGGGTGAACAGCTCCCGCATCCGGTTCACCTCTTCGATCATCGTGTGCTCCTCCTCGGCGAACCGCCGGTTCAGGGGCCGTTCGATCCTCAGCAGGAGGGCGGCCCACGCCGCGAGCGAGAGCGCCGCCACAGTCAGGCCGGCCACGACGAGCACACCCCCGGGGCCGTCGCCCGTGGCGGCGGCGAGGGCCAGCACCGCCGGGAGCAGCACCGCGAGGGAGGCCGAGGCGATCCGGGGCCGGCGGACCCGGCGCTGCCGGGCGCTCAGGGCCTGGACACCGGCCAGTCGCCGTTCCGCGGCCGCCAGCGTCCGCAGGAACGCCGCTCCGCCGTCGATCGCGGCCATGTCAGTCCCCGTTCCGCTGCGTGATGAACGACTGGAGTTCCTGGCCGAAATGGGTGCGCAGCGCGCCGATCTGCGCATCGTCCAGCTGGGAGGTCTGTACGGGCAGCCCCGGAAGGAACTGGTGGCGGATGAGCCGGGAGGCCATCGGGAGGACGGACAGGCGCAGCGACGTCTCGTTCTCCAGGTCCCGCATGAGGGCGGCGAACGGGGACTCCCGGCGGGCCCGCCCGGGGATGTAGTGGTCGCGCGCCTCGTCGAGCCGGTCCCAGTACAGATCGCTCTTGGACACCGCGACGATCAGCCAGCGCAGCCGCTTGGCCAGCTGTCCGTCGATGATCGCGTCGACCAGGAGCCGGAAGTCGGCCGCCTCCTTGCGGCGGTGCCAGTTCCGTACGGCTTCCCGGTCGACGGCGCCGTCGGCGGCCAGCGCCTCCTGGACGTCGCGCTGGGAGGCGCGCTGCCAGATCCTGTTGTGCCCCCAGCAGACGACGTGGACGATGCCGTGCGGGGAGGCCTCGCCCCCCATCGTGTCGTGCAGGGCCCGTTGCCGCTGGGTGGACAGCTGCCCCGGGATGACGGTGACGGCGGCCCGGGTGCGGCGGTTGCCCGAGCGCAGGACCGTGGCGTGCTTCTCGATGTCGGGGCTGCGGGAGCTGTCGCTGTCGCCCGTGCGGATCGACTGGGTCAGCGCGTCGTAGAGGACGGTCTTGCCGGCCCCCGCCTCGCCGGTGACGGCGATGGGGTTCACCGAGAGGCCGAGCCGTCCGTTCAGGGTGGCCACGCCCGGCCCGGGCCCCTGACCGCCACCGTCCACCGCGTGCCGGACGCTCTCCCACCGTGATCGGGTGTTCTCCCAGACGTCGGGCACGCGCGCAGCTCCCCCGGTTAGGCCGATGGGGAGATGCTATCGATCAACGGGGCGCGGTGTACCGGCACTTACGGGATTGACGGCGGGATTCACTGGATGAACCGGGGCAGCCAGCGCGCCTGGTAGTCGGGGTGGCCCGCGTACTCGGCGGCGAGCTGCCGCACGGCGAAGCCGAGGCCCACCGCGCGGCCGGAGCGGAAGTCCTCGGCCGGGCGGTCGGTGTCCAGGTCGGCCACCTCGACGTACTCGCCGACCATGACGCGGTTCGTCTCGATGCGCTCCAGGGTCCGCGCGGGGTTCTGGAGGGCGATGTGCTGGTCGAAGCCCCGGCCGCGCACCGTGAACGCCACCCCGCCGGTGCGGTCGTGGACCTCGCCCGGCACATCGGCCGGGCACCGCCATCGGTCCCCGCCGGCGGCCAGGGCGACGTGTTCCTCGTCGGCGAGCCGGGCCCGGACGAAGGCCACCATGTCTGCGTTGCCGGCCATTGGATGCCGCTCCCTTGCGCTGATGGATCTCTGCACTCGATACGGGGAGCATTCTGGTGGACCGGACGCGGCACGATCCACCTCCGCATCCGGTTCACCCCACCGTGTCCCCCGCGTCACCCGCGGCCAGGCCGGCGAGGACCTTGTGCAGGGGTTCGGTCTTCCGGCGGCGGTACTCCTGCACCGCCCAGCCGTTGCCGTCCGGGTCGGTGAAGTACATGAAGGTCGCCCCGTCGTCGGGGGCATACCGCTGCGGCTCGGAGACCTCGACGCCCCGGCCGACGAGTTCGGCGTGCGCGGCCTCGATGTCGGTGACGCAGAGCTGGAGGCCGTGGTACGTGCCCGGCTGCGGGGTTCCGGTCGGGTTGGGCAGTCCTTCGGTGAGGGCGATCGAGCAGCCGGATCCGGGCGGCGTGAGCTGGACGACGCGGGCGCCCGGCATCACCTCGCCGTCGATGTCGACGTGGAAGCCGAGCTTGTCCCGGTAGAAGTCCCGGGCCCGGTCGACGTCGGTCACGGGGAGCACGATCACTTCGAGGGTCCAGTCCATGGGTCAGTTCCCTTTCGCGGGTCGGTCGGTGTCCGGGCCGGGCCCTGGCTCGTCCGGGTCGGGTCGTGGTGTGTCCGGGGCGGGTTGTGATGTGTCGGGGTCGGTTCGTGGCACGCCCGCTTCGGCGTCCCCGTCCTCTCCGGCCGCTTCCGCTTCCCCGGTGAGCGGCGTCGCGCCGCCCTGGAGGCGGGCCAGGTCGGCGGGCCGGACCTGGATGATGAACAGGGCGACCAGGGCGGCGAACACGGCGAAGCAGGCCGCGACGACGAAGGCGCTGGAGACGCCCGAGGTGAGGACCTCGTCGCCCCAGGGCGGTGGCAGCTCGCCGGTCCTGCGGAACTCCAGAAGCTGGGCGGGGGTGCCCTCCTGGAGGAATCTCGGCACCTGGTCGCTCGCCGCGTTGCGGCTGGCCGTGCCGAACGTCGTGACCAGGATCGACAGCCCCAGGGAGCCGCCGACCTGCTGGGTGGCGTTGAGGATGCCGGAGGCGGCGCCCGCCTCCTTCGGGGCGACGCCGGAGACCGCCATCAGGGTCAGCGACACGAACTGCATGCCCATGCCGAAGCCGAACACGAGCATCGGGCCGAGAATCGAGCCGAGGTAGGAGCTGTGGACATCGGTCAGCGTCAGCCAGCCGAGGCCGACGGCGGCCAGGAGCGCGCCCACCACCATGAAGGGTTTGGGCCCCCACCTGGGCAGCAGCTGGGAGGCCAGCCCCGCGCTGACCGCGATGACGGCGCTCACGGGCAGGAACGCGAGGCCGGCCCGCAACGGGCTGAAGTCGAGGACGTTCTGCACGAACAGGGTCAGGAAGAAGAACATCCCGAACATCGCCGCGGCGAGGCTGAGCATCATCGCGTAGGTCCCGGCGCGGTTGCGGTCGCGGAACATCCACAGCGGGGTGATGGGCTGTTTCGAGCCGCGTTCGACCGTGATGAACACCGTGAGGAGCAGCACGGCGGCCGCGAACGAGCCGAGGGTGAGCGGGTCGGTCCAGCCGTCCTCGGAGGCCCGGATGAAGCCGTAGACGAGCAGCACCATGCCGACCGTCGACGTCAGGGCGCCGGCGATGTCGAAGTGGCCCGGACGGCGTTCGGACTCGGGGATGTAGCGGGGGGTCGCGACGGCGATCAGCAGGCCAATGGGGATGTTGACGAACAGCACCCAGCGCCAGTCGAGCCACTCCACCAGCAGTCCGCCCGCCAGCAGTCCGATGGCGCTGCCGCCCGCCGAGACGGCGGCGAACACCCCGAACGCGCGGTTGCGTTCGGGGCCCTCGCGGAAGGTGGTGGTGATCAGCGACAGGGCGGTGGGCGAGGCGATGGCGCCGCCGACGCCCTGGAGGGAGCGGGCGGCCAGCAACTGCCAGCCCTCCTGGGACAGTCCGCCGAGCAGCGAGGCGAAGACGAAGAGGAGCACGCCGAAGATGAAGACCCGGCGGCGGCCGAGGATGTCGCCGAGGCGTCCGCCGAGCAGCAGCAGTCCGCCGAAGGTCAGGGTGTAGGCGTTGACCACCCAGGAGAGGTTCTCGGTGGAGAACCCCAGGTCCTTCTGCATGTGCGGAAGCGCGATGTTGACGATGGTGACGTCGAGCACCACCATCAGCTGGCAGGAGGCGATGACCAGCAGCGCCAGTCCGCTCCGGTGCCGGTCAGGGGTCTTTGCCGTGTCCGCGGGGGTCGCGTGGGAGCCCGTCATAGTGCAGTTCGTCTCTCGTGCCGAGGGCAGTGCACCCCAGGGGGTGTCTGACAATTCCGCGTGGGGCGGCCGGTCTCTGCGTCGGTCGGATGAACGCGGGCGTTCACCCGACCGACGTTATGACGGAACCCGGAGCCTCGCCAATCGGGCCAACGCGGTCCCGCGCGGGCCCTTCGCCTCACTGGAGCGCGTGGACCGCGGTACGGAAGACGGCCGGCGCCCGGTGGGCCGCGGCGACGATCAGCCGCCCCGAGGACGGGTGGCCCGCTGCGGCCAGGAGGGCCGCGGTCAGCAGCCGGTAGCGTCGGGTGACCCGTGCCCACCGGCGGGGGTAGTCCTCGGGCCGACCGGCGGTCAGGCAGTCGACCGCGGCCGTTGCGGTGGCGACCGCGAGGGCGATGCCCTCCCCGGTCAGGGCGTCCACGTAGCCCGCCGCGTCGCCGACCAGCAGGACGCGCCCGGCCCGCCTGCCCCGCGCCCGCTGCCGCAGCGGACCCGCCCCGCGTACGGGGGTGGCCCCGGGTGCTGCCGCGAGCCGGGCCGCGAGGGCGGGGAAGGCGGCCAGGTGCTGGTCGTAGGGGCGGCGGTCGCGGCTCAGGACGGCCACTCCCACCAGGTGCTCGCCGACCGGGGTCACGTACGCCTCGCCGTGCCGGGACCAGTGCACCTCGACGTGGTCCGTCCACGGGGCGAGCGGGTAGTGGCGGCGCAGACCGTAGCGGCCGGGCCCGGGGGCGGGCCGGTCGAGGTCCAGGGCGCGGCGCAGGGGCGAGTGGAGCCCGTCGGCGGCGATGAGCCAGCGCGCGGTGAGTCCGGAGGCGGTGACGGTGCGTTCGTCCTGGCGGATCTCCCCGACCTTTCCGGCGACGACGCGGACGCCGAGGGCGGCGGCCCGCTCGTGCAGGGCGGTGTGGAGTTCGGTGCGGCGGACGCCCGCGCCGGGGCCGCCCCGGAAGGCCGCCTCCGCGCTGCGCCGGCCGTCGGTGTAGCGGATGCCGCGCAGCTCGTGGCCGCTCACCCGGACACCGAGGTCGCGCAGGGCCGCGA
The DNA here is from genome assembly GCF_044757365.1 of Streptomyces sp. NPDC091289. Lineage (NCBI taxonomy): Bacteria > Bacillati > Actinomycetota > Actinomycetes > Kitasatosporales > Streptomycetaceae > Streptomyces > Streptomyces sp. NPDC091289. The sequence goes on from NZ_JBIVUT010000001.1 coordinate 170,460, forward strand.
CGCCGCCGGGCATGATGCCCTCGCCGCACGCCTTGTCGACGGGGGTGGTGCGCGGTTCGACGACCACCGTCTCCAGGCCCGCCGACGCGGCCCGGATCGCGGCGGCCAGTCCGGCCGGCCCGCCGCCGGCGACCAGGACGTCGATCACGCCGTCGCGTCCACGGCCGGGAGTCGGGACAGCGCCCGGTCCTCGCAGCGGATCCGTACGGCCATGAGCGCGGCGTTGAGCACGGTGAAGACGAGGGCGGTCACCCACGCCCCGTGGACCAGGGGGAGCGCGAGGCCTTCGGCGGCGACGGCGACGTAGTTGGGGTGGCCCAGCCACCGGTAGGGGCCGCCGGTGATACGGGGCAGGCCGGGGACGACGATGACGCGGGTGTTCCAGCGGGGGCCGAGCGCGCGGATGCACCACCAGCGCAGCGCTTGCGCGGCCACGACGACGGCGACCATCGTCCAGCCGAGGACGGGCAGGAAGGGACGGTCGGTGAGTCGGACCTCCGCCAGACAGCCCACCAGGAGCGCGGTGTGCAGGGCGACCATCGCCGGATAGTGCCCGCGGCCCGATTCGGTGCCGCCCCGGGCGAGGCTCCAGGCGGTGTTGCGGCGGGCCACGACGAGTTCGGCGAGGCGCTCGGCGGCGACGGCCAGCACCAGGAGGGTGTACCAGGTCATACGGGGCTCCCGTTCACGGTCGGGTTCGGGCGCGGGGGCACGGGTGGCGGGCCGTCGGGTCTCTCCGTCCTACCAGCGCAGCAGCACCAGTTCGCAGCAGAATCCCGGGCCCATGGCGAGCAGCAGCCCGGGGGTGCCCGGCTCCGGGCGGCGCTGTTCGATGGTGTCCCGCAGGACGTGCAGGACCGAGGACGAGGACAGGTTGCCGACGTCGGCCAGCGAGCGCCAGGTGACGTCGAGCGCGCCGTCGGGCAGATCGAGGACCTCGGTGACGGTCTCCAGCACCTTGGGGCCTCCCGGGTGGCACACCCAGTGGGCGATGTCCTTCGGTTTGAGGCCGTGTTCGTCGAGGAACTCCCGTACGTCGTCCGCGAGATAGCGGCGGACGACGTCGGGCACCGCCGGGTCGAGGACCACGGAGAAGCCGGTGGAGCCGATGTCCCAGCCCATGACGTGCTCGGTGTCCGGGTACATCCGGCTGCGGGTGGCAACGATCTCGGGCCCGGCGACGGCCCGGCGGCCGCCGAGGGCGACCACGGCGGCCGCTCCGTCGCCGAACAGCGCGGTCGCCACCAGGTTGGCGGGCGAGGTGTCGTGGCGCTGGAAGGTGAGGGAGCAGAGCTCGACCGACAGGAGCACGGCCACGTCGTCGGGGTGGCCGAGGAGGTAGTCGTGCAGCCGGGCCGTGCCGGCGGCTCCGGCGACGCAGCCGAGGCCGAAGACGGGCAGCCTCTTGACGTCGGATCGCATCCCGAGCCGGGCCACGAGCCGGGCGTCGACGGAGGGGGCGGCGATGCCGGTGACGGAGGTGAACATCAGCAGGTCGACGTCGGTGGGCCGCAGCCCCGCCGCCCGCAGCGCACCGCGTACGGCCTGGCCGCCGAGGTCGACGGCGGACCGGATGAACACGTCGTTGGAGGCGCCGAAGCCGTCGAGGTCGCGGTAGGCGTCCAGGGGCAGCACGGTGTGCCGGGTGCGGACCCGGGCGTTCTCGTGGAGCCGGTCCAGGACTCGGCGGTCGGCGCCGGGCGGCAGGCAGGTGCGGGCCACCATGTCGGTGACCTCGCGCTGGGTGTGGCGGTGGGGCGGCAGGGCCCCGTGAACCGCGGCGATGCGGGTCATCCTGCCTCCTGCTCGGGTGACGTCATGAACCCATCCTGCCCACAACCGGTAATGAATCCCGGGAAGGGACCCGCCCGGTCCCCGCATTGACGGGCCGCCAGGCCCCTACGATCGCCCGATGGACGCCACGGACAGGGTGAGCCCGGGCGGCGCGGTCGCGGCCTGCGCCGGGCGGCGGGGCCGGGTCGTGGGGCTCGCGCTCGCGTGTCACCCGGGGCCGGCGCTCGCGGTGACCGCGCTCGCCTGCGCCCTCGCCCTCGGCTCCGGTCTCGGCGGCCCCCGCTCCGCGCTGGTCACGGTGGCGGTGCTGACCGGCCAGCTCTCGGTGGGCTGGTGCAACGACGCGTACGACGCACGGCGTGACGCCCGTGCCGGCCGCCGGGGAAAGCCCGCGGCCGACGGCACGGTCGGGCCGGGCGCGGTGTGGGCGGCGGCGGCGGTCGCGCTCGCCCTGTGCGTACCGCTCTCACTGGCCTGCGGAGCCCTCGCCGGTACGGTGCACCTCGTCGCGGTCGCGGCCGGCTGGCTCTACAACCTCTGGCTCAAGGCGACCGCCCTCTCCTGGCTGCCGTACGTGGCCGGATTCGGCGCCCTGCCGGCCGCCGTCGCGCTCTCCCTGCCCGGCGGCCCGTGGCCCCGGTGGTGGACGGTGGCGGCCGGGGCCCTGCTCGGGTTCGCGGCGCATCTGGCCGACACGCTCCCGGACATCGCGGCGGACCGGGCCGCCGGAATCCGGGGCCTGCCGCACCGGCTGGGCGACACGGGGACCCGGCTGCTGCTGCCGCTGCCGCTCCTCGGCGCCACGGCGGTGCTGGCGCTCGGGCCGCCCGGGCCGGTGGACGCCGGGGGCGCGGCGGCGCTCGTCCTGGCCGGTGCGGCGGCGCTCGTGGGCCCGGCGCTCGGCCGCCGGTGGCGCAAGGCCGCGCTGGCCGGAGCGGTGGCCGTGGCGGCGGTGGATCTGGCACTGCTGCTGGCCCGGGGCGCGACCGCAGCCTGAACAGGCTTGCCCAGCACCGCACCTGACGTCACGTCAGTTCGCGCACTCGAATGACATGACCATGCGAGGACCGTTGACAAAATCGAAACAGCGCAGAAATCTATGAACCTCCGACCGCAAAAGATTGACTTAGAGCCTCAATTATTGTGGAAGCAGAGGACATCATGAGATGGAAGCGACTCACAGGACGGTCGATCACCGGGCTGCTGATAGCCGGAATGGTCTCCGTCGGACTCCTGCCCGTCGCGGCGAGCGCGGCCGAGGCCACCGATCTGGCCCGGGGGAAGACCGTCACGGCCAGCGGTTCGCACGGTGGCTTCCCCGCCGCCAACGCCAACGACGGTGACGTAGACAGCTACTGGGAGTCCGACGGGCTGCCGGCCGACCTCACGGTGAAGCTCGGCGCCGACGCGGACCTGGAGTCCGTGGTCGTCAAGCTCGACCCGGACCCGATCTGGGGGAGCCGGACGCAGGACATCCAGGTGCTCGGCCGGACCCAGGACGGCACCGCGTTCACCTCGCTCCGGGCCCGCGCCGCCTATGCGTTCAACCCGGCCGGCAACCAGAACACGGTGACCATCCCGGTGGACGGCAGGGTCGCCGACCTCCAGCTCAGGTTCTTCTCCAACACGGAGGCTCCGGGCGCGCAGGTCGCCGAGGTCCAGGTCCTGGGAACGGCCGCGCCCAACCCCGATCTCACCGTGAGCGCGCTGTCCTGGAGCCCCTCGTCCCCGTCCGAGACGGACGACATCACGGTCGAGGGGACCGTCCGCAACATCGGTTCGGCCGCTTCCCCCGCGACGACCGCCAATGTGAGCCTGGGCGGCGTGGTCGTGGGCAGCGCCCCGGTCGGCCCGCTCGCCGCGGGAGCCTCGGCCGAGATCTCGGTCGAGGTCGGCAAGCGGCCGGAGGGCTCGTACACCGTATCGGCGCTGGTGGACCCGACCGACACGGTCGTCGAGTCGGACAACACCAACAACAGCCGCACCACCGCCTCCCCGCTGGTGGTCGGGCAGAGCCCGGGCCCGGACCTGGAGGTCCGCTCCATCACCTCCAGCCCCGCCAACCCGGCCGTCGGCGCGGCCGTCAGCTTCACCGTGGCGGTGCACAACCGCGGCACCAGCGCGGTGAGCGCGGGCACCGTCACCCGGCTGACCGTCGGATCCACCACGCTCAACGGCACCACCCCGGCCATCGCGGCGGGTGCGACCGCGAACGTCACCATCGGCGGCAGCTGGACGGCGGCGAGCGGCGGCGCCACGCTGACCGCCACCGCCGACGCCACGGACCTGGTCGCGGAGACCAGCGAGACCAACAACGTCTTCGCCCGCTCCCTCGTGGTCGGACGCGGCGCGGCCGTGCCGTACACCGAGCTGGAGGCGGAGGACGCCGCATACGAGGGCACGCTGCTGCAGTCCGACGCCGTGCGCACGTTCGGGCACACCAACTACGCCACCGAGTCCTCCGGCCGCGAGTCGGTGCGGCTCGACTCCACCGGTGAGTTCGTGGAGTTCACCTCGACAGCTCCGTCGAACTCCGTCGTCGTACGGAACTCCATCCCGGACGCGCCGGGCGGTGGCGGCCGTGAGGCGACCATCAGCCTGTACGCCGACGGCGAGTTCGTCCGCAAGCTCGACCTCTCCTCGAAGCACAGCTGGCTGTACGGGAACACCGACAGCCCCGAAGGACTCACCAACACCCCCGGCGGCGACGCGCGGCGGCTGTTCGACGAGTCCCACGCCCTGCTCACCCAGACCTACCCGGCGGGAACGAAGTTCCGTCTCCAGCGGGACGCGAGCGACGACGCCTCCTTCTACGTCATCGATCTGATCGATCTGGAGCAGGTGGCGGCGCCCTCGTCACAGCCGTCGGGCTGCGTGTCCATCACGACGTACGGCGCGGTGCCGAACGACGGGATCGACGACACGGACGCGATCCAGCGCGCGGTGACGGCGAACCAGGAAGGCGAGATCGACTGCGTGTGGATCCCGGCGGGCCAGTGGCGCCAGGAGCAGAAGATCCTCACCGACGACCCGCTCGACCGGGGCCAGTGGAACCAGGTCGGCATCCGGGACGTGACGATCCGGGGCGCGGGCATGTGGCACTCCCAGCTCTACACGCTGACCCCGCCGCACGAGGCGGGTGGCATCAACCACCCGCACGAGGGCAACTTCGGTTTCGACATCGACGAGAACACGCAGATCTCCGACATCGCCATCTTCGGCTCCGGCACCATCCGCGGCGGTGACGGCGACCACGAGGGCGGCGTCGCGCTCAACGGCCGGTTCGGCAAGGACACGAAGATCAGCAACGTCTGGATCGAGCACGCCAACGTGGGCGTCTGGGCCGGCCGCGACTTCGACAACATCCCCGAGCTGTGGAACCCGGGCGACGGCGTCGAGTTCACCGGCGTACGGATCCGCAACACCTACGCCGACGGCATCAACTTCGCCAACGGAACCCGCAATTCCACGGTCTTCAACTCGTCGTTCCGCAACACCGGCGACGACGCGCTCGCCATCTGGTCCAGCAAGTACGTCAAGGACCAGTCCGCCGACATCGCCCACGACAACAGCTTCCGCAACAACACCATCCAGCTGCCGTGGCGCGCCAACGGCATCGCGATCTACGGCGGTTACGACAACACCATCGAGAACAACCTCATCTCCGACACCATGAACTACCCGGCCATCATGCTGGCGACCGACCACGACCCGCTGCCCTTCTCCGGGGAGACGCTGATCGCCAACAACGGCCTGTACCGCACCGGCGGAGCCTTCTGGAACGAGGACCAGGAGTTCGGCGCGATCACCCTCTTCCCGCAGAACCTGCCGATCCCGGGAGTCACGATCCGCGACACGGACATCATCGACTCCACCTATGACGGCATCCAGTTCAAGACAGGCGGCGGTCTGATGCCGGACGTCACGATCGAGAACGTGCGGATCGACCAGTCCAACAACGGATCCGGCATCCTCGCGATGGGCGGCGCCCGCGGCAACGCGACGCTCACCGACGTCACCATCACCGACTCGGCCGACGGCGACGTACTGATCGAGCCCGGCTCGCAGTTCACGATCACCGGCACGCCGAACGGCGCACGGGCCAAGCGGTAGGCCTGGTAGGACCCCGGTACGGATCCCGGGCCGGCGGATCGCCGCCGACCCGGGAACGCCCTTGTTCCGCACCGGATTTGGTCCCGTCACGGCTCTGGGAAGTGCAAGGCCCCGGGGCTACCCTCCGCGCATGATTCCCACGGTTGTCTGGGGTACCGGCAACGTCGGCCGCGCGGCGATCCGCGCCGTCGAGGCCCATCCGGCACTGACACTCACCGCCGTCCTCGTGCACGATCCCGCCAAGGTCGGCCGCGACGCGGGCGAGCTCGGCGGGGCCGAGCGCACGCTCGGGGTCGCGGCCACCGACGACATCGCCGCCGTCCTCGCCGCCCGCCCCCGGGCGGTGGTCTACGCGGCGTCCGGCGATATCCGTCCCGACGACGCCCTCGCCGACATCGGCCGGGCGATCCGGGCCGGCGCGGTCGTCGTCACGCCCTCCCTCTATCCGCTCTACGACCAGCGCAACGCCCCGCCGGAGCTGCGGGACCCGGTCCTGGCCGCCGTCGCCGAGGGCGGCGGCTCCCTCTTCGTCTCCGGCGTCGACCCCGGCTGGGGCAATGACGTCCTGCCCCTGCTGGTCAGCGGCCTCGGCACCGAGGTGGACGTCATCCGCTGCCAGGAGATCTTCGACTACTCCACGTACGAGCAGGAGGAGTCGGTGCGCCATCTGATCGGCATGGGGCACCCGATGGACTACGAGCCGCTGATGCTGGCGGAGAGTGTTCCGACGATGGTGTGGGGCGGTCAGATACGTCTCATGGCGCGGGCGCTGGGCGTCGAGCTCGACGGGATCCGCGAGACGCTGGACCGCCGGGCGCTGGAGAAAGAGGTGTACACCCGCACGATGGGCACGTTCGCGGCGGGCACCCAGGGCGCCGTGCGCTTCGAGGTGCAGGGCATCGTGGACGGCGAGCCCCGCATCGTCATCGAGCACATCACCCGGATCCACGCCTCGTGCGCCCCTGACTGGCCGTCCCCGCCCGACGGGGTGGGCGCGCACCGGGTGGTGATCGAGGGCCGTCCCCGTATCGAGGTGACGGTCGAGGCGTCCGACGAGGACGAGAACCGGTCGGCGGGCGGGAACGCCACCGCGGTGGGGCGGCTCGTCTCGGCGATCGACTGGCTGGTGGACGCGGAGCCGGGCCTGTACGACGCACTCGACGTTCCGCTGCGGCCTGCGGTCGGCAGGCTGGGAAGGAGACCGGCATGATCATCGATATTCCGGAGGGCCAGGAGCCCATCGGCTACGTATGGGGGGAGATGGTCCCCGGCATCGGCATGGCCGCCGCCACGTTCTCGATGTCCGTGTACGAGCACACCACGCTGGGGCTGCGGGAGTTCGAGGCGGCCAGGCTGCGGGTGGCGCAGATCAACGGGTGCCTGTTCTGCCTGGACTGGCGGACCGAGCGGGACGGGGCGAAGGTCGAGGAGGAGTTCGCCGGGGCGGTGACCCAGTGGCGTACGACCGACGCGTTCGACGAGCGGACCCGGCTCGCGGCGGAGTACGCCGAGCGGTACACGCTCGACCATCACGGTCTGGACGACGCCTTCTGGAAGCGGATGACCGCGCACTACAGCCAGGCGGAGATCGTGGAACTGACGATGAGCATCGGCTCGTGGCTGGCGTTCGGGCGGCTCAACCATGTGCTGGGGATCGACGCGGTGTGCGTTCTGCCCGGTCACGGGTGAGGGGCGGGCCCCCACGGACGGAGTCCGGGGCCGCCGGGTTGGCACTCCCGGCCCCGGGCTCTTTCGTTGTCGCCTACAGATCGGTCGCGATGATCCGTTCGATGTTGCGCTCGGCGAGCGCGGTGATGGTGACGAACGGGTTCACGCTGGTGTTGCCGGGGATCAGCGCGCCGTCGATGACGTACAGGCCGGGGTAGCCGTGCAGCCGGCCGTAGTTGTCGGTGGCCTTGTCCAGGACCGCACCGCCCAGCGGGTGGTAGGTGAGGTGGTCGCCCCAGATCTTGTACACACCGAAGAGGTCCGTGCGGTAGATCGTCCCCTCCTTCTGGTTGATCTTGTCGAAGATGGTCTTCGCGGCGTCGATCGACGGCTGCTTCCACGCCGTCTGCCAGTTCAGCTCCGCCTTCCCCGCCGCCGCGTTCCAGGTGAACTGCGCCCGGTTGGGGTTCTTGGTGATCGAGAGGTAGAAGGAGGCCCAGGTCTCGATGCCGGTGGGCAGCGGAGCGACTTCGGCGAACGCTCCGCCGGCGTCCCAGTTGTCGATGCCGCCGGTGGGGATGGACGACTGGACCTTCCCCGTCGGGTCCCAGAGGTGGTTGGCGCGGCCGCACATGACGTTGCCGTTGTCGCCCCAGCCCTTGCCGATCTCGTCGTTGAGGAGGGGCAGGGCGCCGGTGGCCTTGAGGCCGACGAGCAGCTTGCTGGTGCCGACGCTGCCCGCGGCGAAGAACACCTTGTCCGCCGTGACGGTCTTGGTGACGGTGGTCCGGCCGGTGGTGTCCAGCTGGTCGATGAGCACGGTGTAGCCGCCGCCGGGGGCCGGGGTGACCGTGGTGACTTTGTGGAGCGGGGAGATGGTGACCCGGCCGGTGGCGTTGATCCGGTCGAGGTAGGTCTTCTGGAGCGACTTCTTGCCGTAGTTGTTGCCGTAGAGGATCTCTCCGTCCAGGGCCGACTTGGGGACGCTCCCGGCCGCCTCCTGCTTCATGTAGTCCCAGTCGTAGACGGCGGGCACGAAGAGGAACGGGAAGCCGGAGCGCTGGGCGTGTTTTCGGCCGACCCGCGCGTACTGGTAGCAGTCGACCGTGTCGAACCAGGCGGGATCGATGGTGGTGACGCCCAGCCCGCTGTTGGCGCGCGGGTAGTAGGTGCTGTACATCTCCTCGGCGTTCACCGTCGGGAGGATCGCGCCGAAGTTCTCCCGGCGCGGGGTGACGGCCATGCCGCCGTTGACCAGGGATCCGCCGCCGACGCCGCGGCCCTGGTAGACCGTGATCCCGCCGAACTCCTCGGCGTCCAGGATGCCGGTGTAGCGGTTGACGTCCTTGTCGATGGGGAAGCCGAGGAAGTTGCTCAGCGGCTGCTTGGTCCGGGTCCGCAGCCAGAAGGAGCGGTCGTCCGGCTTGGTGGTGTTGGCGAAGATCTTGCCGTCCGCGCCCGGGGTGTCCCAGGCCATGCCCATCTCGATCATGTGGACGTCCGTGCCGGCTTCGGCGAGCCGGAGGGCGGCCACGGAGCCGCCGTATCCGGTGCCGATGACCAGGACCGGTACATGTGCGCCGGAGCCGATCGGCGCCGCTGCCGCACGCACGCTCGCCCAGGACGGTGCGGTGGTACCGGCCAGCGCCGCGACCCCCAGAAGAGAACCTGTTCCAGCGATGAATCTTCGACGCGAGACACCCTTGGCCTCGCCATCCTGCATGGTGGTGTCGTTCATGTGACCTACCTCACTCTCGACAGAGTGCAACAGGTTCTACTGTCGATCGCGTGGTAAGTCACTAGAAACTTGGGGGTAACTTCCCGGCCCCGCCCGGCATGACAGAGGGGCCCCGGACCGTTCGGTCCGGAGCCCCTCCGCCCTGGGCGCGGGGTCGATCAGTAGGCGCCGAAGACGTTGTCGATCGAGCCGTAGCGGTCCGCGGCGTAGTTGCACGCGGCCGTGATGTTGGCGACCGGGTCGTAACTGTCGGTCGAGGTGCCGGGCACGTGGTACGCCTGGAAGGTCGGGTCGATGACCTGGAGCAGACCCTTGGACGGGGTGCCCTTGACCGCGTTGGAGTCCCAGTTGTTGATCGCGGCCGGGTTGCCCGAGGACTCGCGCATGATGTTGCGGTGGATGCCCTCGTAGGTGCCGGGGATGCCCTGCTCGGCCATGACCGCCAGCGACTCCTTGATCCAGCCGTCGAGGTCGTTCGTGTACGTGACGGCCTTCGCGGCGGCCGGAGCGGCCTGCGCCACGGGGGCGGCCTTGCTGCGCTCCGAACGGTCGGCGCGGTCCGCCGACGCACCGCGCGCGACGGACGGGGAAGCCTTGCCGGACTTGGCGTCCGACGGGGCGGCGGCCTTGTTTCCGAGGGTCAGCTTGATACCCGGGTGAATAAGATCGGGATTCTCTCCGACGATCTTCCGGTTGCCTTCGTACAGCTTCTCCCAGCCGCCGCTGACGGAATGTTCGCGGGCGATCTTGGAAAGCGTTTCACCGGCCACCACGGAATGCTGGGCGGGCGCGGCCTTCGCGGCGGAATTCACCTGTGCGGACACCGCTGCGGGGGCCGCGGCCTGCTGCGGCGCCGCGGTGGGGGCGGGGGCCGCGAAGGCGCTGGTGGCGCCGATCACCGGGAGGGCGAGAACGGCTCCGCCGGTGGTCACGGCGGCGAGGCCGCGGCGCAGCGAGGTGGACTGGGGACGGCGGTGCTTACCCTGTGCGGGCATGGGGGATTTCCTCTCCGGCGCCTACGAGGTGAGCTGTCGGGTTCAGACGGGAGATGTCTGGCCGCACGGTCGTGCGACTTCACCCCAAGCCGTTCCGGTAACGGTTCGGCGACTTACCTGGGTCCCCCGCTCCTGCCGTACGTGAGTGGGTTTCGGATTCCCGGACGGCGGCAGGATTCGGCGTTCCATCCGGATTGACGGTGACCGTAGGCGAGAAACGCCGAACGGAACAAGCCCCGCATTCCTGATTCCCTTTTCCGCGCATGATCGAATGGCGGAATTCCCGGACCGTGCCGTGCCGTCATGGCGTCAACTTTCTTCGCACAGAAGGGAACCGACGGATCCGCTTCTGCGTCCGCCCCCTGGGACGTGATGCTCACCACTCGCTCGCGGCGATGGCGAAAACAGGCCTAGGCAAATGCAGCAAAGGGCTCAGCAATCCCTTTACGGATAGATTTAACAAAAGGACCAAATCAACCATATAGGCATAGCAAAACGGACCAATCAGGCACTCGGGGCGAGGCCGGTCGAGGGGCCCGCGGGGCGATCGCTTACGGTGTGGGGTGGAGACTGGTAAGCCAACCCTTACCTCCGACGTACGCTGTACCTGCCCGCGTTCGCCCGCCCCGAAGGATCACCACGCCATGACACGCCCCGTCCGCGTCGCCATTGTCGGAGCCGGCCCCGCCGGTATCTATGCTGCGGACGCGCTGCTCAAATCCGAGGTCTGCCAGGACCCGGGGGTCTCCATCGACCTCTTCGAGCGCATGCCCGCGCCCTTCGGCCTGATCCGTTACGGCGTGGCCCCCGACCACCCGCGTATCAAGGGCATCGTCAAGGCCCTGCACCAGGTGCTGGACAAGCCCCAGATCCGGCTCTTCGGCAATGTCAGCTACCCGCACGACATCGGCCTGGACGACCTGCGGTCGTTCTACGACGCGGTGATCTTCTCCACCGGCGCCGAGGCCGACCGGGCGCTCGACATCCCCGGCATCCAGCTGGACGGCTCCTACGGAGCGGCCGAGTTCGTCTCCTGGTACGACGGGCACCCCGAGGTCCCGCGCACCTGGCCGCTCACCGCGGAGAAGGTCGCCGTGCTCGGCGTCGGCAACGTGGCCCTGGACGTGGCCCGTGTCCTGGCCAAGACGGCGGACGAGCTGCTGCCCACCGAGATCCCGGACAACGTGTACCAGGGCCTCAAGGAGAACAAGGCGCTGGAGGTGCATGTGTTCGGGCGGCGTGGCCCCGCGCAGGCCAAGTTCAGCCCGATGGAGCTGCGGGAGCTGGACCACTCCCCCAACATCGAGGTCATCGTCAACCCCGAGGACATCGAGTACGACGAGGGCTCGATCGCGACCCGCCGGGAGAACAAGCAGGCCAACATGGTCGCGCAGACCCTGGAGAACTGGGCGATCCGGGACGTCGGCGACCGCCCGCACAAGCTGTTCCTGCACTTCTTCGAGTCCCCGGTCGAGATTCTCGGCGAGGACGGCAAGGTGGTGGCGCTGCGCACCGAGCGCACCGAGCTGGACGGCACCGGCAACGTCCGGGGCACCGGCCAGTTCACCGACTGGGACATGCAGAGCGTCTACCGCGCCGTCGGCTACTACTCGGAGGAGCTGCCCAAGCTTCCCTTCGACGTGGCCTCCGGCACCGTCCCGCACGAGGCGGGCCGCGTCATCGCCGGTGACGAGCACATGGCCTCGGTCTACGTCACGGGCTGGATCAAGCGCGGCCCGATCGGCCTGATCGGCCACACCAAGGGCGACGCCAACGAGACGGTCGCCTGCGTCCTGGAGGACCGCGCCGCCGGCCGGCTGCCCGAGCCGGCCACGCCCGCTCCGGAGGCCGTCGAGGCCTTCCTGGAGGGCCGCGGCGTCCGCTACACGACCTGGGAGGGCTGGCACAAGCTGGACGCCCACGAGCAGGCGCTGGGCACCGCCCAGGGCCGTGAGCGGATCAAGGTCGTGGAGCGCGAGGGCATGCTGGAGGCCTCCGGCGCCTTCGTGCCGGCCGAGCGCCCCGCCGACGCCTGATCGACAGGATCGACGGCACTCCTTCTAGGGGGCCGGATCCGGGGCCGCCGCCGGGCGCCCCGGGTCCGGCCCCCTGAACGTGCGCCACAGGTCGGGGCCGGACGCCCGGGACGCCGGGGGCCGCCGGACCTCCGGGGTCCCGGTCACCCACCGGGCGGCCAGCAGGATCGCGATGTCGTCGGGGCGGTCGATGGCCGCCCGGGCCTCCCCGATGACCTGGTCGGCCGTGTCGGCCAGGGGCACCGCGCCGATGCGTTCGACGGTGGCGCGCAGCCGCTCGATCCCCTCGTCGATGTCCGTGCCGGGGCGCTCGATCAGCCCGTCCGTGAACAGGGCGAGCATCGCCCCGGGTTCGAGCCGCATCTCCGTGACCGGGTAGGTCGCGTGCCCGTCGATCCCGAGCACGATGCCGCCGGGCAGGTCCAGCACCTCCGTCCGGCCGTCGGGCCGGCGCAGCACGGGCTGCGGATGCCCCGCCCGTACGGCACGGGCCATACCCGTCACCGGGTCGAGCGCGATGTAGCAGCAGCTGGCGAACTGTCCCGGGTCGAGGTCGATGAGCAGCCGGTTCGTCCCGCTCATCACCTCCCGCGGATCATGGTTGCTCAGCGCGAACGCCCGTACCGCACTGCGCAGTTGCCCCATCGTCGCGGCGGCGGAGACACCGTGGCCCTGTACGTCGCCGATGATCAGGGCGAGTTCGTCGCCGGTCTCGATGACGTCGTACCAGTCGCCGCCCACGTCCATGCCCTGGGTGCCGGAGAGGTAACGCCCCAGGGTGTCCACGCCGTCCACCTCCGGCAGCCGGTGCGGCAGCAGGGCGTCCTGGAGTCCGCGGGCCAGGGCCGACTCGCTGTCGTAGCGCTGGGCGCGCTGCAGGGCCTGGGCGATGAGGCCGGCCAGCGCCGTCAGGACCGTACGCTCCTCCGGGCTGAAACCGCGCGGCCGGTCGAAGCCGAGGATGCAGGAGCCGACGGGCCGCCCCGAGGCGATCAGCGGGAGGAACGCCCGCGCCCCGACGTCCGCGTCGATCGGGATGCCCGGATAGGCCTCGGCGAGGCGCTGCATGGACTCGAAGAAGATCGGACGGCCGGTGGTCAGGGTCTCCACCCCGGGGATGCTGACGTCGAGCCCGACCCCGTCGAAGCGGTCGAGGAAGCCCTTCGGGAACCCGGTCTCCCAGGCCAGCTGGAGATGACGGTCGTTCAGCAGATAGATGGCTAGCTGACGGCCGCCGAACGCGGGCAGCAGCTCCTCCGTGACCACCGCGGAGACCTGACGGGCCGTGACCGCCTCGGTCAGGGCGATGGCGAGGGCCACCGGCCGGTACAGCGCGGAGGAACGGTCGGCCGTCGAGCCGATGCCCAGCCCCGGTGCGGTGACGGAGCCGGGAGCGTAGGCCGGCTGGTCGGTCGCCTGGAGGACGACGCTCACCCCGTCGTGGCCCGGATACAGGGACACCGACAGCCAGCGCGAGGGCGGGCGCCGGGCGAGGAAGTGGACGGGTTCGTCGGCGATCAGGGCCGCCCGGTAGTGGTCCTCGTACGCCTCGTGCCCGAACCACGGCAGGGCCTGCCACACCACATGGCCGATCAGCTCCAGCCGGGAGTGACCGAGCAGTTCCTCGGCGAGGCCGTTGGCGTACGTGATCCGCCCGAGCCGGTCCAGGGAGAGAATGCCCCGGGGCAGCCGGTCGGCGGCCTCCGGCACGACGGGCCCCGCGCCGAGGTCGACCAGGAAACCGCTCAGATGGCTGGCGGACGCGTCGCCGTCCGGGTGGGTCCAGCGGCCGGACAGCTCCAGCAGATGAGACCGGCCGTCGGGGCCGCGCAGCCGCATGCGGCGGACCACCGGCTCGGCCGATTCCACCGTCTGCCGGGCCAGTGCCCACAGCCCGTACACGTCCTCCGGGACCAGCCGTTCGGCGAGCGCGTCCACGGTGCCCGGGAAGGCGGCGGGCGCGAAGCCGAGGATCGCGCAGAGTTCGTCGTCGGCGGCGACCTGCCCGGAGTGCAGGTCCCAGTCGAAGCGGCCGACCCGCACCGGGGGCGCGGTGGCGGCGGGCAGCTGCACGGGGACCGGCTCGGTCTCCCATACGCAGTCGACGCCCCGCCGCTCCAGATCGGTGAGCGCTCCGCCGAGCCGTTGCCCGAGGCGGTGCAGCCGGTCGCCGTCGGCGGGGGCGATGGGCTGCCCCGGGGTGGAGGCCCGCAGGACCGCCAGCACGCCCATGCTTCCCCGGGGTCCGGTGATCGGCACCCACAGCGAACCGAACGGGAACGGCAGCCCGGCCATCAGCTGCGGGAACCGGCGCATCGACTCCTCCGCGTCGGAGAGCAGCACGGGCCGCCCCGAGCGGTAGGCCTCGGACACCGGGAAGGGCCGGTTCACATGCATCCGCCACCAGGGCCGGAACAGCGGGCCCGGCAGTCCGGCGAGCACCGCGAGCCGCAGAAGTCCGGGCGTCCGGCTGCGCAGGTAGACGCCGCCCGCGTAGCCGTCGGTCGACTCGACGGCGCTGACGAGGCCCTGTGCGAGGACGAGGGACAGCTCGTCGGGTGCTCGGTCACCGTCGTATCCCCCGGCCGCGGTCCCGTTTCCGGCGGGCGGGGGGTGCCGGGTCGCATCGTGCCGGGTCACACAGCCAGCATGCTCCCGATCCGGGGTACCCCGCACCTCCGGCGGCCGGCCACTCCCCTGTGGCGGCCGGTCGCCAGGAGGCGGGATCAGTACAGCTTCGCGACGGCGGTACGGGTCGTCTTCTTGAACCCCTCCAGCGGTGCGCCGTCGAGTTCGCCGAGCTGCCCCCACTCGACGACGGTCACCGCGCGGCCGTCGCGGCCCACGGAGAACAGCCAGATGTCGGTGGCGCCGACCTCCGGGTAGGACGTGTCGATGCTGTAGACGTGCGCGCCGTCCTCGATATTCACCCGGCCCTGGTACAGCGCCTCCCCCTCCAGCCCCGGGTTCTGCTCCTTCAGCCGGTCGAGGCAGGTCTCCAGGGCGCTCCGCAGCTCGGCGGCGAGCGTCCTGGCCTGGGCGGTGGTGGCGGCGACCGTGGTGGTCTGGCGGGCGCCGGTGTCCAGTTCGGTGCGGAAGTCCCGGTGGCGGGTGCCGGCCGCCGGAGCAAGGCCGGCGGTGCACATGGACCCCTCCTCGGGCAGCCCCTGGCGTACCGGGTCGGCCGTCCAGGGGGTGAGGGAGGCGGGCAGCTCGCCGGCGCTGAGGAACTTCGGCGGGGCGGGAGCGGGGGCCGGGGCCGCGGCGGCCGGCACCTGGGCCAGGGCGGTGACGGCCAGGCCCGCGGCCGCGGCGGTCAGGAGTGCGGTGCGGAGGGTGCGCATGGGTGGGTTCCCCGTTTCGGGTGGTGCGGTCAGGTGGGTCGTACGCGTCGTTCCGCGGCGTACGGGGCCCGGTGAGGAGCCCGTACGGAGGCGGTACGGAGGCGGTACGGGAACGGCTCCAGCCTGGGCCGCGGCCCTGGACGCGGACAAGCGCGACACGGCTTCGCGCCGGGCTGGAACCGTCCCACCCCCGGTGACGTGGGTGTTCTCGAAGGGCTGGAACGCCCGGGAACGGCGGCGGGGGAGGTCGAGCGGGTTGGGTGACGCCGAGGGGTCCGCACGGGCGGCGTTGGCGGAACGGCTGAGCGCGCTGCGGGAGGGGTCGGGCCGGACGTACGCGTCGCTGGCCCGTCGCATCGGCGTCAGCGGCTCGACGCTGCACCGGTACTGCACGGGGCGGACGGTGCCCGCGGAGTTCGCCCCGGTGGAGCGGCTGGCCCGGTGGTGCGGCGCACCGGCCGAGGAGCGGGAGGCGCTGCACCGCCTGTGGATCCTGGCCGACGGCGAACGTCTCGCACGGCAGGGGGCGGCGGAGGCGGAGTCGGCAGGGGGCGTGCCGGCGGGGGGCGTGCCTCAGGAGGTCGTGCCGGTGGACGCCTCGGCCGGGGAGACGGTTTCGCCCGGGGAGCGAGCGCGGGACCACGCCGGCGAGGCCGGGGCGTCCGGTGGGGCGTCCGCCGGGGCCGGGGCGTCCCGGGGGCCGGTGCTCCGGTCCCGTCAGGCGCGGCGGTACGCGCAAGGGCTCGGCGTTCTCGCCGCGGCGGGCCTCGTCCTCGCCCTGGTCGCGGCGTTCGGAGGGACCGGGCTCCCGGGTCCGGACCGGCGGCCGTCGGTGGCCCACCGTCCGGGCGAGCCCCCGGTGGACTCCCCGGCGCCCTCCCCTTCCGGCTCCGGCACGCCCGGGAAGCCGCAGGGCACACCGAGCGGGACCCCGCAGGGCACACCGTCCGGCGGCCCGACGCCGACCGTGCCGCCCGGCGTCGGGCCGCGCAACGAGACGCTTCCCCGGCCCTCCGGCTCCTCGTCGGGTCCGGAGGCCGGGCGGGTGCCGTTCACCTGGACCGGTGACGACCACGTCTGGAAGAACGGCTGCGACCACTCCTACCTCGTCGACCGGGGGCCCACCGCCGTCCCGCCGCCCCCGGTGCAGGCCGACGCGGCGTCCTGGGCCGGAGCGCTCGGCGCGGTGCACGCGGGCGAGACCGGTGTCCGGATCACGCTGCAGGGCCGGGACGAGCGGGCCGTGGTGCTGGAATCCCTGCGGATCCGGGTCGTCGAGCGCCGGGCGCGGGCGAAGGGCCGGGTCTACCGGATGAGCTCCGGCTGCGGCGGGGCGCTCACCCCGAGGATGTTCGACGTCGATCTCGATGTGCCCCGCCCCATCGCCCGCCCGGTCGCGGGCAACGACTCGGGCGTGCCCATCGAGGCGGTCGCCTTCCCGTACAGCGTCTCGGTCACCGATCCCGAGGTCCTCCTGATCACCGCTCGTACGGTCGGCTGCGACTGCGACTGGTTCGCGGAGCTGGCCTGGAGCAGCGGCGGCCGGTCCGGCACGGTGCGCATCGACGACGGCGGGCGGCCGTTCCGTACGAGCGGGGTGCGGGGGCGGCCCGTCCACGACTACGACACGGCCACCGGCCGCTGGGTGTCGGTGGAGGGCGCCGGGGAGGAAGCCGTGTCCTGAGAAGCGGTGGGACCGTCTCTCGCGGAGGCGTGCGGGGGAGGATGCGCCCATGCTGGTGGGACGTGCGACACGCGCGGCGGACCGGCGCCGACTGCGGACGTTCCCGATGGAGGTGCCGATGGATCCCGTCACCGCGCTGCGGCGGATCGCCTTCCTGCTGGAACGCTCGCAGGCCGCCACCTATCGGGTGAAGGCCTTCCGTACGGCCGCCGCCGCCGTGGACGCGATGGCCGCCGGGGAGGCGGCCGAGCGGGTGGCCGCGAAGTCCCTGGAGCAGGTCACCGGGATCGGCCCCCGCACGGCCGAGGTGATCCGGGAGGCCCTGGCCGGAAGGACACCCGGATATCTGGACCGGCTGGAGCAGGAGGCCGCGGCGGAGCCGCCCGTCGAGGGGGGCCAAGATCTCTACGCCCGGCTGCGGGGAGACTGCCATGTGCACTCGGACTGGTCGGACGGGGGCAGCCCGATCGAGGAGATGGGCCGGACCGCCGCGGAGCTGGGGCACGCGTGGGCCGTCCTCACCGACCATTCGCCCCGGCTGACGGTGGCACGCGGCCTGTCGCCGGATCGGCTGCGGGAGCAGCTCACGGTGGTGGAGCGGCTCAACGAGGAGTGGGCGCCGTTCCGGCTGCTGACGGGGATCGAGTGCGACATTCTCCCGGACGGCTCGCTCGACCAGGAGGACGAGCTGCTGGAGCGCCTCGATGTCGTGGTGGTCTCCGTCCACTCGAAGCTGCGGATGGACCCGGCCCCGATGACCCGGCGTCTGGAGGCTGCGGTGCGCCATCCTCGGGCGGATGTCCTCGGCCACTGCACGGGACGCCTGCTGGCCGGGCGGGGCCGGCCGGAGTCGCGGTTCGACGCGGACCGGGTCTTCGCGGCGTGCGCCGATGCGGGGACGGCGGTGGAGATCAACTGCCGTCCCGAGCGGCAGGATCCGCCACGGCGGCTGCTGCGCGCGGCCGTCGCGGCGGGGACGCTCTTCGCGATCGACACGGACGCGCACGCCCCGGGGCAGCTCGACTGGCAGCGGTCGGGGTGCGCCCGCGCCGAGGAGTGCGGGGTGCCGGCGGACCGGGTGGTGACGACCTGGAGCGCGGAACGGCTCCTGGAGTGGGCCGGCTGACACACACCCGCCCGCCCGGTTCCGGAGCTGGTGCATGTCCGGAAACGGGCGGGCGAGCGGGCTGCGGCGGGGCTACTTCTCGGGGTAGACGTCCCCGGCCTCCATGGCGCTCTGCTGTTCGCTCCGGTCCCGGATCGTCCGGGACTTCTTCTCCAGCCGCTCGCGCTCGTGCGGGTCGCTCGCGCGCTCCGCGGCCTCCGCGAGCTGCTGGGCCTTCTCACGCATCTGCCGAGCCAGGTCGGCGGACTCGTCCGAACCGCTCATCACCACACCACTCCTTGGACGCTGGGGACTTCTGGGGCGTGTCCCCAGCGAACCAGCGACCGGCCGCCTCCGCATCCCGCACGATCCCGCACGGGCGCGCGGTCACTCCGGCTGCCGGCCCAGACGCCGCAGGAGTGCGCGCAGCCGGGGGTGGCGCGCGTGCGCCTCCGCCGAGCGGCGGCCGAGCTCCTCGCCGAGGCGTTCGGTGCGCTCCTCGATGTCGAGTTCGGCCAGCACCCGGTCGATCTCGGCGAGGAGCGCGCCGTGCAGCTGCCACTGGCGCGGATGCTCCTGGACGTCCTCCAGCAGCAGGTCGGCCACCCGGTCGCGGGTGGCGCGGCTGCGGACGAGCGCGTCGGCGAGCCTGTCCTCCGCCGCCTCCGCGTCGGCGGCGAGCTGGGTCGTGACCAGGACGGCGAAGCTCTCGATCGCCTCGGCGAGGTGGCCGAAGAGTTCCTGGAGCAGTTCCGTCACATCGGCCGGGAACAGCGACTCCTCGGTGCGTGCCTTCGCCAGGTCGGTGAGGGTGCGGGACAGGACGCGCAGGACGACGGCGCAGATCTCCAGCGTGTCGAGCCCGGTGCGCAGGACGACCCGGTGCAGCAGCCCCTGTCTCACCCTGGGGTTGAGGGTGAGACTTTCCTCCGCCTGTCGCAGCGAGGCGTCGACCTCGACGATGTCGTGGTCGAGCCTGCGGGCCTCGTGCAGCCGGGCGGCGGCCCGGGAGACGGGGTGGTTCCCCACCACCTCCTCACCCATGCTGCGCAGCATCGTGCCCATCCGGGCGGCCAGGGACTCGATGGAGGAGCCGGCCGAGCCGACCCAGACGGGCGGGGCGAGGAGCAGGTTGAACAGGAGTCCCACGACGGCGCCGATCAGCGTCTCCCACACCCGGTCCCAGGCGGTGTCGGCGACCTGCGAGACGCCGAGGACCAGCATGGCGCTGATCGCCACCTCGGGCACGAACTCGTTGACCCGCACCAGCCGCCCGATCAGCAGCGAGGTGAAGATGGTGAGGCCGAGGCTCCACCAGCTCAGCCCCACCAGGGAGCTGAAGGCGATGGCGATGAGGACGCCGACGACGACCGAGTTCACCCTGCGGACGCCGGTGGTGAGGGTCGCGTAGAGGGTCACCTGGACGACCAGGAGCGCGGTGAGGGGCGCGGTCAGCGGGGCCGGTTCGGGCAGCGCCCAGACGGCCACGGAGTACGCGATGACAGCGGCCGCCGTGGAACGCAGCGTCTGCACCCCGGCGGGTTCGGTGGTGCGCTGCACGAGTTTGACGACGGGGGCGGAGACTCGGGGCATGCCCTGACGGTGCCCCGAATCGCCCCGCCGCAGCGCTCCCCCGGCCCGCGCTCCGCCGTACGGCCCTGTACCCGGGCGGTACGGCGGACGGCATGCGCGGAGCCGCGGACGGAGAGACCCTGGAGGCATGGCTGTTCTGCTGAATCCCCCAGGAGAGACACCGCCGGCCGAGGGCTCCATCAGCGAGGCCCACGAGGAACGCGCGGACGGAGGGCTGTGGGAGCATCCCGGCGTCTGGACCGCCCTGATCGTGATCGGTGCGCTCGTGGTCGCCGGATTCTTCCTCGCCCGGATCTTCGGCTACGGATGAGCCGCGAGGTCTCCGCATCGGCGCGCCGGATCGCCGACGTGCTGCTGGAGGAGTGCGGGCGGACGTACGCGGCGGAGGCGGGGATCCGGCTGCGCGACACTCCGCAGCCGCTCTACCAGCTCCTGGTGCTGAGCCACCTGCTGAGTGCCCGGATCCGTGCCCCGGTCGCCGTGGCCGCCGCGCGGGCGTTGTTCGCGCACGGTATGCGCACCCCGCGCCGGATGGCGGACGCGACCTGGCAGCAGCGCGTGGACGCGTTGGGTGAGGGCGGCTACCGCCGCTACGACGAGCGGACCTCCACCCAGCTCGGGGAGGGGGCGCACCTCGTCCTCGACGTCTGGAAGGGCGACCTGCGGAGACTGCGCGCGGAGGCGGACGGCGACGGAGGGGCGTTGCGGGCGGGGCTCCGGCGCGTCCGGGGGATCGGACCGGCCGGGGCCGACATCTTCGTACGCGAGGTGCAGACGATCTGGCCCGAGATGGGGTTCCTGGCCGGTGCGAAGGCCCTCCAGGGGGCCGAGCGGCTCGGTCTGCCCACCTCCCCCGGCAGGCTGTCCGAGGTGGCGCGCGACCGGGATGGGGCCGCGTTCGCCGCGGCGCTGGTCAGGGCGGCCCTGGACCGGGAGATCGTCGAGACGGTCCGGGAGGCCGCGCGCCGGAGGAAATGAGCGCCGCTCACGGACCTCCCGGGACCATCGCACCTCCCGGGGTCGCCGCGCGGACTCGCGAAGGCGCCCGTGCCGTACGCGACGGGCACGGGCGTCTCGCTTCTCTCAGCGGTCGGAGGCTGCCCGCGATGCGCGCGCCAGGGCCTCCTCGCGGCGGGCCTCGGCCTGTTCCTTCCTGCCCTCGGCCTTCAGCCGCTCGTCCTCGAGGGCGATGCCGTCCGATTCCTTGATCATGCCTTTGAGCCTTCGCGCCTTGGCGCGGGCTATCTCGGTGCTCTTTCCCACAGCTGCCTCCATGCCGCGAGGGAGATACGCGCTTCTCCCTCCACTATGCATACCCGCGCGGCAGAACGCAGGGGGCACGGGCCGGCAGAACCTACAGGAGCGGATCCTCGTCCTCGTCCGGTCCGCCGCCCTCGACGCGCAGCGCGAGGTCCTGGAGGACGTCGGCCGACGACACGTCGGTCTGTCCGGAGTCGTGGACCTGGGCCAGCATCGTGAACGCGAGGGTGAAGGCGCTCACGAGCTGTTCGACCGCGCCGCCGACCTCGCGTCCGACGACGTTGACCACCTCCTCGACGGAGAAGTCGTCGGGGATGGCGATGTGGGGCATCGTCTCGTTCAGCAGGGCGGTGACGGCGCCCGCTCCCGCGTCCAGATCTTCCCGTTCGAGGTCCGCCTCCAGCAGACGCTGCATTTCGCGCGCCTCCGTGAGGATGCCGATCACGCGCTTCACGACTTCCCGTTGCTCCATGGGCGCGAGCATAGGGCGTGCAACCCGGTCGCAACGTCCGGTCGAGTTGACTTGCGTCCGGTTGTCGCAGCGTGGCGCGGCCGAGAAGGGGCAGGTCCATGGAGTGTGACCCGAAATCTCCCGCCGTCGAGCTGACTCCCGCCGCGGCCGGTCTGCTGCGGCGGCTGCGGGCGGACCACGGCCCGTTGATGTTCCATCAGTCGGGCGGCTGCTGCGACGGCAGCGCGCCGATGTGCTACCCGGCCGGTGAGTTCCGTACCGGGGACGCCGATGTGCTGCTGGCGGCGCTCGCCGTCGAGGGGATGCCCGAGAGCGTGCCGTTCTGGATGTCGCGGAGCCAGTACGCGGTGTGGGCCCACACCCGGCTGATCGTGGACGTGGTGGAGGGCCGGGGCAGCGGATTCTCGTTGGAGGCCCCGGAGGGCGTGCGGTTCCTCATCCGCTCGCGGCTGGCGGACGGATGAGGAAGCGCACGGCCCGTCAGTGCGTGTCGCGCACGGCGACGATGCCGTTGAAGACGCCCGCGTAGGCGGTTCCGTCGGGGCCGATGGTGATGGGCGCCCAGTTGTTGTCGTACGCGGGTCCGGTGCCGGTGAGCGTGCGCCAGCGGCGTTCGCCGGTACGGAAGTCGACGGCGGTCAGATACCAGGCGTCGATGCCCAGCGCGTTGGGCTCCTTCTCGTAAAAATAGAGCAGTCCGTTGGCCGTGGACAGTTTGGGCACGGTGGAGGGCGAGCGGACGGCGCTCTCCCACACGGTGTCGCAGCCGCTGCCGTCGGGCCGTACGTCGATGCGGGTGACACCGCCGACGACGCTGCGGCCCAGCAGCAGCGAGGTGGGGTTCTCGTAACCGTAGTTGTTCTCGACGACGAGGCTGTCACCCCAGCTGATCAGCGAGTTGTCGGTGGTGGAGCGGCCGTGGGCGAAGACCGGGACCGAGCAGACGAGACGGCGTTCGGCGGGGACGTCGACGCCCCGGCGGAAGACGAGGACGTTCATCCGGTCGTCCGCGTTGTCGGTGATCGCGACGTATTCCCCGTCGGTGCCGAACAGGTCGGGGGTGGTGCCGGAGCCCTGGTTCACCGAGCCGGGCTTGGTGCCGGTGCCCCGGTCGTACGTCTGGCGCCACTGGATGCGCGGGGTGCCGTCCTCCTCGGCCGTGAAGCTGTAGAGGGCGTGGTCGGAGACGATGGAGACCGCGTCCTGGTCCACGGAGAAGGAGTTCTGGATCTCCTCGCCGTCGAGCCGGACGGACCGGATGGCCGAGGTGTCGGGGTCGACCGTGCCGACCCGGCCGAGCCGGGTGACCCACCAGATCCGGCCCTGCCAGTCGGGCATCACGGAGGTCACCGGGTCGCAGGTGCCGCTGGGGAAGAGGTTGGTCCAGGACACGCAGTCGTGCGGGACGTGACCCGTGAGGTCCCAGTCGTCCTCGACGACGAATTCCCAGCGCGCGTCCGCGCCCTGCCGGTGGGCGATGCGCAGGACGTGCTGGCGCGAGTCGGCGAGGACGACCCGGTCCTGGTCGTCCAGGTAGAAGTAGGCGCCGCCCGAGGTGTCCTTGAAGATCTTGGAGAAGTCGAGGCGGGTGATGGCCTCGACCGTGGAGGACCGCTGCGGCAGTTTGTATTCGGCGAGCGTGTCGAGGGTGCGCGGGTCGAGCAGTTTGAGCAGGAAGCCGGTGAACGTGCCGCAGACCGTGATCAGCCGGCCGGCCGCGTCGAACGTCGCGGTGGCGCACTCGCCGCCGATCGGGGCGATCTTCTCGCTGGTCACCTCTGGCGCCCGGCCGAGCGGTCCGGCGTAGGGGTGGGTGCCGCTGCCCGCCGCGTCCGCGTGCATGCCGCTGCGGCCGTTGGGCGCGAGGAAGGGGTGCTGCGGGGGCGCCTGCCCGGGGACCGGCGACGCGGTGGCGGGAGCGCCCTCGTACCCCTTGACCAGACGGTGGCCGGGGGCCTTGGGGATGTCGTCGGCCTGCGCGGGGGAGGTGGGCCCGGCCAGGGTGAGGGTGGCGACGGCGAGCGTCAGGGCCAGGGCACGGGCGAGCGCTCTGCGGTACGGCGGGGGCATCGGGCTCCTCGGTTACGGACGGGGGTCGCGCCGCCGCCCGACGTTAGGACGCACCCCTTGAAGTGTCCATGGAAAGCAGGAGGGTTTCGCGGGCACGACACACCGCCGCAACACCGCGCCATGTGCGGCAACACCCGCGACCGCCCGCACCACTCCGGGCCGTACCGGGCCGCGCCCTATCCGCGCGGCGGCGGCTTCGGACGCGAGCGGTTCTCCAGCATCGCCCGGCGGATTCCGGCCGCCGCGGAACGTGCGTGCTCCGGCGTCGCGGTGTGGTCGGCGACCGAGGTGACGAAGCGGTGCAGCGGCTGCCGGCAGCGGGTGCACGGGGTGTCGGTGGTGACGCGGTGGCCGTCCTCGCACTGCGGGTCGGAGCACGACCCGGGCATCAGCAACTGCTCGGCGATGTCCTGGGCGCTCCAGCGGCGGCGGCCGTCCTCGTCCTTCTCGTTGAGGGCGTGGGCCCAGCGCAGGTTCCAGCGGCGTTCGATGCGCTCACGGAGGAGACCCGCGCTCCGGTTCGCCAGCTCCTGATGGATCAGGTCGTGGACGGTGCTCGGGACCCGGCCGCCGAGCGCCTGGAGGAGCTGCTGCGGCAAGGCCTGGAGGACATAGCCGCGCGGGTTGCTCTTGGCGCTCTCCCGCCAGCGGTCGCAGCCGCAGGATCCGTCGGGGCGCTTCGGGGCGTGGCAGCGGCCGCACAGGCCGCGGCACTCGGCGCACAGCCCTCCGTCGAGCCCGTCCAGGTGGGGCGCGGGCGCCCGGCCGCACTCCTGGCAGCAGGCCGCGCACGGACCGCAGAGCCGTTCGTTGCCCGCTTTCGTCGTCCAGGTACGCATCTGGCACCGGCAGCAGAGGCCGGTGTTGCAGTACTCGTGGTGGGCGGCGCCCGAGTGCCGTCCGGAGGGCGGAAAGGACATCTGACCATTGTGCGGGATGTCCGGGGGCGGCGCGGACAGACCGCCGGGACCGGGGCCCGGGTCAGGGGTGGAGGCCGCTGACCAGGTCGGCGGTGGCGCCGATGCCGTCGTGGATGGTCGGCGCCATGCTCGTACTGGCCAGGAGGAAGCCCAGCAGGGCGCAGACCAGCGCGTGCGAGACCTTCAGCCCTCCGTTGCGCAGGAAGATCACCGCCAGGATCGTCAGAAGCAGCACCAGTGAGATCGAAATGGCCATGGCCAACCTCCTCCGCCGCGCCTGATTTGCGGCATTCGGCCGCCAGTGTGGCGCAGCGGAGGGGCTGTTCGGCGGACTGGCGTGTCCGCCGAACGGGTACTTCCGGCCCGGTGGGCGTTACGGGGTCGGGGCTCCGTTCCCGCGAGCGCGGAGGAAGTGTTCGAGTCCGGCCAGATCGTCGGTGTTGAGGTGGTCGACCCCGGCGGCGAGCAGTTCGGACCAGACGGCCTCGCGTTCGGGTCCCGGCAGGTCGGGCGTGGCCCAGAAGCGGATGCGGCGGCCCTCGCGGTGGGCGGTGGCGACGAGGGTGCGGAGCCGGTCGCGCTCGGCCCGGGGGAAGGGGCCCGCGCCGCGCCAGCCGAAGCTCTCGGTCCAGTTGGCGCTGACGAGCGGGGCGAACGAGGCGGGGGCCGCGGTGCCGAGGTCGTCGAGGCGGCCGTCGTAGAACGCGTACCGGGTGCGCTGCGCCTCCATGGGGGCGCGGGCGGCGCGGTCGCCGGAGATCACCGGGGTGACCGCGCCGGGGTGGACGCGGCCGTGGCGGTAGCGGGTGAGGATCCGGCGGTGGCGGCGCAGTTGCCGGTCCAGCTCCTGGTAGGCGGCGACGCCGTCGGCCTTGATGTCGATGAGGAGTTGCAGCGGGGCGCGGTGGTGCGGGTGGACGCCGCCGTGCCCCGCGCGGACCAGGGCGGCGAGCGGGTCCAGGTAGAGCGAGGTGAGCGTGCGGGTGGGGTCGAGGTCCGCGGGCTCGTGGGCGACGAGCAGCTCGCCGTCGACGAGGAAGACGTCCGCCTCGACGCTGGTGAAGCCGTGCGCGAGCGCGTCGTGCAGCGGCCGGGGGTGCAGGTAGTCGTTGTGCGCGTGGGCGTGGCGTAACGGACGCGGGCCGCGCGGACGGGCGGGCGCGGCGGCCGCCGTCGCGGTGGGGACGGCGACTCCCGCGGCGGCGGTGGCGAGGGCGACCGTGAGCGCGCGGCGGCGGATGAGGTGGGCCATGGGGACTCCCTGAGCGGCGGACGGGCGGGGTGGACGGTCGCGTCGAGTATGGAGTCGCGACCCAGCCATTGGGCAGGTACCTGCCAAGAGTTGGCCGGACCGTCGCCGGTCGGTCGGCCGGGCCGCATCCGCTGTTCGCCGATTCCCGTGCGGCCTCCGCTGTACCCCGCGCGTGACGTGCGCTCAGCCGACCGCGACGCGCTCGCTTCCGGCGTTCCGCTCGCCCCAGCGGACCGTACGGTCGCACCAGCGCTCCAGCAGCACCCGGTCGTGGCCGACGGCCAGCAGGGCCGCCCCGGACTCGGAGCGGTAGCGCTCGACCACCGAGACCAGGGCCGCCGTGGTGGACGCGTCGAGCATCGCGGTCATCTCGTCGCAGATCAGCAGCCGGGGCTCCAGCACCAGGGCCCGTGCCAGACAGGCCCGCTGGAGCTGGCCGTCGCTCACCGCGTGCGGGCGGCGCTCCAGCAGCTCCTCGGAGAGGCCGACCAGCGGGGCCAGTTCACCCACCCGCCCGGGGACCTCCCGGCGGCGCCCGGTGGACCGCAGCGGCTGGGCGATCAGTTCGCGCAGGCTGAGCCGGGGGTCGGCGGAGAGCCGGGGCTGCTGGAAGACGACGCCGACGGCCGTGCGCTGCTCGCGCGGGGCCCGGTGCCGCCAGCCGCGTATCACCGTGCCGTCCAGGGTCATGGTTCCGGCGTCGGGGCGGTGCAGGAGGGCGGCGACCTTGGCCAGGGTGGACTTGCCGCAGCCGCTGGGGCCCAGCAGCCCGACCGCCTCGCCCGCCGCGACGTGCAGGGAGACATCGCGGACGACGGGGTCGCGGCGGTCGTATCCGGCGGTGATCCGGGTCAGCTCGAGCATCGGTGTCTCAGGCATCGGCGGCCTCCTTGAGGGGGTGCGGCCTGCCGGTCAGCGCGTGGTGGCAGGCCAGGTCCGCGTCGAAGGCCGGCTGTTCGCCGGTGCAGCGGGCATCCGCGTACGCGCAGCGGGCGGCGAAGGCGCAGCCGTCGGGCAGCGCCCCCAGCTCCGGCGGCATGCCGGGGATCGGGGCGAAGTCCCGCTCGGGCAGGGCGTCCAGCAGCCCCTTGGCGTACGGGTGGCGGGGGCCGGGTGCGCCGAAGAAGGGGGCGGCGTCGGCGATCTCGACGATCCGGCCGGCGTACATGACGGCGACCCGGTCGGCGATGCGTTCGGCGGCGGCCAGGTCGTGGGTGATGATCAGCAGCGCGCGGCCCTCGTCGGTGTGGCGGCGCAGTTCGTCCACCGTCCGCTCGACGAGGTCCCGGTCGAGTCCGGTGGTCGGTTCGTCGGCGAGCAGCAGCGGGGCGTCGCCGATCAGGGCGAGGGCGGTCGCGGCGCGCTGGGCGAGGCCGCCGGAGAGCTCGTGCGGGTAGCGGTCGAGGTGGCCGTCGGGGAACGAGGCGCGGTCCGCCGCCACCACGGCGGCCTTGCGCAGTTCGCTCCCCCGCACCCCGGTCAGCTCGCGCAGGCTCTCCTCCAGCTGGGCCCGGACGGTGCGCACGGGGGTGAGGTGGGCGGCGGGACTCTGCGGTACGAGGCCGATGCGCCGACCCCGTACCGTACGGGCGAGCGTGCGTTCATCGGCGGTGAGCAGGTCCAGGTCCCCGCCGAGCACCGCGCTGCCGGTGGTGGCGGCGTTGGCGGGCAGCAGTCCGAGCAGGGCGGAGGCCAGGACGGACTTGCCGCAGCCGCTCTCGCCGACCAGGGCCAGGCACTCCCCCGGTGCGACGGAGAAGCGGGCGTCGGTGACGGCGGCGATGTCCCGGCCGCCGCGCATCCGGAAGCGGACGGAGAGGTCCCGGACGTCGAGGGCGGGTACCCCGGTGTTCTCACGGGCGTCGGTCACAGCATCAGCTCCGATTTCCGGCGCGGGTTGATCCGGTCGCGCCAGGCTCCGGCGAGTCCCGCGAGCGCGAGGGTCGGGATGATCAGGAAGAGGCCGGGGAAGAGGGTGGGCCACCAGTCCCCCGCGAGCAGCGATCCGCGCGCGGACTGGACGAGGTTGCCGAGGCTCGCCTGATGGGCCGGGAGGCCGAGGCCGAGGAAGGAGAGCGCGGACTCGTGCCACATGGCGTGCGGCACCATCAGCACGGCGGCCAGTCCGGCCTGCGGGAGCACCCCGGGCAGCAGGTGCCGCACGATGACCCGGGTGCGGGAGGCCCCGCCGGAGACGGCCGCGTCGATGAAGGGGCGCGAGCGCAGCGAGAGCACCTCGGAGCGGACGATCCGGGCGGTGGAGATCCAGTGCGTCAGGGCGACCGAGATGATCACCGGCCAGACGCCGGGCCGGAACATCGCGACGATGAAGATGCCGAGCAGCAGATGCGGGATGGAGGACAGGGCGTCGACGACGCGCATCACGACCCGGTCGGTCCAGCCGCCGAACGCCCCGGCGAGCGCGCCGATCGCGGTGCCGATGACGGTGGCGGTGAGGGCCGCGACGAGGCCGACGAGCAGCGAGACGCGCAGGCCGTAGACGCAGCGCAGCAGGAGGTCGCGGCCGACGTCGTCGGTGCCGAACGGGTGGGCCCAGGACGGCGGGTCGAGCTTGTTGGCCAGGTCGACGGCCTGCTGGTCGAGCTGGGCCAGCGGCGGCACGACGAGGACGGCGAGCGCGACGGCGACGACGATCGTGGCCGAGGTGACGATCCGGACGCGGCGGGTGGTGCGGCCGGGGAGGGCGAGCGTGGTCTCAGCCATCGAAGGCCACCCGGGGGTCGGCGAGTCCGTAGAGGAGGTCGGAGAGCAGGTTGCCGAGCAGCACGGCGGCGGTGGCGAGCACCGTGAGCGCGGCGAGCAGGGAGAAGTCCACCGAGGTGGCGGCCTCCACGGTGGCGGCGGCGATGCCTGGCCAGCTGAAGACCGTCTCGACGAGCAGCGCGCCGGTGATGAGTTCGGGGACGCGGGAGCCGATCAGGGTGAGCATCGGCAGCATCCCGGAGCGCAGGGCGTGGCCGAGAAGCACGGTGCGCTCGCTCAGCCCGCGGGCGCGCGCCCCGCGCACGGGGTCTTCGGCGAGGGCGTCGGCGACCCCTTGGCGTACGTACAGGAAGAACCACGGCAGCTGGGAGACGCCGAGGACGGCGGCGGGCAGCACGAGGTGCGAGGCGACCTGGCCGAAGGTGACGACATCGCTGGCGGCGTCGGTGAGCCCGCCGGCCGGGAGGACGTCCAGCTTCAACGCGAAGAACCAGATGGCGAGGAGCCCGAGCCAGAAGGCGGGGGCGGCCTCCAGGGTGTACGCGGCGGAGCTGACGCACCGGTCGAGCCAGCCGCCGGGCCTGCGGGCGGCGAGGACGCCGAGGCCGGTGCCGAGCAGGATCGCGATCAGGAAGGCGGTGGCGGCGAGCAGGACGGACCAGCCCATGCGCTCCGCGATGACGTCGGCGACCGGCTGGCGCATGAGGCTGGAGTCCCCGAAGTCGCCCTGGAGCGCGGAGGTCAGCCAGTCCCACCAGCGGGCGACGAGCGGCTGGTCGACGCCGAGGTTGGCCCGCAGCTGGTCGAGGTTCTCCTGCGACGCGGTGAGCCCGGCGGTGCCCGCGTAGGCCTTGACCGGGTCGAAGGGGGACGCGGCGGCGACGGCGAAGACGCCGAAGGTGACGACGCCGAGGACGGGGACGGCGAACAGGGCCCGCCGTCCCGCCATCCGCGCCATCGGCCCCCAGGGGAGGCGGTGGCTCACTTCTTCGAGCCCCCGGCGCTCTTCGTGGACCACTTCTCGACGTTCCACCAGGGGCCGGAGGCCAGCCCGTGGTCGTGCGGCTCCACCTGGGTGGTGAGGGAGCCGAAGCGGTCGTCGACGACGTAGAGGTGGTCGATGTGGGTGAGGAAGGTGTAGCCCGGGTTCTTCACCAGCTCACGCTGGACGGTGTCGTAGGCCTTCTTGCGCTCGGCCTTGTCGCCACTCCTGCGGCCGGCCTCGATCGCGGTGTCGACGGCCTTGTTGTCGTACCAGGCCATGTTGTTGAAGCCGTCGCCCGCGAGGGAGGACTTCAGCAGGGTGTACTGGTCGAAGTCGGGGTCGGCGGGCGAGCCGCCGCCCGCGAGCACGGCGTCGTGCTTCATCCGGGGCTCGATGACCTCCCAGGTGCCGGCCTCGGCGGTGATGGCGATGCCGGCCTTCTTGGCGTCGGAGGCGTAGGCCAGGGCGTGCTCCTGGCGGAGCTTGTCGCCGGTGAGGTACCAGAGCGGGAACGCGGCGCGCACGCCGTCCTTGACCCGGACGCCGTCCTTGCCGGGCTTCCAGCCGGCTTCGTCGAGGATCTTCTTCGCGGCGGCGAGGTCGTGGGGGCGCTCGGTGCCCTTGGTGAACCACTCGCTGTCGGTGGGGACGGGCCCGTAGGCGGGCTTGCCGTCGCCGTTGAGGATGGCGTCGACCATGGTCTCGCGGTCGACGGCGATGTCGAGGGCGCGGCGCACGGCGGTGTCTCCGGCGACCTTGTTGTGGGTCGGGAGCGTCACCGTGCGGTAGTCGTAGGTGGTGGCGGCGTAGGTCTTCTTGCCCTTGTCGTCCGCGAAGCCCTTGGCGAGGTTGGGCGGCAGGATCGCGCCGTCGAGGTCGCCGGAGCGCAGCCGGGTGGCGCGCACGTCGTCGTCCTTGATGATCGCCATGGTGAACTTCTTCACCTCCGGCTCACCGCCCCAGTAGTGGGGGTTGGCGGTGAAGCTGAGCTTCTCGCCCTTGGACCACTTGGTGAGGACGTAGGGCCCGGTGCCGATCGGCTTGGTGGTGAAGGCCCCGGTGTTGACGTCCTGCTTGCCCGCGATGTGCTCGGGGGCGATGGGCAGGACGGTGCGCTGGGCGAACGGCGCGTAGGGGTACTTGAGCGTGAAGACGACCGTGTCGTCGCCCTTCGCGGTGACATCCTTGACGGCGTCCAGCTCTGTGCGGGAGGCGTTGTTGGTCTTCTCGTCGAGGATGGTGCGGTAGGTGAAGACGACGTCCTTGGCGCCGAACGCCTTGCCGTCGCTGAACTTCACGCCCGTGCGCAGCTTGTACGTGTAGGTCAGGCCGTCGGCGCTGACCTCGGGGAGTTCGGCGGCGAGGGCGGGGCGGAGCTTCATGTCCGCGTCCAGGGCGAGCAGTCCGTCGAAGATCTTGGAGTTGCCGTCCTTGCCGTAGCCGAGCAGCGGGCTCAGGCTGTCGGGCTCGTAGGCGATGCCGACGACGGCCGAGGTGGACCCCGATCCGGAACCGCTCTTGGCGCTGTCCGGGTTCGAGCAGGCTGCCGCGGTCAGGGACAGGGCGGTCGCCAGTGTGGCGGCGACCGCCACCCGTATCGATCGGGCCGTCATACTCTGCACATCCCTGTTGAAGATCGGCTGTTATTGCGAACAGCACGCAATTAAACAGCACGTAAAAGGCCCTGGTACACCCCGCCTCGACCGGCGGGACGCGTGCACCGGGGCCGGTACGACAGGGGATGGCCTCTCAGGGGGCCGGCCCCGCCCGCCTACAGCGAGGCGTCGGCCAGGTCGATGGTGAGTACGTCCTCGTCCCTCGTCGGGTGCTCGATCGTGATCGAGCCGTCCGCGCCGGCGTAGGCACCCGTCCCCCCGGTGATCGCGAAGACGTGGGACCACGGCTGCGCGTTCACCGGGGGCTCGGTCAGGGCGGGAAGCGGCCGCTGGAAGGCCGTGGCCGCCGTGATCAGGCCGTCGTCGAGGCTCAGGACGAGCGTCGCCAGGACGTACGACCCGTCCAGCCCCACGGCGACCGGCAGGCAGTGCGCGTTCTCGGTGCCCACGATCTCGCCCTGCGCGTCCGACAGGTCGTACCGGACGAAGTACGGGACGCCGGCCGTGAGGACGTCCGGGATGTTCGCGCCCGTGCGCCTGCCGGTCAGGACGATCCGGCGGTCCGCCCTGCGCGCCGCGTGGGCGGGCCCGCCGGCCCCGGCGACCAGTCCCCCGGCGATGGTCGCCGCCGAGGCCAGTCGCAGCATGCTCCTGCGATCCGTGTCCGTCATAGCCGCCTCACACCCTTGTCCGTCGTGTCCGTGGGGCGCACACGCGCCCCACGGACAAACGCCCACCGAGGCGGAACGGATCGCCTCGCACGCGCACATCACCGGATCGGACGAGCGGGCCGGTGTACCCAGGGGCGATCAGGGGCTACGGGGCCGGCAGCTCCGCCAGTTCCGCGACGGCCTGCCGATGGCCGCCCGCCGTGCCGTACGCGATCGAGTCGGCCTTGGCGCGCTTCAGGTACAGGTGCGCGGGGTGCTCCCAGGTCATGCCGATCCCGCCGTGCAGCTGGACGCACTCCTCGGCGGCGTGGACCGCGACGCCCGAGCAGTACGCCTGGGCCACCGCGACGGCGAGCGGGGCGTCGGGGCTGTGGGTGGCCAGCGCGTCGGCGGCGTTGCGGGCGGCGGCGCGGGCCGAGACGATCTCCAGCCAGAGCTGCGCCATCCGGTGCTTGAGCGACTGGAACGAGCCCACGGGCCGGTTGAACTGGTGGCGTTCGCGGGTGTACCGCACGGTCTCGGTCAGGCACCACTCGGCGATCCCGAGCTGTTCGGAGGCGAGTAGTCCGGCTCCGGCGAGCAGTCCGCGCCGTACGGCGGTGGCGCCGGTTTCCGCGTCGGCGAGCAGGGTCCCGGCCGCCCCGGTCAGGGTGACGGCGGCGAGCGGGCGGGTCAGGTCGAGCGGGACGAGCGCGTCCACGGTGACGCCGGGGCCCGAGGCCTCGACCGCGTACAGGCCCTCGGCGGTCGGCACCAGCAGCACATCGGCGGCCGCCGCGTCGGCGACGCCGCGTACCGTGCCGTCCAGCGAGGTGAGGACCGCGTCCGCCCCGGCGGGCGGGGTCGCGAAGGGCACGGCGAGCACGGCCGTACGGGCGCCCGAGGCCAGTTCGCCGAGGAGCGCGGCGGCCGGTCCTTCCTCCCCGCCCAGCGCGAGCAGGGTCTCGGTGGCCACGACGGAGCTGGTCAGATACGGGGCGGGGGCGACGCTGCGGCCCAGCTCCTCCAGGACGACGGCGGCCTCGCGGTGGGACGCGCCCTGGCCGCCGAGCTTCTCCGGTACGAGGAGTCCGGCCGCGCCGATGCCGCCGGCGAGCGAGGCCCACAGCTGCGGGTCGTACGGCGTGTCGGACTCGGTCGCGGCGATCACCGTCGGCGCGTCGGCCCGGTCGGCGAGGAGGGCGCGCACGGCGGAGCGCAGGTCCTCCTCGTCCTGCGAGTAGAGCAGGTCGGGGGTGGCGGGGGGCTGGGTGGGCGCGGTCATCGGCTCAGGTCCTTCCAGGCGACGTCCTTGTCGTTGCGGGGTTCGGAGGGCAGGCCGAGGACGCGCTCGGCCACGATGTTCAGCAGGACCTCACTGGTGCCGCCCTCGATGGAGTTGCCCTTGGAGCGGAGATAGCGGTAGCCGGCGTCCCGTCCGGTGAAGTCGACCAGCTCCGGGCGGCTCATGGTCCAGTCGCCGTACAACAGGCCCTCGTCGCCGAGCAGTTCGACTTCCAGGCCGCTGATCTCCTGGTTGAGCCGGGCGAAGGCGAGCTTCATGCCCGAGCCCTCGGGGCCGGGCTGTCCGGCGACGAGCTGCTGGCGGAGCCGCTCGCCGGTGAGCCGGGCGACCTCGGCCTCCACCCAGAGGGTCAGCAGGCGCTGGTGGGTGTCGGGGGTGCGCAGGTCGGGGCGTTCGCGCCAGGTCTTCGCGACCGGGCCGATCATGCCGCCCTCGCGCGGGATGCGGGAGCCGCCGATGGAGACGCGCTCGTTCATCAGGGTGGTCTGGGCGACCTTCCAGCCCTCGCCGACGGGGCCGAGGCGACGGCTGTCAGGGATGCGTACGCCGGTGAGGAAGACCTCGTTGAACTCGGCCTCGCCGGTGATCTGGCGCAGCGGCCGGACCTCGACGCCGGGGTCGGTCATGTCGCAGATGAAGTAGCTGATGCCCCGGTGCTTGGGCAGGTCAGGGTCGGTGCGGGCGATGAGGATCGCCCAGCGGGCCAGGTGGGCGCTGGACGTCCAGACCTTCTGGCCGTCGACGATCCAGTCACCCGTCTCGTCCTGGACGGCCCGGGTGGCGAGGGCCGCCAGGTCGGATCCGGCGCCGGGTTCACTGAAGAGCTGGCACCAGACCTCCTCGCCGACCCACAGGGGGCGCAGGAAGCGTTGCTTCTGTTCCTCGGTGCCGAAGCCGAGGACGGTGGGGGCGGCCATGCCGAGGCCGATGCCGATGCGGCGCGGGTCGTTGTCGGGCGCGTCGGCCGCGGCGAGTTCGGCGTCGGCGACCTGCTGGAGGGAGCGGGGCGCGTCGAGTCCGCCGAGGCCCACCGGGTAGTGGACCCAGGCGAGGCCGGCGTCGAAGCGGGCCTTGAGGAACTCGGTGCGGTCGGTGGTGGCGGGCGGGTGCGCGGCGAGCAGTTCGCGGGTGCGGCGGCGGACGTCGGCGGCGTCGACTGCGGGGCTCATCGGGCGCCTCCGGGCAGGACGACGATGCGGCCGGTGCTGGTGCCGTCGGCGACACGCTGGACGGCGTCGGCCGCTCCGGCCATCGCGACACGCTCACTGACCAGGGGTTTGACGATGCCCTGTGCGGCCAGCTTGGTCAGCTCGTCGTGGCAGGCGCGGACGGCGGCCGGGTCCTTGGTGTTGTAGAGGCCCCAGTGCAGTCCGACGACGGAGTAGTTCTTCACCAGGGCGTGGTTGAGGCCCGGGGTGGGGATGACGCCGCTGGCGAAGCCGACGACGAGGATGCGCCCCTCGAAGGCGATGCACTTGACGGACTTGGCGTACGCGTCGCCGCCGACCGGGTCGTAGACGACGTCCGCGCCGCGCCCGCCGGTGGCTTCCTTCACGGCGGCGACGATGTCCTCGGAGCGGCGGTCGATGACCAGGTCGCAGCCGAGTTCACGGGCGACGGCGGCCTTCTCCGGGCCGCCGACGACGCCGATGACCCGCGCGCCCGCGGCCTTGCCGAGCTGGACGGCCGCGCTGCCGACGCCGCCCGCCGCCGCGTGGACGAGAAGCGTCTCGCCCGCCTCGAGGTTGGCGCGGCGGTGCAGGCCGAACCAGCCGGTCTGGTAGCCGATGTGCAGCGCGGCCGCTTCGGCGTCGTCCAGGGCGTCGGGCGCGGGCAGCAGGGCCGCCTCGTCCGCGACGACGTACTCGGCGAAGCCGCCGTGCGGCAGGGCCGGGGTGGCGAGGACCCGTCGGCCGTCCTCGGTCGTGCCGCACACCTCGACGCCCGGGGTGAACGGCAGCGGCGGCCGCACCTGGTACTGGCCCCGGCAGAGCAGGGCGTCGGGGAAGTTGACGTTCGCCGCGCGGACCTCGACGAGCACCTGCCCGTCGCCGGGGGTGGGCCGGTCCGTCTCCTCCAGCCGCATCACCTCGCCCGGCTCGCCGTTCCGGTGCACTCGCCATGCCTGCATGAGGGGCCTCCACAACACTGTCGAACACGGTCGGCATTACCACTGCTCCGGCGCATACTAAGCGGTCGCTTGCCGATCTGGGAACACCCCGAAGCGACCGACGGCGGGCCCCTCAGCCCCGCTTCGGCTTCGCCCTCACGTGCATGCGCTCGCCCTGCGGGCCGAACAGACTCAGGAACTCCACCGTCTCGTCCTCGGCCGGGCCGAACCAGTGCGGCAGCCGGGTGTCGAACTCGGCGGCCTCCCCCGGCTCCAGCACCAGGTCGTGTTCGGCGAGCAGCAGCCGCAGCTTCCCGGAGAGCACGAACAGCCACTCGTACCCCTCGTGGGTGCGCTGTTCCGGCGGGCCGCCGCTGCCGGGCTCCTGGATCAGTTTGTACGCCTGGAGGCCGCCGGGCCGGGCGGTCAGCGGCAGCATGGTGCGGCCGTGCTGGACGATCGGCTTGGCCCGCACCCGGGGGTCGCCGACCGGAGTGGCGCCCACCAGGTCGTCGAGCGGCACCTCGTGGGCGCGGGCGATCGGCAGCATCAGTTCGAGGCTGGGGCGCCGGCCGCCGGACTCCAGCCGGGAGAGCGTGGAGACGGAGATGCCGGTGGCGGCCGAGAGTGCGGCGAGGGTGACTCCGCGGTCCTTGCGCAGCCGGCGCAGGCGGGGGCCGACGCCGGACAGGACGGTCTCCAGTTCCGGGTCGTCCCGGTCGTGTTCCTTCATACGGCTATTGCAGAATCGGCAAGCCGTTTTGTCAATGCAGGAAGAGTGTCTCAGGCGCGGTCAGTGGGCGAAGACCTCGAAGGTGACCGCGGGCCGGCCGCCGAACTGCTCGGCGGCGGCCTCCACCATGCCCGTCAGGAAGGTCCGGCAGTACCGCTCCGGATCCTCCTGGGTCAGCGCCTCGATATACGTCCGGTGCTCCAGCAGCGACCGGACCGAGCGTTCGAGGCCGGCCGTGGCGTCGACCGCGTGGGTGGGCCGGTCGCTGCCCGCCACGGCGGTCCAGCGCACCCCGTCCCACGGCTGGAGTCCCTCCTCGCGGAGTTCCGGGAAGATCCAGCGGTTGCCCGCGTCGGCGACGGCGTCCAGCGCGGCGCGCCCGACCGCGCGGTGGTCGGGGGTGTTCCAGGCGACCCCGCCCCAGGTGTCCCGGTGGTTGAGGGTGACCACCAGCTCGGGGCGGTGGCGGCGGATGGCCGCGGCGATGTCGCGCCGCAGCCCGGTGCCGTATTCGATCACCCCGTCGCGGTGGTCCAGGAACTCCACGGTCGTCACGCCGACGACGGCGGCGCTCGCCCGCTGCTCCCGCTCGCGCACCGGGGCGCACTCCTCGGGCGGCAGGGTGTCGATCCCGGCCTCGCCGCGGCTGGCCAGGAGATAGACGACCTCGCGGCCGCCGTCGGTCCACTCGGCCACGGCGGCGGCCGCCCCGTACTCCAGGTCGTCGGGGTGGGCGACCACGGCCAGGGCGCGCTGCCAGTCGACGGGCATGGGTTCGAGTCGCTGCGGCGTCATACCGGCAGGCTACCCACGTCACGTCCCACCGGCAGGCCGGCCAGGCACTCGGGGTGCCCGGGGTGCTCGGGGTGCCCGGGGTGCTCGGGGTGCCCGGGGTGCTCGGGAACGCTCCGGGCGCCGGGCCGGGGCGAGTCGCCCGACCGGCCGGGGCCCGGCGGCGGTGCCGGGCGTGCGACGCTGGAGTCCGGTGGCGACCACCGCGAACCCGGCCCGGCCCGTCCGGACCGGTGGGAGGCCTCCCTCCCGCCCCGCCGCCCCGGCGAACGAAAGGAACCCGCCCGTGCCCACCAGCCCCGCATCCCTCTCCCCCGCCCAGGCCGCAGCCCGTCTGGAGGAGTTCACCGTCATCGACGTGCGGGCTCCGGGCGAGTACGCCGCCGGACATGTCCCCGGCGCCCTGAACATCCCGCTCGACAAGCTGCCGGACGCGCTGCCCGCCCTCAAGTCCGCCTCCGCGCGCGGTTCGCTGCTGGTGGTGTGCGCTTCCGGGGTCCGGTCCACGCGGGCCTGCGAGATCCTCTCGGGCGCGGACATCGAGGCCGTGACGCTGACCGGCGGCACGTCGGCGTGGGAGGGCGACGGCCGGGGTCTGGACCGCCCCGAGGGCGCGCGCACCACCTGGCCCATGGAGCGTCAGGTGCGGCTCGCGGCGGGCTCGCTGGTGGTGGCGGGGCTGGTCGCGGGCATCCGCTTCCCGGCGGCGCGCTGGCTGTCCGCGGGCATCGGCACGGGCTTGGTGTACTCGGCGGTCAGCAACACCTGCGGGATGGCCGCGGTCCTCTCGAAGCTGCCGTACAACCGGGCCCCGCGGGCCGCCGGTGACCTGGACGCCACGCTGGAGGAGCTCCAGCGCTGATCCAGCGTTGACCCAGCGCTGATCCGGCGGGGCCCGGCCGGTCAGCGACCGGCCGGGCCCCGGGCGGGCGCACCGGCCTCGGCCGGTCAGGCCTCGTCGCGCACCAGCGCCAGCAGCCGGTCCAGGACCCGGGGGCCGCCCGCCCGCACCCCGTCGTGCTCGTACTCGTTCGTCACCCAGGTCCGCAGCCCCCGGATCGCCGCCGCCGTGCGCAGCGAGTCCGCGGTGTCGACGTACATGTCGTCGTGGTAGACGGCCGCCGCGACCGGGACCTCGTTGGCGGCGAGCCGCTCGGGGTCGTACAGCACGGGCCAGTCGGTGCGCTGCGCGAGCAGTTCGGCGGTCTCGCGCAGCGGGCGCAGCGCCGGGTCGACGTCGAAGTGCCAGGGGTGGATGGTCTCGCCGGTGAAGAGGACGGGTCCGTCGCCCTTCAGTGCCGCCGCCGCGTCGAACTGCGGGAACTCGGCCCGTACGCGTTCCGCCGCCCAGGCCGTGGCGCGCTCGCCCTGCCCGTAGATGGCCTCGTGCAGCAGGGCGTACAGCGGGTGCCCGGCAAAGGAGGAGGCGGTGCGCATCGCTTCCTGGAAGGTGTCGGAGAGTTCGGTGGCGCCCGGGGTGCGGACGAAGGCGTTCTCCAGCAGGTAGTGGAGCTGGTGGCTGCCGCTGCCGGAGCCGAGCATGATGCCGAGCGACTGGAAGCCCTCGGGCGTGAGCCGGTGTCCGGCGCTCTCGGGCCGGTGCTCGGCGAGGTACGCGGCGATGGCGCGGGCGCGCTCGACGTCCTGCGGGTAGCGGGCGTAGTGGGCGGCGACCTTCCGTTCGATACGCGGGTACGCGGCCCGGTAGACGTCGTCCGCGTGCGCGTCCAGCGAGGGCAGTCCGCCGGTGATGAGGACCGCCGCGAGGCCCTCGGGCGCCGAGGAGAGATAGCGGACGGCGCAGAAGCCGCCGAAGGACTGGCCCAGGACCGTCCAGGGTGCTCCGCCGGTGAGCTGCGGCCGGATCAGTTCGCAGTCGCGGACGATGGAGTCGGAGCGGAAGTGGGCGAGGTAGTCGGCCTGTTCGCGCGGGCCGCCGCGCAGCGGGAGGGTCTGCCGGTTGGCCGGGGTGGACAGTCCGGTGCCGCGCTGGTCGAGGAGGAGCACCCGGTAGTCGCGCAGGGCCCGCCCGAGCCAGGCCTCCGTGCCGACGAAGCGGCGCGCGCCGAAGCCGGGGCCGCCCTCCAGGTAGACCAGCCAGGGCAGTTCCTCGCCGGCCCGGGAGGCGGCGACCGCTTCCCGGCCGTAGACCTCGATCTGCTCGCCGCCGGGGTCGCTGTGGTCGAGGGGCACGGTGAAGCGCCGGTCGGTGAGGACGACACCGGGCTGCCGGTAACTGCTCACGGGGAACTCCTGAATCCGGGGTGCGGGCTGATCCGGGCGAAAGGGCCAGTTCAGCACATGCCCTCCCCGCGAACGGCCAAGGGGCTGTGCCCCGGACGGTCCCGGCCCGTGTGCGCGGCGGCCGGGGTGCTCCTAGCGTGCAGACATGATCCGGTTCGAAGAGGTCGGCAAGGTCTATCCGGACGGGACGACGGCGGTCGACGGGCTGACCTTCGAGGTGGCGGAGGGCGAGCTGGTGACCCTGGTGGGGCCTTCCGGCTGTGGGAAGACGACCACGATGATGATGGTGAACCGACTGATCGAGCCGACCTCGGGCCGGATCCTGGTGGACGGCGAGGACATCGCCGGGATCGACCCGGTGAAGCTGCGCCGCCGGATCGGCTATGTGATCCAGCAGGTGGGCCTCTTCCCGCACCGCACGGTCCTGGACAACACCGCGACCGTACCGGCGCTGGTCGGCTGGAAGCGGGCACGGGCCCGGGAGCGGGCGGCGGAGCTGCTGGACCTGGTGGGCCTGGACCCGAAGACGTACGGCTCGCGCTATCCGGCGCAGCTCTCCGGCGGCCAGCGCCAGCGGGTGGGCGTGGCGCGGGCGCTCGCGGCGGATCCGCCGGTGCTGCTGATGGACGAGCCGTTCGGGGCGGTGGACCCGGTGGTGCGGGAGCGGCTGCAGAACGAGTTCCTGGCCCTGCAGCAGCGGGTGCGCAAGACGGTGCTCCTGGTGACGCACGACATCGAGGAGGCGGTGCGGATGGGCGACCGGATCGCGGTGTACGGGGAGGGGCGCATCGAGCAGTTCGACACCCCGGCCGCCGTGCTCGGCACCCCGGCGACGCCGTACGTGGCCCGGTTCGTGGGCTCCGACCGGGGGCTGAAGCGGCTGTCGGTCACCGCGATCGAACCGGAGGACCTGGAGGAGCCCCCGGTGGCCCTGCTGGAGGAGCCCGCCCGGGAGGCGGCGGCCCGGCTGGAGGCGGCGGGGGCCCGGTGGGCGGTGGTGCTGAACGGCGGCGGCGAGCTGCACGGCTGGGTGGCGGCGGACGCGTTGCGTTCGGCCGGGGAGAAGGAGGCCGTGGGCGTACTCGCCCGCCGGATGGACGCGTGGGTGCCGGTGGGCGCCCCGCTGAAGCAGGCGTTCAGCGAGATGCTCCAGCACGACGCGGGGTGGGTGGCGGTGCTGGACGGGGCCCGGTTCCTCGGGGTCCTCACCCCGGCGAAGCTGCACGAGGCGCTGCGCCGGTCGGTGGACGCCGACGCACAGGGGGTGGGCCGTGAGGAGGTGGAGTTCGACTCCGTGGCGGATGCGTAGGGGGCGGGCAGGGGTGGCGGCGGGACGCGACCCGGCCCACCTTGCCCGCGCTTGCACATAACCCGCGCGTGCAATTATTGTTGACGCCAGTAAACGTCGCACGCCATCGATTCCGGCGGCGACGCGCACGACGTACACCGCGCAACCCGTACACCGCCCTACCGGAAGGCCGCCCCATGTCCACCGTCCCCACCGTCACGCTCAACAACGGCGTGACCATCCCCCAGCTCGGCTTCGGCGTCTTCCAGGTGCCCGACGACGAGACCACCGCGGCCGTCTCCGCCGCGCTGGAGGCCGGCTACCGGTCCATCGACACCGCGGCGATCTACGGCAACGAGGTCGGCGTGGGCCGCGCGCTGGCCGCCTCCGGGATCCCCCGCGAGGAGCTGTTCATCACCACGAAGCTGTGGAACGCCGACCAGGGCTACGACGCGACGCTCGCCGCCTTCGACGCGAGCCTGGCCAAGCTCGGCCTCGACCACGTCGACCTCTACCTGATCCACTGGCCTACGCCCGCCCACGACCTGTACCCGGAGAGCTGGCGCGCCCTGGAGAAGCTGGCCGCCGACGGCCGGATCCGCGCGGCCGGGGTCTCCAACTTCCAGCCCGCCCACCTGAGCCGGCTGCTGGAGACGGGCACGCTCGTCCCCGCCGTCAACCAGATCGAGCTGCACCCGGGCCTCC
The DNA here is from genome assembly GCF_044757365.1 of Streptomyces sp. NPDC091289. Lineage (NCBI taxonomy): Bacteria > Bacillati > Actinomycetota > Actinomycetes > Kitasatosporales > Streptomycetaceae > Streptomyces > Streptomyces sp. NPDC091289. The sequence goes on from NZ_JBIVUT010000001.1 coordinate 211,657, forward strand.
AGCAGGCCGAGCTGCGCGCCTTCCACGCCGAGCACGGCATCGCCACCGAGGCCTGGAGCCCGCTGGCCCAGGGCGCCCTGCTCAAGGAGGCGGCGCTGGTCTCCATCGCCGAACGGCACGGCAAGTCCCCGGCCCAGGTGGTGCTGCGCTGGCACCTCCAGCTCGGCAACGTCGTGATCCCCAAGTCGGTCACGCCCGAGCGGATCCGGCAGAACATCGACGTCTTCGACTTCGAGCTGTCGGCCGCGGACCTGGACGCCATCGCGGCCCTGGACCGCGGCCTGCGCACCGGCCCGGACCCCGACACCCTCAACTGACCCGGTTCGCCGGTCAGCGACCGCGGCGGTAGCTGCTGCCGTCCCGGGGCCGGACCAGCAGCCCCGCGACGACGAGGTAGCGGCGCAGCGCGGAGCAGTCCTCGTGGACGGTGAGCAGCGCCTCGTTCACCTCGTGTTCGGTGTACGAGCGCTCCCGCTCGAACAGCGTGTCGGCGAGGTGCACGAGCAACTGCTCCCGCCGGGCCTCCTTGCGCGGGATCGCGACCAGGCGGCCGTGCGAGAAGAGCGCCTCGACCCGGTGGGTACGAGGGGTCTGCGACGGGGGCGTACGCGTGTCTTGTTCGGCGGGCATGGCCGGAAGCGTCGCAGGCTTCCGGAGGACGGGCAACGCCTTTTCGGCGTTGCCCGTCCTCGCGTTGACAGACGCGTACCGCCCGGGTTGTGATGGTGCATGTGCAGCGTGACGTCGGCCAAAGAGATCTGGGCCGGCCGGCGGTCAAGCCAGCACCTTCTTCCCAGGGATGACGCCATGAGTCCACTCATCGCCCCCTGCCTCTGAGCAGCCGCGCTCCGGGCCACCGTGCTCCGAGCGCCTTCGCGTCCGAACACCTCACCGCGGCACTCCGCGACGCCGGGCCCTCGTGTGCCCGCATTCCTTCCGGGAGACCCAGAACCTCCATGTCCCATGCCTTCCAGCAGTCCGTCATCACCGAGTTCCGCGCCAACGCGGGGAAGGTCGGCGGCCCCTTCGAGGGCTCCGATCTCCTCCTGCTCACCACCACCGGCGCCCGCTCGGGCAAACCGCACACCACGCCGCTCGGATACGTACGCGACGGCCGACGGCTCCTCGTCGTCGCCTCCAACCTCGGCGCACCGCTCGACCCCGACTGGTACCGCAATCTCCTCGCCCACCCCACCGTGCGGGTGGAGCTGGGGGACGAGGAGTTCGAGTCCCTCGCCGTGCCGGCCGAAGGGAAGCGGCGCGACGACCTCTTCGCCCGGGTGGTGGCCGAAGAGCCCGGCTACGCGGAGTACCAGGACTCCACCGACCGGGTGCTGCCGGTCGTGGTCCTGGAGCTGCCCGACCCCGACGCGGAGGCCCCCGCGATCACCTCCCTCGCCGACAAGCTCGTCGAGGTGCACACCTGGCTGCGGGCCCAACTGCTCCACGTACACGCGGAGACGGAGGCGCACTTCGCCGCTCGGGCCTCCCACGGGGACGCGGGCGCACCGCCCCCGCCCGGTCTCGGGCTGCAGATCCGGCAGCGCTGCCTGGCGTTCTGCCAGGCGCTGGAGTTCCATCACACGGCCGAGGACGGCCATATGTTCCCCACGATGGAGGGCTACCACCCCCACCTGAGGGACGTCTTCGACCGGCTGCGGGTGGAGCACCGCTCCATCGGGGAGCTCCAGTCGGCGCTCGCCGCCCTGCTGGCCGATGTCGCCATCGCGGAGCCGGACCGCTTCCGAGCCGAACTGACCCGGATGACAAAGGAGTTGACGGCGCACCTCGACTACGAGGAGGAGCAGATCCTGCCGCTCCTGGCCGATGTGCCCTGGCCGCCGGCGGCTCCTGCCCCGCCCGCCTCCTGACGTCCGGGGCGGCTCAGCCCTTCGGGAGGAGCTTCTTCGACTCCAGGTAGGTGCGCGCGACGTCCTCGGGCAGCCTGCGCCAGCTGTCGACCTGCTCGTTCATCGAGGCCAGGTCGGCGGTGGTCAGTACGGTGTTGAGCCGGTCGAGGGCGTCGCGCACCCCGGTGCTCCCCGCGCGGGCGCGGTTGACGACGGGGACCACGTAGTCCGCGTTCTGGAGGTTCTTGTCGTCCTCCAGCAGGACCAGGCCGAACTGGTCCAGCGTGGCGTCGGTCGTGGTGGTCAGCACCATCTGGTCCTGACCGTTCTGCACCGCCTGCTTCGCCTGGGTGGTGCCGACGCCCTTCGGGTCGACGGCGACGATGTCGATGCCGTACGTCTCGCGGAGCCCGGGGGCGCAGTAGGGCCGCTGGACGCATTCGTCGCCCGCAGCCAGCCGGACGGGCAGTTTCGCGGCGCCGACGTCGCTGAGGGTCTTCAGCCCGTGCTTCTTCGCGTACACGGCGGTGACCGCGAAGGCGTTCTGGTCGACGGCCCGGCCCGGGTCGAGCACGGTCAGCCCGCGCGGGGCGGCCAGTGCGCGGAGCGCCTTCATGGTGGCGGCGAGGTCGGGCGATCCGACGGGGGCCGCGTCGGCGCCGTTGGCCTTGGCGTTCAGCCAGTCGGCGAAGGTCGCCGCGTATTCCGCGACGACGTCGATCTGGCCGTTCTCCAGGGCGGGTTCGTAGATCTCCCGGTTGGTGACGGAGATGAGGTCGGCGGAGTATCCGGCGTCCTCCAGGAGCAGGGCGTACATCTGGGCGAGCAGGTCGCTCTCGGTGAATCCGGCGGATCCGACGGTGAGTTCCCTGCTGTCGCCGGGCGGTGCGGTGACCTCGCCCTGGTTCTCCAGGCTGGGGCCCGTGGTGCAGGCCGTGGCGGCGAGGAGGGCGAGCGCGGCGAGGGCCCGGCGGGCGCGGTTCACACCGCCTCCCGGCCGTACCGGGGCGCGAGGCGCTGCCCGGCCTCGAAGAGGCCCTCGACGAGGAGGGCGAAGACCGCCACGAGGATCGCTCCGGCCACCACCTGCGGGGTGGCGGCGAGGTTGAAGCCCGCGGTGATGATCCGGCCCAGTCCCCCGCCGCCGGCCAGCGCGGCGAGGGTGGCGGTGGCGACCAGTTGCACGGCGGCGATCCGCACGCCGGTGAGGATCAGCGGGAGCGCGAGCGGCAGCTCGACGCCCAGCAGCATCTGGCGGCCGGTCATGCCCATCCCCCGGGCGGCCCGGACGACGTCCCGGTCGACCTCGCGCATGCCGACGTAGGCGTTGGTGAGGAGCGGCGGCACGGCGAACAGCACCAGCGCGATGATCGTCGACCACTGGCCGTACGTGCCGACGGGGGTGAGGAGCAGCAGGACCAGCACGGCGAAGGTGGGCACGGCCCGGCCGATGTTGGAGAGGTTGACGGCGAGCGCGCCGCCCTTGCCGAGGTGGCCGAGGACGAGGGCGACGGGCAGCGCGATCAGGCAGCTGATGAGCAGGCAGACGACGGTGAGGAAGAGGTGTTCGCCGAGCCGGTTCCAGACGCCGTCGGGGCCGGACCAGTGGGCGGCGGTGGTGAGCCAGGACCAGGTGTCCGAGAGCGTGTTCATGTCCGCGTCCGGGTCCAGGGCGTCAGCAGGCGGCCCGCTCCCAGGAGCAGCAGGTCGGCGGCGACGGCGATGACGACACACAGGACGGAGGCGGTGAGCACCTGGGCCTTGAAGTAGGTGTTCATTCCGGAGTAGATGAGGTTGCCGAGTCCGCCGTGGCCGACGATCGCCCCGACGGTGACCAGGGAGACCGCGGAGACGGTGGCGATGCGCAGCCCGGCCATCGCGGCGGGCAGCGCGAGCGGGAGCTCCACGGCGAGCAGGAGACGCAGCGGCCCGTACCCCATGCCGCGGGCCGCCTGCCGGGTCTCCTCGGGGACGGCGCGGAGCCCGGCCAGGATGTTGCGGACGAGCAGCGTCAGGGAGTACAGGACGAGCCCCGCGATCACCAGCGCGGCGGAGAGTCCGTACAGCGGCAGCAGCAGCGAGAACATCGCCAGCGACGGGATCGTGTAGAGGATCGTCGTGAGGCCGAGCACCGGCCCGGCCGCCCAGCGCCACCGGCGGGCCGCCAGGGCCAGCGGGACGGCGAGGACCAGGGCGATGGCCACCGCGGCGGCCGTCAGCTGGAGGTGCTGCAACACCGCGTCCACCAGGATCTCGCGGCGGCTGGAGAGATAGGCGCCGCAGATCCACTCGTTGCGGGCGAGGCAGTCGTCCGGAGGCGCCATCACCTGTTCATTCGAGCGCGGCAGCGGTGCCGTCGCAGGTCAGGGGCGGCCGTTCGGGGGGTTTGAGCGACTGCTCAACCCTCTGGTAGCGTCCGGCGTACAGGGGTTGAGCAGTCGCTCAAACAGGCGCGGCGACCGGGGGCAGGCAATGGGGCTGTACATCGAGGCACTGATCCGCACGGACCTGGAACGGCTGTGGGAGCGGACCCAGGACACCGCGCGGCATCAGCGGTGGGATCTGCGCTTCACCGAGATCAGCCCGCTGCCCGGCCCGGCGGATTCCGCCCAGCGGTTCCGGTACGCGACCCGGGTACTGCCGTTCCTCACCGTCGCGGGGACCGGGACGAGTGCGGGCGAGCGGCACCGGGAGGACGGCGAGCGGGTCTCCGCGCTGAGGTTCGCCTCGTCGGAGCGGCTGTCGCTGCTGGCCGAGGGCAGCGGCTACTGGCGCTACGTCCCCACCGCCGACGGGGTCCGCTTTCTGACCGGCTACGACTACCGCACCCGCTGGGGCCGGTTCGGCGCGTTCGCGGACCGGCTGGTGTTCCGGCCGCTGATGGGCTGGGCGACGGCCTGGTCCTTCGACCGGCTGCGGCTGTGGTGCGAGCGCGACATCAGCCCGGCCCGGTCGCTGGCATACGCCCTGGCGGAGGTCCTGGTGCGGATCCTCGTCGTGGCGGTGGCCCTCCCGTTCGGTCCGGCGGCCGTGCTGCCGGCCGCCCTGGCCGCGCTGTTGACGCCTCCGTCCCCGCGCACGCCCGCCGCCCGGCGCTGCCTGCGCAGACCGCCCGGCCGTCCCGCCGCCCCGTCCCTCCTCGCCCGTCTGGAGCGCCCGTGACCTCGATCTTCGCCCGTGCGATGGGGGATGAGTTCCACCGGCTGCACCCACAGCTGCAACGCCGCTTCTCGGTCGGCCTGGAGAGCGGGGAGGCATGCGTCGGGCGTGGCTCCATGGACCGGATCTGGCACGGGCGGGCGTTCGTGAAGCCGTTCCTCGCGCTCGGCGCCACCCGCAACATCCTCGTGCCCCGGACCGGCCGCGACGTCCCCTTCACCATCGAGAACGTGCCGTACACCGACTCCTACGGCCGCGAGACCGTCACCTTCGTCCGGACGTTCGCCCTGCCGCGCGGGCCGCGCCGCTTCGACGCCACCATGGTGCACAGTCCCGAGCGGTCCTGCGTCCTCGACTACCTCGGCACCCATCAGCATCTGGCCACCGATCTGCGGCTCAGCGCGGAGCCCGACGGGTCACTCCTCATCCGCTCCGGGGAGCACCGCTTCCGGGAGGGCCTCCTGGATCTGCGGGTCCCGGAGCTGATCGGGGGCGATGCCGAGGTGCGCGAGTCCTTCGACGACGCCACGGGCCGCTTCCGTATCCGGGTCCGGGTGACCAACCGGCGTTTCGGGCCGCTGTTCGGCTACGAGGGAACGTTCCGCGCCCGCTACGTCGACGCGCTGCGGCACGGCGTACGGGCGGGGCTGCGGCCGGTCCGCGAGGAGGCGCGGGCGTGACGGGGAGCGCGACCGGGGCGGACACCCGGACGAAGCTCCTGGAGGGTGCCCTGCGCACGCTCGCCGACCAGGGCATCGCGAAAACGTCGGCCCGCGCGGTCGCGGCCGCCGCCGGGGTCAATCAGGCGCTGGTCTTCTACCACTTCGGCTCGGTCGACGAGCTGCTGGCGGCGGCCTGCCGGTACGGGGCCGAGCAGCGGGTGGCCCACCACCGCGAGCGGCTGGCCGCCGTCACCACCCTCGCCGAGCTGGTGGCGTGCGGGCGCGAGCTGCACGAGGAGGAGCGGGCGGGCGGCCACGTCGCCTTTCTCGCCCAGTTGCTGGCGGGGGCACAGACCCAGCCCCGGCTGGCGCCCGCGACCGCGGCCGGCCTGGAACTGTGGACCGCCGAGATCGAGAAGGTCCTGGTCCGGGTGCTGGGTGACTCACCGCTGGGCGAGTTCGCCGATCCGGTGGGGCTCGCCCGCGCCGTGGCCGGGTCGTTCGTGGGCCTGGAGATGTACGAGGGCGTCGACCCGGACGGGGCCGTGCGGGCGTTCGCGGCGCTGGAGCAGCTCGCCGAGCTGGCGGGCGTACTGGACGAGCTCGGCCCGGTGGCCCGGCGCGCGGTGCGCCACCGCCTGCGGCGTACGGGGAAGGCGTAGCCGCGGGGCAGCGGGGCCCGGCGTACGGTGGAGGGACAGCGCACGCGTACGCCCCGGACGGACGGCAGGTACCCGCGATGGCCGGTGAGATCTCCTTCTTCGAGCTCGGCGTGGAGGACCCCGACCGGGCGCGCGCCTTCTACGGCGAACTGTTCGGCTGGGCCTTCGAGCCGGGCCCCTCGGGCGGCGGCTTCGCGATCACGGCCCCCGGGACACCGGGCGGGGTGCACGGCGGTGACCCCGGCGCCGGGCCGTACGTGTTCTTCCGGGTCGACGACCTGGGCGCCGCCGTGGCGAAGGTCCGCGAGCTCGGCGGCACGGTGGACGAGGGGGAACTGGGGGGCGACGACGACGAGTCGGCCGCCCGGTTCGGCCGCTTCCGGCTCTGCCGTGACGACCAGGGCTCCTCGTTCGGCCTGCACGAGCCGCCGACGGCCGGGTGACGCACAACGCCTGACGCGTACCGCACGAACAGGAGCTTTCGGCACCCGTACGGACGCGCGAACAGCGTCGGAAGCGAAAGCGGAACGACCTGGGGCGCCCGAGCAACCCTCCATGCCCGGCTGCCGTCTTGATCCATGACAGGACGGTTCGCCGCGCGGGACGTGCGGCGTCCAACCCCCACATGATCCGGGCCTGTCCGACCGGCCGACTATACCCCCCATGTATACACGGAGGGCATAGCCGCCCCGGTGCGGGCCCGGGCACCGCGCGGAAGGCACCCATGCAGACCAAGGCACTGGCGCCCGAGTACCAGGGAGCTCTCACCAAGATGTCGGTGAACGCCTCCCTCACCGACGTACTGGCCGAGGGAGTACGCCATCTGAAGCAGGCCGAGCTCTCCGGATCGCAGGAGGAGGTGGCGCGCTCGGGCCTCGCCGTGGCCGAGGCGCACCGCAGGCTCGGGCAGGTGGCGGAGGCCGACCGGGCCTGGAAGGCCAGCTACCGGGCCGCGCGGGCGGCCGGGAACACCGGGGCGATGGCCTGGGCCCTGTGGAGCGGCGGCACGCTGGCGCGGCAGCGCGGGGCGCTGCGGCTCGCGTTCCGGCTGCTCGGCCTCGCCGCGGAGCTGGGGAAGCGGGGCGGCGATGTGGTCGCCCGCGGCTATTCGCTGGCCGGACTCGCCGAGACCGGGCGGATCCAGGGCGACTACGCCACCGTCGCGACGCTGCACGAACAGCTGCTGGCCGAGGCGCGCGTCCGGGGCGAGGCCCGGCACACCGTCTGGGCGCTGGAGGGCATCGCGCAGATCCACCGCAACACCGGTTCGCTGGACTCGGCGCTGGAGATGTTCGAGGAGGCGGCCGTCCTGGCGGGCGACGCGGACGACCGGCGGGGCCGGGCCTGGGCGCTGCGCGGCATCGCCGACATCGTTTCCCTCCGGGACGGGGCGACCGGGCGGGCGCTCGATCTGCTCTCCGAGGCCGAGGTCACCTGCCGCGAGATGAAGCTCTCCAGCGCCCTGGCGTACAACCACAAGATGCGGGCCAACGTGCTGTTCCGCGCCGGGCGGTACGAGGAGGCCCGCGAGGTCTACGAGCAGGCGCTCGGCGAGTTCCGCGCGATGGACGAGCCGCGGGGCGAGGCACTGTCCTCGCTCGGCCTGGTCAAGGCGCGGGCCAGGCTCGGCCGGGACCGCGACGCCACCGCCGCCGAGCTGGACGAACTGCGCGGCAGGCTCAGCCGGATCGGGCTGCTGAACGCCCGGGAGATGGTCGAGAAGGCGTACGCCGAACTCGGCGTGGAACAGGCCGTGGTGGACGGGAGCGGGGACCGCCGATGACGCTCTCCACGACCCGCCGGGCGAGCGCGCCGCAGATACTGGACCGGTGCCGCGTGCTCGTACGCCCGGCCCTGGTGGAGTCGGTGGGGCGGCTGCACCCCTGGCACGCGGAGACGGCGGCCTTCTCGCTGGGCTGGAGCGGGACCGGCGGCGAGCCGGTGCCCGGATCGCAGGGCAAGGGGGTCCGCCAGGCGCTCGCGGTGCTCGGCGCGGAGGCCGCGGGCGGCAGCGGGGCGGAGGCGGTGCCCGGTGCGGTCGCCGTCGAGCTGATCCACACGTTCTCCCTGATCCACGACGACATCATGGACGGCGACGAGACCCGCCGTCGCCGGCCGACACTGTGGAAGGCGTACGGCACCGGCCCGGCGGTCCTCGCGGGGGACGCCCTGTTCGCGCTGGCCGTCGCCACGCTGGCGGAGACTCCGGGTCCTGGCGGCCCGGCGGCGGTGCGGCAACTGGCGGGCGCGCTGGGCGATCTGGTGCGCGGTCAGGCGCAGGACCTGCTCTTCGAGTCCCGGCCGTGGACCGGGCCCGGGGCGGTCCTGCCGCACGAGTACCGGACGATGGCCACTCTCAAGACGGGCTCCCTGCTCGGTTGCGCGGCCGCCCTGGGCGCGGTGCTGGCGGGCGCTCCGGCGTCCACCGTCGAGGCGCTGGACCTGGCGGGCCGGCATGTGGGGGTGGCGTTCCAGGCGGTGGACGACCTGCTCGGGATCTGGGGCGATCCGCAGGTGACCGGCAAGCCGGTGCACAGCGATCTGCGGCGGCTCAAGAAGACCTACCCGGTGCTCGCGGCCCTGTCCGCCGACCACCCGGCGGCCCGGCGCCTCGACGCACTGCTCGCCTCCGCCGGACCGCTCGACGACCCGGCGGCGCGCCGTGCGGCCGAACTGATCGACGAGGCCGGCGGGCGGCGGGCCACGATCACCGAGGCCGAGGAGCACCTGGCCGCGGCCCGCGCCTGCCTGGACCGGGTGCCGCTGGCCGAGGAGGCGCGCGGGGATCTGCTGACGCTGATCCCGTACCTCGTGGACCGCACCGGCTGAACCGTGGCCGCCCGCCGGACATCGGCGGGCGGCCACCGGCGGTGGACACCCGGGCCCTCGCCGGGACCTCCCTCTCGGCACCATGGAAACGGCGTAGCCGACAGGTAGATGGTGATGCCATCCGGTGCGCCGATCGGCGGTGTGCGGTAGGCCGGAAAAAGGTGACGGTATAACCGGCTGGATCCGTACGGAGCACCGCCGCCATTCCGTGCGACAGCCCCCCGCAAGCCCTTTCGCCACCTGCCCGAAAAGGGCTCGCGACCCTGCGCCGATCTGCTGCGCGGCCACTCTAACGGCCCCCCAGCAGGCGTAATCCCCGTGTGGTCGTATGAGCGAGTCACGCGCACGATATCGCCACATCTCTGCCAAAGTGCACTTCGGCTTTACTCACCGGATTGAGCGAAGAGAGCCGTGCGTGCTGGAGATGCGTCGTACTGAAGAAAGCCAATTGACGGTCCTTCATTTGGTTCAGCCCGTGGACGGCGGAGTGGCCCGGGTCGTCACCGATCTCGTCAGGGCCCAGGCCGGGTCCGGACTGCGCCCCGTGGTGGCCTGTCCACCGGGGAGCCCGCTGGCCCTCGGGGCGGCGGCGGCGGGTGCCGAGGTCCACGACTGGTCCGTCACCCGTGCCCCCGGGCCCCGGCTGGCCGGTGAGGTCGCCGCCGCGCGCCGGATCGTCCGCGCGAGCCGCCCGCACGTGGTGCACGCCCACAGCGCCAAGGCGGGACTGGCGGGCCGGATCGCGGTACGCGGCCGGGTCCCCACGGTGTTCCAGCCGCACGCCTGGTCGTTCGAGGCCGTCGGCGGACGCACCGCGGAACTGGCGCTGGGCTGGGAGCGGTTCGGCGCGCGCTGGGCCGATCACATCCTGTGCGTCAGCGAGTCCGAGCGCCGCACCGGGCAGGAGGCGGGTATCGCCGCCCGCTGGTCGGTCATCCACAACGGCATCGACCTCGACCGTTTCCGCCCCGGCAGCCACGCCGACCGCGCGGAGGCCCGCGCCTCGCTGCCCTTACCTGACGGGCTCGACCGGGACGCCCCGCTGGTCGTCTGCGTCGGCCGGCTGACCCGGCAGAAGGGGCAGGACGTCCTGCTGCGGGCATGGCGCCGGATCCCGGTGGCCGGGGCCCGGCTGGTCCTGGTGGGCGACGGGCCCGACCGGGACGGACTGGAGGAGTCGGCCCCGCCGGGCGTGCTGTTCACCGGTGCCTGCGAGGACGTACGGCCGTGGATCCACGCGGCGGACGTCCTCGTGCTGCCCTCCCGCTGGGAAGGCATGGCCCTGGCCCCGCTGGAGGCGATGGCCTGCGGCCGCCCCGTCGTGATGACCGACGTGAACGGGGCGCGGGAGAGCCTGCCGCCCGGCCACGAGGACCACTGTCTGGTGCCGCCGGAGGATCCGGCGGCGCTGGCCGCGGCGCTGACCGCGCTGCTCACCGACCCGGAACTGCGCGAGGCGGTGTCCCACCGGGCCCTGCGCCACACCCGGACCGCCTTCGACGTCCGACGGACCGCGGGGGCGGTTGCCGGTCTCTACCAGGAACTTGTCGGCATGTCCGGCCCCACGACGAGGAAGCGCACCGAGCGATGACGATGGAGAGTGCACCGGTTCCCGGCACCGCCCAGGCAACAGCCGTGCAGGCGCACACGGTTCATCCGCCGCGAAGAAGCGGTGGCGGTGCGCAGGCGCAGCCCGGTGAGCGCCGGGCCGTCCGGTTCGGCCGTCTCGCGCCGCTCCTGGGCGTGGACGCCCTGGCCCCGGCCGTGACGTTCGCCCTGGTCGTCCCGGTCGCGTGGCCCTGGCTGCTGGTGGCCGTCCAGGCCGTGGCCCAGGTGCTGCTCTTCGCCCAACGCCGCCTGTACGGGATGCGGTTGTCCCCCTCGGCCCTCGGCGAGCTGCCCGCGCTCCTCGGTCTCGCCCTTCTCCAGTGGTACGTGACCATGGAGGCGCTGGACGCCTGGGCCCCGCAGCAGGCGATCGGCTGGGCGGTGCTCGCCTACGGGGCGGGGGTGCAGACCGTACTGACCTGTGCGGGACGCGCGGCCGTGTACCGGGCGCGGCGGCGGGCCGCCGCCCGCCGCCCGGTGTCCACGCTGGTCGTGGGCCAGGGGCCGCTGGCCCGTCAGGTGACGGCGGCGCTGTACGACCGCCCCGCGTACGGGCTGCGGCCGGTCGGTGTGGTCGCCGCCCCGGCGGCCGGGGACGAGGACCGGGCGACGGGTTCCGACACCGTGCCGCTGCCGGTCCTGGGCTCGCCCCAGGAGGTGGGGCGGGCCGTCGTGCAGAACAGCGTGCGGCACGCGGTGTTCACGGCGCCGCCCGAGGCCACCCCGGACGGGGCCGCTCTCTTCACCCTGCTCACCGGACACGGCTGCCGGGTGTGGCTGGTCACCGGACCCGGCGCTGTCGCGGGGCTCCCGGCGGGAGGCCGCCCGGATCATCTGTGGGGCTTCACCGCCCAGCCCCTGCACGACCGGACGAGCCGTCCCGTCGGCCACGGGATGAAGCGGGTGATGGACGCCGTCCTGGCCGCGGTCGGACTGCTGCTGGCGGCCCCGGTGATGGCGGCCTGCGCCCTGGCCGTGCGGCTCTCCGACGGGCCGGGGGTGATCTTCCGGCAGGAGCGCGTCGGCCGGCACGGTCGTCCTTTCGTCCTGCTGAAGTTCCGTACGCTGCGGCCCGCCGACGTCCAGGAGTCGGCCACCCGCTGGAACGTCGCGTCCGACGGGCGGATGAGCCGGGTCGGCCGGGTGCTGCGCCGGACCTCTCTCGATGAGCTGCCGCAGCTGTGGAACGTCCTGCGCGGCGATATGAGCATGGTCGGGCCCCGCCCCGAACGCCCCTTCTTCGTGGCGCAGTTCAGCCGCGCCCACCCCGGCTACCAGGCCCGTCACCGGATGCCGGTCGGCATCACGGGTCTGGCCCAGGTGAACGGGTTGCGGGGCGACACCTCGATCGAGGACCGGGCCCGTTTCGACAATCGCTACATCGAGACCTGGTCGCTGTGGCAGGACGCGTGCGTGCTGGCGCGGACCGCGGGCTCCCTGTTCCGGCTCGGAGGCAGCTGATCATGGCCGCTGTCCTGACCCGGCCCGCGCCGACGCCGTCGGCCGCGCCCCCTGCCGTCTCCCGCCCCTCGTGGGGCGGTTGGCGGAGCCGTTGGCCGCTGCTGCCGCTGGTCGCGACCGTCCTGCTCCCCGCCCTGCCCTACGGGGCCTCCGGCGAGGGCGGCGGCCCTGCGGTCGGACCGGCCGATCTGGCCTCGGGTCTCGCGGTCCTCGTGTGCGTGGGACGGCTGTTGTATCTGCGCCGGCGCCCGCTGAGCGCCACCGCCGCACTGGTCCTGGGGCTGCCGGCGGTGGGCTTCGCGGTGGCCACGGTCACGGCGGCGGACCCGGCGGCGGCCCTGCCGGGGCTGGTCCGCTATCTCCAGGTCTTCGTCCTCGTACCGATCGCGGTGTTCCTGCTGTTGAAGGACGCGTACGGGTTCCGGATCGTCGCCGGCTCGCTGGTGCTGCTGGCGGTCGTCCAGGGCGTCACGGGCGTCCATCAGTACGTCACCGGGACCGGCGCCTCGTACATGGGCGAGGACATCCGGGCGGTCGGCACCTTCGGGCCCAGCGACATCATGGGCATGGCGACCGTCGTCGCCTACGGTCTGCTCGCCGCCGCGGCCTGCGCCCTGCGCACCCCCGGCAGCGCCCCGGCCTGGCTGCGGCCGTGCGCCGCCGTCCTCGCCGTCGCGCTGATCGTGCCCCTGACGCTGTCGTTCAGCCGGGGCGTGTGGATCGCCACGGCCGCCGCGGTCCTCGTCGCCCTGGCGCTGGCCGGGCGGCGGCAGGCGCTGACGTCGCTGGCCGTGCTGGGCGCGGCCGGGGTGGTGGTGGTCGGCGGGTTCGGCATCGGTTCCGAGATGATCGCGGACCGGGCCGCCAGCGTGACCCGGGTGACCAGCACCCCGGACCGCTCCGTCAGCGACCGCTACGCGATGTGGAGCGCGGCGGGCGCGATGTGGCGCGAGCGGCCCGCCGCCGGGGTCGGCCTCAAGGGCTTCCCCGACCACCGTGACGGACATGCCTCGATCGGGCTCTCCTCCGGCAGCGACACCGCCGGGGCGGGCCAGGAGTTCCGCCGGCAGGCGCTCCTGTCGCCGCACAACATGTATCTCCTCGTCCTCAGCGAGCAGGGCCTCGTCGGCCTGACCGCGCTCGTGGGCAGTTGGGCGGCGATCCTGGTGGGCGCGATCCGCAGACTGCGCCTCGCCCGCTCGCGCGGCCCCGCGGCCATGGACTGCGGTCTGACGGCGGTGGCCCTGATGACCTGGCAGAGCGTCAACTTCCTGTACGCGGACATCGGCGGGCCCACGACGGTGCTGAGCGGCGTCATCCTGGGACTGGCCGCCTGGTGGGCGCTGGCCGAGCCGGACCGGGTGAGCGCCGCATGAGCGACACCGGTACGGGGACGGAGGCCGAGCCGCGTCCGGCGGACGCGGCATCCGCCCCGCCGCTGCTCCCGGCGCCCGGCTCCGGCCCCGAGGGGCCCGTCACCCCCGGCACCGCGCCGGAGACGGACAGCGGCGAGGCGCCCCGGCTCGGGTCCTTTCTCGCCCGCGCGGCGGCGGCCACGGCGGTGCTGACCGTGCTGGGGGCCGTGCTCGGGCTGGTGCGGGACCAGGCCATCGCCCGGTACTTCGGGGCGAGCGACGCCAGCGACGCGTTCCTGATCGCCTGGACCGTGCCCGAGATGGCGGCGACGCTCCTGATCGAGGACGGGATGGCGCTCCTCCTCGTCCCGGCCTTCAGCCTGGCCCTGACCCGGCGGGCCGAGGCCGGACATGCTCCCGGCTCCGACCCCGTACGGGATCTCGTGGCCGCCACACTCCCCCGCCTGGCCCTCCTGCTCTCCGGCGGCGCGGCCCTGCTGATCGCGGGCGCCCCGTGGGTCGTGGGCGTGCTGGCCCCGGGCCTCGCCGATCCGCGGCTCGCGGTGGACTGCACCCGGCTGACCGCCGTCACCGTGCTCACCTTCGGGATCACCGGCTACTTCAGCGCCGCGCTGCGCGCGCACCGCAGCTTCCTGCCGCCCGCCTGCGTCTATGTCGCGTACAACCTCGGCATCATCGGGATGACGCTGGCCCTGCACTCCGTGTGGGGGGTGCGGGCCGCCGCGGTGGGCGTCGCGGCCGGCAGCGGGCTGATGATCCTGACCCAACTGCCCATGTTCCTGCGGCTGGTGCCGCTCGCGCGGCCCCGGCTGCCGAGGTTCGGGCGGCTGCGGCGGCGGGCCGCGCGGACCGCTCCGCTGCTGGGCTTCGCGGTCCTGGCCCCGGTGGTCCTGTTCGTGGTGAGCCGTCAGTCCCAGGTGCTGGTGGAACGGTTCCTGGCCTCCACCCTGCCGGCGGGCGCGATCTCGCATCTGAACTACGCCCAGAAGGTCGCGCAGATGCCGATGGTGCTGTCGCTGATGATCTGCACGGTGACCTTCCCGGTGGTCGCGCAGGCCATGGCCGCCGGGGACCGGGAGAAGGCCCGGCGGCGGGTCGAGCGGGACCTGGCACTGGCCGGGATGGTGGTGCTGCTCGGCACGGCGGTCGTCCTCGGATACGCGCCCCAGATCATCGAGGTGCTCTTCCAGCGCGGCGCGTTCGACGTCGCGGACACCGACGCCACCGCCCAGGTGATGCGGGTGTACGCGCTGGGGCTGCTCGGGCACTGTCTGGTCGGCGCGCTGAGCCGGCCGTTCTTCTCGTCCGGGCGGCCCACCTGGTTCCCGGCGTTCGCCATGGGCACCGGGCTGCTGGTCACCATGGGGGCCGGGTACGCGCTGACGTACCGCTTCGGTGTGGACGGCATCGCGACCGCCAACGCGATCGGGATCAGCACGACGGCGCTGCTGCTCCTCATGGGCCTCGGCACCCGGGTGGTGCCGATCCGGACCCGCGCCGTGGCGCTGTCGCTGGGCCGGCTCACCGGGGCGTCGCTGGCGGCGGGCGTGGCCGGCTGGGCGTGCGCTCCTCTCGTCCCCGACGCGGTGCTGAGTCTGGCCGCCGGGTGTCTCCTCGTCCCCGCCGTCTTCTTCCTGACCGGGCTCGCCCTGCGCTCGCCCGAGGTCGTTTCCCTGCTGGCACTCACCCGACGGAGGTTCCTTGATGGCCGCTGATTCCTCGGCACATTGCGCCGACGCTCCCTCGTCCCGGCTCCGCCCGCACACCCGCCGTCAGCCGTGGATCCTCACGTACCACTCGGTGACGGATCCCAGCGACGATCCGTACGGCATCACCGTCTCCCCCGAGCGCCTCGACGAACAGCTGTCCTGGTTGCGCAGCCGGCGGCTGACCGGGGTGGGGGTGTCCGAGCTGTTGCGCGCGGGGGCGTCGGGGCGGCGCGGTCTGGTCGGGCTGACCTTCGACGACGGGTACGCGGACTTCCTCGGCGAGGCGCTGCCGGTGCTGCGCAAGCACGGCTGCCGGGCGACGGTCTTCGTCCTGCCGGGCCGGCCGGGCGGGGACAACGCGTGGGATCCGCTGGGCCCGCGCAAGCCGCTGCTCACGCACGCCGAGACCCGGCGGGTCGCCGACGCGGGCATGGAGGTCGGCTCGCACGGCCTGTACCACCAGGACCTGACGGCGTTGTCGGACGAGGAGCTGCGCCGGGAGACCGTCGACAGCCGGGAGCTGATCGGCGAGCTCACCGGCGCACTCCCGGAGGGCTTCTGCTATCCGTACGGGATCCTCGACCGCCGGGTCACGGAGGCCTCGCGCACGGCGGGTTACGGCTATGCCTGCGCGCTGGCCCCCGGCCCGCTGCTCAGCCGGTTCGCCCTGCCCCGCACCCACATCAGCCAGGCGGACCGGGGGGTGCGCCTGTGGGCGAAGGACCTGCGGCACGGGCTGCGGCAGGTCGCCGCGCCCGGTACGGGCTCCCGTGTCACCGGGCCCGTGCGGGCGGGCGGCCCGCGGTGAGGGCGCTGCACGTCATCACCGGGCTCGGGGTCGGCGGCGCCGAGCGGCAGTTGCGGCTGCTGCTGCGTCATCTGCCGGTGGAGTGCGACGTCGTGACGCTCACCAACCCGGGGGCGGTGGCCGAGGAGCTGCGGTCCGACGGGATCCGGGTGACCCACCTGGGGATGCGCGGCAACCGGGACCTGTCGGCTGTCGGGAGGCTGGCCCGGCTGATCCGGGACGGCCGCTACGACCTGGTCCACACGCATCTGTACCGGGCCTGTGTGTACGGCAGGATCGCGGCCCGGCTGGCCGGGACCCGGGCCACCGTCGCGACCGAACACTCCCTGGGGCGCGCCGAGATCGAGGGCCGCCCGCTCACCCGGGGCATCCGGGCCCTCTATCTCTCCACCGAGCGCCTCGGCTCGGCGACCGTCGCCGTCTCCTCCACCGTGGCCGGCCGGCTGCGGGACTGGGGGGTGCCCGCCGACCGGATCCGGCTGGTGCCCAACGGGATCGACGCGGGCCGGTTCCGCTTCGACGGGGAGCGGCGGACCTCCGTGCGGGCGGAACTGGGCATCCCCGAGGGGGCGTTCGTCGTCGGCGGGGTCGGGCGGCTGGTGCCGGGCAAGCGGTTCGACGTGCTGATCCGCGCGGTCGCCGCCCTGCCGGAGGCCCGCCTGCTGCTGGCCGGGGACGGACCGGAGGCCGGGTCGCTGCGCGCGCTGGCCCTGCGCCTGGGAGCGGTGGACCGGATCCGGTTCCTCGGGGAGTGCGACGAGGACGGGGACGGTCCGGTGCCGGGTGTTCCGGCGCTGCTGAGCGCCCTGGACGCCTTTGTCTCCACGTCCCGCGAGGAGTCCTTCGGCCTGGCCGCCGTGGAGGCGCTCGCCGCCGGACTGCCCGTGCTCCACGACGCCTGCCCCGCCATCGACGACCTGCCTGCCGCCCACGCCCCGGGGGCCACCCGGATCGCCGGGAGCCCCGACGAGCTGACGGCCCGGCTGCGGCAGCGGATACAGGCCCGCGCGGACCGGCAGCCGCCGCCCCGGGCCGTCGGCCATTACGACATCAGGCGCAGCAGCGAGCGGCTGATGGACGTGTACGCGTACGCACTCGACACCGCCCCACCGAACCGGAGAGCCTTTTCATGACCGAGTCACCCGAGCAGCAGCGGCCCGCCGTCGCCCGTCGGCTGCGCACCGCCCTCACCCGGCTTCCGCACTGGTGGCCACTGCCCGTCTGCGTGCTGATCGGCACCGCGTCCGGGCTGTCGTACGGTGCGCTCGCCGCACCGCAGTACGAGGCCACCAGCTATGCGATGGCGGTCGCCGAGGGCGAGACGGACCCCTCGGCGGC
The DNA here is from genome assembly GCF_044757365.1 of Streptomyces sp. NPDC091289. Classification (NCBI taxonomy): domain Bacteria; kingdom Bacillati; phylum Actinomycetota; class Actinomycetes; order Kitasatosporales; family Streptomycetaceae; genus Streptomyces; species Streptomyces sp. NPDC091289. The sequence continues at coordinate 229,119 of NZ_JBIVUT010000001.1, forward strand.
GCTGGGGTACGCCCAGTCGTACGGGCGGCTGACGACGAGCGACGCGACGCTCTCGTACGCCCAGGGTGCGGCCGGCGAGCCGGTGCGCGAACTGCGGTCCCACGTGCGGTCGGAGACCTCTCCCGACTCGCCGATGATCGCGGTGACGGGCACGTCCGAGGACCGGCACAAGGCGGCCGACATCGCGAACGCGGTCATCGAGGCCGTCATCGTGAGCAGCGGCCATGTCTCCAAGGACACCGGGGTGAAGCTGATCAAGTTCACCCATGCGATGACGCCGGACCGGCCGGTCTCGCCGTCGGTGCCGCTGGGCACCGCGGTGGGGGCGGCGGCGGGCGGTCTGCTGGGCGGTCTCGTGCTGCTGGTACGGCCGCGCCGGGCAGGCTGGAGCGTCTCGGCGCAGGTGCCGGGGCCGACGGCCGAGGGCGGCAACGTAGCCCAAGACGAGCGGGAGCTGGTCCGATGACGGCGCACCGGGCGGGCAGCCTCGCCGTGACCCTGTGCCGGGACTTCCGGGAGTTCGGCGCGCTCGCCGGGGAGTGGGACGCCCTGCACCGCCGCTGCGCCACCGCCACCCCGTTCCAGAGCCACGCGTGGCTGCACTCGTGGTGGATCTCCTACGGGCAGGAGGGCCGGCTGCGGGTGCTGCTGGTCCGCCGGTCGGGGCGGCTGATCGGGGCGGCGCCGCTGATGCTGGTGCACCGTCCGATGCCGCTGCTCGTCCCGATGGGCGGGGCCGTCTCCGACTTCTTCGACATCCTCCTGGACGAGGAGGAGGCCGGGTACGCGGTGGGGGCGCTGGGGCGCGGTCTGGACCGGGCGGCCCGGCACACCGTGGTGGACCTGCGGGAGGTCCGGCCGGACGCGTCGGCGCAGTTGCTGTTCGGGCGGTGGCCGGGGGCCCGGAGCCGGCTCAGTGACTCGACGTGCATGGAGCTTCCGGCCGAACCGCTGGGCGACCGCGTGGCGCGGCTGACGGGCTCACGGGGTCAGCGGCTGCGCTCGAAGCTGCGCAAGGTCGAGGCCCTGGGCGTCGAGGCGCACCGGATTCCGCAGGACGGGGTGCCCGCCGCGGTCGGCACGCTGCTGCGGCTGCACGAGCGGCAGTGGGAGGGCCGGGGGGTCAATCCCGAGCATCTGCGGGCGCGGTTCTCGGACCATCTGATCCGGTCGGTGGGACGGATGGTGGGGGACGGTACGGCGGCCATGACGGAGTTCCGGCTGAACGGCGAGGTGGTGGCGTCGAACCTGTCGTTGCAGTCCGGGCATCTGACGGGCGGCTATCTGTACGGCGCGGATCCGGCGCTGCGTGAACGGAAGGTCGATGTGTCGACGATGCTGCTGCGCGAGGTGGCCCAGCAGGCCTCGGACGCCGGGCGCGAGGTGCTGAGCCTGCTGCGCGGTGCGGAGAGCTACAAGAACCACTGGGGGCCGGTGCCCGTGGTCAACCAGCGGCTGCTGCTGGCCCGCCCGGGTCTGGAGCCTCTGCTCCGGCTGCGCGAGTCGCAGGTGGCGGTACGGGAGCGGGCGGTGGAGACCGTGAAGGCCCGGTTCCCGACGGCGCGGGACTGGCACGAGCGGCTGACGGGCCTTCCGGTGATCGGGCGCTGACGCGGGACGCGCGCCCCGGGGCGTACGCCGGACAGGGGCGTCGGAGATATCACCTATGAGCCGATCCGTTACCGTCCGGCGTTTTTCGCGTTGTCAGGGGGTGCGGGCCTCGCGTCCGCAGCTCACCCCCTTCTTTACTAGGAGTTCTCAATGTCTCGTATGACGAAGGTCGCCGCTGTCATGGCCGGCACCGGCGCCCTGATCGCCGGCGGCGCCGGCATGGCGTCCGCGGACGCCGGTGCGCAGAGCCTCGCCGCCGCCTCCCCCGGCGTCGGTTCGGGCAACAGCGTCCAGGTCCCCGTGCACGTCCCGGTGAACCTCTGCGGCAACACGATCAACGTGATCGGCCTGCTGAACCCGGCCTTCGGCAACACCTGCGTCAACGCCTCCGAGGGCCACGACGACGGCGGCGACGGGGACTACGGCTACGGCCGCTGATCTCCCGCTCCACCGGAACGGCCGGCTCCCTCCTCGCGGAGGGGGCCGGCCGTTCCTCCGTCCGGGCTCAGGCGTAGCGGTAGACCTTGCTCTGGTCGAGGAGTTTCCTCGGGGGCACGCCCCAGGGGGGCATCGCCTCGTCCAGGCCGAAGACGTATTCGCGGTCCTGGCTGGGCGAGGCGGGCTTGCGGCCGGGCAGATAGGCGGACTTCGGGTGCGCCTTGCGCCACCGGTCCCACAGCAGGTCGATGAAGGAGTGGTGGAGCCAGAACACCGGGTCCTCGGGGGAGGCCGCGCCCGCCATCGGGCCGCCGACCCACTGGTGGACCTGGTTATGGAGGCCCACCGTGCGCACGCCCCGGATGCCCCACCCCTCGATGCGGTTACGGAAGCCCTCGGTGCTGATGCTGTTCCAGGGCTCGGTGTCGTAGACGGGGTCCTTGAGCGCCCTCGCCACGTCGTCCTTGGTGGGGAGCGAGACCGGGTTGCTGCCGGGCCTGCCGAAGTTGCGGGTGAGGTAGTTCTCGTCGGTGACGCCCTTTCCGACACTCCAGTTGCCCGCTTCGTAGGCGAACGCTCCGGTGGTGACCTGGCGGTCACCGGGCCTGCCGTTGCTGCCGAGGAAGTCCTCCGCCCACAGGGACGAGGTCTGCTTGTTGTCCTGGGTCCAGTCCCAGTAGGGGACGCTGACGCCCGCGTCGACGCCCTGGAGCGCCTTCTCGAACTCCAGCAGGTACTGGCGGTGCCAGGGGAAGAACGAGGACGTCATGTGCGCCGGGCGCGGCCGGCGCTCGGTGTCCATGACGTAGTACTCCCGGTGCATGACGACGAAGTCGTCGTAGCGGCCGGAGCGCTTCAGTTTCAGGATCGCGTCGACAAGCCGGCGCTTCTCGGTGCGCGTGAGGTCGCGCTGGTTCTTGCGGGTGTACACCGGTGCTGGTCCTCCTGGTTCACATGTGGTGCGCGACGGGGGGCGCGAGTGAGGCGTTGCCTAGCTCGTCGACGGCGGCGCGGGCCGTCTCCAGCAGCGTCGGGTACGACTCGTAGTGCCGGACGTCGCTCAGATAGGTGCCGTCCGCCCGCCGCATGACGTGCAGCGGCCTGCCGTCGATGCGGATCTCGGTGACCGGTTCGGCGACGACCGCCACCCGGTCGTCGTCCGGGGCGCCGGCGGGGACGATGACGGTCGCCGTCCCCCGGATCTCCCGGCCCCGGTACATCTCGGCGAACTCTTCCGTCGTGGACGACTTCGTGGCTGACTTCGCGGATGACTTTTCCGCCGTGGATCCCTTTTCCGCCGTGGATCCGAGGGCCTCGGGTCCCGGTGCGGGCCGGGCCGCGGCGGCCTGCTCACGGTCGAGCAGCGGGAGCAGGGCGCCCGCGGTGCCCGTGACCACGGCCGCGGTGAAGGCTCCGCGCAGGACGATCCGGCGGGAGGGAACGCGGGTGCCGCCCGGTTTCGCTGGGGTGGGGCTCATGAGAAGACTGCCTGCCTCTCGTTAACTCGTCCGAGGTGCTGCTGATGGCGATGTTGACAACGAGGCGGTGCCGAAACAGTTCTCGTGCGTGCGGCGTACGGCGCACACGCGGCGGTCACGTTCCGTCAAACGCGTGAGGGTGCGGGGCCATCGGCGGCGACGGGCCGCGTCGGGAGGGCCTGCGCGGCGGGCGGACCGGAACATGGCCTGGCGAACCGTGGAGGTGATGGGCATGACCGTTCCGAACCAGCTGTCCGGCGACCGTGTGCTGCGCGCGGCGGACGTCGATCTGGCCGACCCGGCGTTCTGGCGGCTGCCGCGCCCCGAGAGGCTCCGGGCGTTCGCCCTGCTGCGGGAGCTGGACGCGCCGGTGCTGTTCACTCCCCGGCCCGGTACCGCGCGTACCTCCGGCACACCGTTCCACGCCCTGGTGCGCCATGCCGACGTGCGGACCGCGAGCCGCACGCCCCAGGTGTTCGCGAGCGCCCCGGGGGTCACCACCCCGGAGCCGGCCGGCTGGGCGAAGGCGCTGTTCGGGAACTCGATGGTCAACATGGACGGGCCCGAGCACGCGGCGCTGCGCCGGATCATCTCGCGGCGGTTCACGCCCCGGCTGCTGGCGGACGTCGAGGAGAACGTCGGCCGGCTCGCCGGGCGGCTGGTGGACGAGCTGATCGCCGAGCGGCCCGGGGACTTCATGCCGTCGGCGGCCTCGCGGCTGCCGCTGGAGGTGATCTGCGACCTGATGGGCATCCCGGAGGCGTACCGGGCACGGATCGCGGAGCAGATCGACCACGCGTCCGAGCACGTCGGCGTCGAGCGCCGGGGCCGGGCCCGGCTGCGGATTCCCGGCCGGGGGCTGGCGTCCCTGGCCCGGATGCAGTGGGTCATGGGGCGGCTCGCCCGGGAGCGCCGCCGGCACCCCGAGGACGACCTCGTCTCGGCGCTCGTGCGGGCGGACATCGACGGCGAAGCACTGTCCGGGCGGCAGCTGGGGGCCTTCTTCTCCCTGCTGCTGGTGGCCGGGGTGGAGACGACCCGCAACGCCATCGCGCACGGGCTGTTCCTGCTCGACCGGCATCCGGAGCAGCGGGAGCTGCTGCGGTCCGACTTCGACCGGTACATCGGCGGCGCCGTCGACGAGATCGTCCGGCATTCGACGCCGATCATCCAGTTCCGCAGGACCGTCACCGCCGTATGCGAACTCGGCGGCCGCACGTTCCTTCCGGGGGAGAAAGTCGCTCTCGTCTATGCGTCGGCCAATCGCGACGAGGCGGTTTTCACCCATCCGGATCGCTTCGATATCACCCGGTCGCCCAATCCCCATCTCGGATACGGCGGCGGGGGCCCGCACCACTGCCTGGGGGCGCATCTGGCCCGTCTCGAAATGACGGCCCTGTTCCGGGAACTGATCGACCGACGGCCTGTCATGCGGAAGCTGGGAGATCCGGAACTGGTCGATTCGAATTTCGACAACCGTGTCGGCTCGCTGCCGTTCACGTTCGGCCCCACATTCACCTGAACGGCACGCCCGCAACGCCGAATACGATAAATGGACTCCTGCGCATGCCGCCGGTGCATGATGATGAAACTCTCTCCCTATCAGGCCGAACCGGCCGGAATTCATCGCAGCCAGGAGGAGTAATGCCGGCAAAGCGCCGTCTCATCGTCTCGTGCATCGCGGCGGCCGCTCTCAGCCTCCTGGCAGGGGGTGGCATCGCGGGCCAGTCTCCGCCGGGCACCGATTCCGTCGACGCCGCCGCCCCCGGCCCACCGGGCGCGGGAAGCGGCACGGCGCACGGCGCGTATCTGGACTACGGGCCCGCCGGGGTCAGCAGGATGGCCGAGCTGTCGCGCTGGCTCGGCGGGGCGGAGCTGCGGGTGGGGCACACGTATCTGCCGGGCGATCTCTGGGTGAACATCGAGGGCGCACCCGATTTCCTGGACGCCTGGGCGGACTGGAGACAGGCGGACCAGGACCGGATGTTCGTCCTGAACGTGCCGATGCTGGAGCGCAACGAGGAGCGGGTCCCGGACGGCGAGGTGCGCACCCTGCTCCGGGCCGGCGCGGCCGGGGACTACGACCAGCACTTCACGAAGCTCGGTGAGCGCCTGGTGGGGCTGGGCGTCCCGGACACCGTGATCGTGCTCGGCTGGGAGATGAACGGCACCACGTACACCCATCGGTGCGGTCCCGATCCCGCGTCCTGGAAGGCGTACTGGGAGCGGATCGTCACCGCGATGCGCGCGGTGCCCGGCCAGGAGTTCCGCTTCGACTTCACGCCGAGCCGGGGGCGGGACGCGGTGCCGTGGACCGAGTGCTACCCGGGCGACGACGTCGTCGACATCATCGGGATGGACTCCTACGACCAGCCGCCCGGCGAGACCTTCGACGACCAGATCAGCGACCCGTACGGGCTCCAGAAGCACGTCGACTTCGCCGCGGAGCACGGCAAGCCCATCTCGTTCCCGGAGTGGGGGCTCTTCCGCAACGGCGACAACCCCGAGTACATGCGGCGGATGCTGGAGTGGATCGACCGGCACAAGCCGCTCTACCAGACGGTCACGGACTACTGCCCGCACGGCGTCTGGCAGTGCAAGAGCAATCCGCGGTCCTCGAAGGTGTTCCGGACGATGCTGACGGAGATGGCCGCGCCCGCCGGGCCCGTGCCCAGCCCCACTCCGACGCCGACACCCACGCCTACGGACCCGGCCCCGTCCCCGACGGTCCCGCCGTCCACGCAGCCGTCCCCGCCGGTGGCGCCCACGCCCACGCCACCGGTGACCGACGCGCCGCCCGCCCGCAGGTGGTGCGTCACCGTGCCGTTCGGCGACTGGCTGGGCCAGTGGCTCAAGGAGCGCAAGATCTGCTTCCGCTACTGACCCCGGGCATGGAAACGGCTCCGGCCCACCTGTCGGGGGCCGGAGCCGTCCACCCACACGGGTCCAGCGCGGGGGCAGGGGGACGAGCAACCGCTTGTCACCACCACCAACGCGGGCACCGCCCGCTCCGTCACGCCGCCGAACGAGGGACACCCCCCGCCCGGACCGCACACCGGGCGCACCGGGCGCGGTCCGGGGCGACGCGCGACCATGGAAACCTACAGAGGGTGGTGAGGTGCAATGGCATCCGCCGATGAGGGCTCCCCGGCGGAGCCCGGCCCGCTGCCCTCCGGGGACGGGCTGCGACCGGCGCGGACGGCCGACGACGCGGCGGCGGTGATCGCCGGGGACGGCACGGTCATCGGCTGGACCCGCGGGGCCGAGGCGCTGCTCGGGTATCCGGCGGCCGAGGTGGTGGGCCGGTCGGCCACCCTGCTCCTGGCCGGCCCCCCGGACGCCTGGCGGACGGCCGCGGTGGCCGCGCGCTGCCGGGCCGGTTCGGGGTGGAGCGGGCTGATCTCCCTGCGGAACCGGGACGGCCGAGCGCTGGACATCGACGTGCGGGCCACCGCCTCGTTCCAGATCGCCGGGCAGGAGGGCTTCCTGGTGTCCGGGCGGGAGCTCACCCCGCACTGGACGATGAGCGGGTCCGTGCTCGACGACTTTCTGACCCGGTCGCCGGTCGGGATGGCGGTGCTCGACCCCGAACTGCGCTATCTCTGGCTCAACGACACCCTGGAGCGGTTCGGCGGTGTCCCCCGGGAGCAGCGGCTGGGACGCCGGCCGGGCGATGTGCTGCCCGGAGCGCTGGCGGCGCCCATCGAGCGGCTGATGCGACAGGTCCTGTCGACCGGCGAGGCGATCACGGATTACGAGTATCTGGGCTGGAGCTGGGCCGATCCGCACCGCCGACGGGCGTACGCGAGCTCGTTCTTCCCGCTGGCCGACGCCCAGGACCGGCGGGTCGGCATCGGCTACCTGGTCCTCGACGTCACCGACCGGTGGAACGCGCGCCGGCTGCTCGCGCTGGTGAACGAGGCCGGAGCGGCCATCGGCAGCACCCTGGACGTACAGCGTACGGCGCAGGAGCTCGCCGATTTCGCGGTGCCCCGGTTCGCGGACTTCGTCTTCGTCGACCTGCTGGAGACCCCGTTCGGCGGTGACCGGCCCGGGGCGGCCGCGCCGGCCGAGGGCGAGCGGCCGGCCATGCGCCGGGCAGGCATGAGCTCGGTGCGCGAGGGCTGTCCGGAGGCAGTCGTACGGGTCGGGGAACCGGTCGATTTCGTGCCGCCGCCGCACGACGCGCACTTCCTCCTCGACGGCGACCCGGTCCTGCTGCCGGTGCTCGACCCGGACAGTCACGGGTGGACGGTGGAGCAGCCCGCGCGGGCCGCCCGGCTCCGGGAGTTCGGGCTGCACTCGCTGATCTCCGTGCCGATGCGGGCGCGCGACACCGTGCTGGGGCTGACCACCTTCATGCGGTCGCAGAATCCGGTGCCGTTCGACGAGGACGATGTGGCGCCGGCCCGGGAGCTGGTGGCCCGTGCGGCCGTGTGCGTGGACAACGCCCGCCGCTACACCCGGGAGCACACCGCGGCGCTGGTGCTCCAGCGGAGCCTGCTGCCGCACACGCTGCGCGGTGGGACGGCGCTGGACGTGGCGTCGTCCTACCTTCCGGCGGACGCGAAGGACGGGGTCGGCGGCGACTGGTTCGATGTGATCCCGCTGTCCGGCGCCCGGGTCGGGCTGGTCATCGGCGATGTCGTCGGGCACGGCATCGGGGCCGCCGCGACCATGGGCCGGCTGCGCACCGCCGTACAGACGCTGGCCGACATGGATCTTCCCCCGGACGAGCTGCTGGCCCGCCTGGACGATCTCGTCCTGCGGCTCAGCGAGGAGGAGCGGGCGGGGGGCCCGGCGGAGCGGGGCGGCACGACGGTGGTGGGGGCCACCTGCCTGTACGCCGTCTACGACCCGGCGAACGGCTGCTGCACGATGGCGCGGGCCGGTCACCCGCCGCCGGTGGTCGTCACACCGGACGGCACGGTCAGTTTCCCGGACCTGCCCGCCGGGCCGCCCCTGGGCCTCGGCGGGCTGCCCTTCGAGTCACTGGAGATCGAGCTGCCCGAAGGGAGCCTCCTCGGCCTCTACACCGACGGGCTCATCGAGGGGACCGACAAGGACATGGAGAGCGGCATGGAACGGCTGGGCCGGGCGGTGTCCCGGGCCGCGCTGCCGCTGGAGGATCTGTGTCCGGCGGTGGTCAAGGAACTGCTGCCCGTCCCGCAGCCGGACGACATCGCCCTGCTCCTCGCCCGGACGCATGTCCTGAGCCCCGAGCACCTGGTCTCGTGGGACGTTCCCGTGGACCCGGCGGCGGTCGGGGAGACCCGGGCGAAGGTCTCCCGCCAGCTGGAGGCGTGGGGGCTCGCGGAGCTGTCGATGACGACGGAGCTGATCGTCAGCGAGCTGGTGACCAACGCGATCCGGTACGGCTCGGGGCCGGTCCGGCTGCGGCTGCTGTTCCAGTCGGCGCTGACCTGCGAGGTGTCCGACGCCAGCAACACCTCGCCGCGGCTGCGGCACGCCAGGACGACGGACGAGGGAGGGCGCGGGCTGTTCCTCGTCGCGCAGCTCGCCCATCGGTGGGGCACGCGCTACACCCCCCGGGGGAAGATCATCTGGGCGGAGCAGCCCCTTCCCTGAACGCCCCTGATCGACACCGTCAGGAGTGGGCCGACGCCTCCTCGCGGGCGAAGAGGCGGGTCAGCGGGCCGCCGGCCAGGATCAGCTCGTCCCAGGTGCCCTCCTCGACGATGCGCCCGCCGTCCAGGACCACGATCCGGTCGGCCCTGCGGACGGTGGCCGGGCGGTGGGCGATCACCAGGGTCGTCCGGGTGGCGGAGTCCACCGTGAGCGCCCGGGCCAGTTCCGCGTCGCCCCGGTGGTCCAGATGGGCCGTCGTCTCGTCCAGGACGAGCACGCGCGGGGCGCTCAGCAGCCCTCGGGCCAGGGCCACCCGGGCGCGCTGGCCGCCGGACAGGGTCGCCCCGCGCTCGCCGACGGCGGTGTCGAGCCCGTCGGGCAGGGCGTCGGCGATGAGGTCGACGCCACAGATCCGTGCCACCGCGCCGACCTCGTCCGCCGTGGCGTCCGGGGCGCCCAGGCGGAGGTTCTCGGCGAGGGTGCCGTGGAAGAGCGGGGCTTCCTGCCCGACCACGGACACGGTGGCGCGCAGCTCCTCCTCGGTGAGGTCCCGCAGGTCGACGGGGTGGGCCGGGGCGGGGGGCACGAGCTCCAGGACGCCTTCGGCCGGATCCCAGTACCGCGCCAGAAGGTGGGCGCAGGTCGACTTGCCCGCCCCGGACGCTCCGACGAGGGCCACCGTCTCGCCGGGCCGGACGGTGAGGTCGACGCCGTCCAGCACGGCCTCTCCCCCGTAGCCGAACCGTACGCCGCGCAGCCGCAGGCCCAGTGGTCCCGCCGGTGCGGGGCGGGGGGCGGTCGGCGCGGGGGCTCCGGCGGGGGCGTGTACGGCGGCCCGGACCCGTGCCGCGGCGGCGCGCAGGCCGCCCGCCCGGCCGAGTGCGGCCGCCGATTCGGCGACCGGAGCGAGGGCGCCCAGGGCGAGGGCCAGGGCGGCCGGGGCCCACGCCCCGTCCAGGCGTCCGGCGGACGCGGCGTGGGCGGCGGCCGCCACGACCCCGATGACGGCGGCGACGACCAGCAGATCGCGGGCCGCGCCCGCACCGGTCTCCCAGGACTGCTCGGCGCGCTGGGCGCGGGCGAGCCGGCGCCCGGCGGACCTGAGCCGGGCCCGCCTGCGGTTCAGCGCCCCTGCCATCAGGAGTTCACGCAGCCCGTCGACGCTCTCCACGGTCTCGGACGACACCTCGGCGAGCGCGCTCCGGGTCCGCGCCCCGCGCTCCGCCCGCCCGCGCGCTTCGAACACCGGCGACCAGATCAGGAGCAGCGCGGCGGGCACGACGGCGAGCAGCAGCCAGGGCCCGAGGGCCGCCAGCACGGTGGCGGACACCGCGAACACCACGCCGGAGGCGAGGAGTTGGGCGATGGCATGGGCGTAGAAGAACTCCAGTGCCTCGACGTCCCCGAGCGCGGTGGCCGCGAGGTCGCCGCTGCGCCGGCCGGCGATCCGGGCGGGGGCGCTGCGGGCCAGCCCGTCGAAGACCCGGACACGGAGTTCGGCGAGGACCCGGTAGGCGAGGTCGTGCGAGAGGTCCATCTCCCGCCAGGTGGCGAGGGCCCGCAGCAGGACGAGCCCGGCCAGGACGGCGACGGTCCCGGGGGTGGGCGGGCGGTGCTCCGTGACGGCTGTGCCCACCGTGTACGCGGCGAGGGTGACCAGGGCCACCAGGGCCGCCTGGTCGACGAGGGCGGCCAGGCAGGTGCGCAGCACGGTGACGCGGTGCGCGCCGAGGACGGGGAGGAGGGAGCGCAGGGCCCCGGTTGCGGCATCGCCGGGCGAGGCGGCGGAGGCGGTGAAGGTGGCGGAGGAGGTGGCAGAGGAAGAGGAGGCGGAGGGGCCGGGCGTCGGGGGACGTGGCGGATCGGCCGGGGCCGGGGCGTGGGGCGGGGTCGGGGTCATGCGGCGTGCTCCTCCTGTGCGGTGCGCCCGGCCGCGACGAGCGAGGCGTAGACGCCGCCGCCCGCGAGCAGGGTGGTGTGGTCGCCCGCCGCGGCGACACGGCCCGCGTCGAGGACGACGATGTGGTCGGCGTCGCGTACGGCGTCGAGCCGGTGGGCGACGACGACGCAGGTACGGCCGCGGCCGGTGGTCGTCAGCTCCCGGACGATGCGTGCCTGGCCGCGTTCGTCGACCGCGCTGGTGGCCTCGTCCAGGATCAGGACCGGGGCGTCGGCCAGCAACGCCCGTGCGAGGGCCAGCCGTTGGCGCTGTCCGCCGGAGAGGGTGGCGCCGCGTTCGCCGACGAGGGTGGCGTAACCGTCCGGCAGCCGGGCGATCTCCTGGTCGATCCCGGCGGTGCGGGCGGCGGCGCGGAGTTGTTCGTCCGTGGCGGCGGGGCGGGCGATGCGCAGGTTCTCCGCGACGGTGGCGTGGAAGAGGTAGGTCTCCTGCGAGACCACGGCGATGCCCCGGCGCAGGGAGGCGAGGGTGTACGCGGCGGTGTCCGTCCCGGCGACGGTGAGGCGGCCCCGGTCCGGGTCCCGTTGCCGCAGCAGCAGGCTCACCAGGGTCGACTTTCCCGCCCCGGACGGACCGACGACGGCCGTGGTGCGCCCGGGGGCGGCGGTGAAGGACACGCCGTCGAGGGCGGGCCGCCCGCTCCCCGGGTGGGTGAAGTGCACGTCCTCGAAACGGATTTCGGGGGCGTCCTGCCAGACGGCGGGCACGGTGCCCCGGTCCGGCACGGCGGCTTCGGCGGTGCGCAGTCCGGCGATGCCGTCGGCCGCCGACACCCCGAGGTAGCCCGCGTGCCACTCGCGGGAGAGGTCGCGGACGGGGCGGAAGCATTCGGAGGCGAGGAGGAGCAGGAGGTAGGTGCCGGTGGCGGCGGTGCGGCCGGTGGCGGCCGAGGAGCACGCCACGAGCACGGCGGCGACGGTGCCGCCCTGGACGGCCAGGTCGGTGAGGCCGGTGTCGACGAGCGAGACCCGGAGCTTGGCGACGGTGGTCCGGTGCAGGGCGGCCGACCGCCGCTCCAGCCGTTCCCGTACGCGGCCGACGGCACCGGCGGTGCGCAGGGTCGGCATCCCTTGGAGAGCCTCCAGGTAGTCGGCGGCGAGGGCTTCGTAGGAATCCCAGTGCTCCTTGCCGCGCCGCGCGAGCAGCCGGTCCCACCAGCGCGGCCCGAAGAGGGCGAGCAGCAGGGCGGGGCCGAGGGCGAGGGCCGCGTACGGCTCGACGAGCGCGACGGCGACGAGCAGCAGCGGCGGAGCGGCGCAGGTGATGAGGAGTTGGGGCAGATACCGCGAGATGTACGCGTCGACGCCCTCGACGCCGTCCACCAGCGTGGCGCGCACGGCTCCGGCCCGCGCACCGGTGATCGCGGTGGGCCCGAGCGCGCCGAGCCGCTGAAGGAGAGTGTCGCGGAGCCTCACCCGTACGGTGGCTCCCGCCGTGACGGCGGTCAGGCGCTGGGCGCGGCCGAGGGCGGCGCGGACCAGGACGACGACGATGACGGCTGTGAGCAGCGGGGCGAGGGCGGCGGTCTCCCCCTGGGCGATCCGGGAGAGGACGACGGCGAGCAGAACGGCCTGGGCGAGGTGGGTGGCGGTGACCGCCGCGAGCAGTGCGGTGGCGAGGCCGAGCGGGCGGCGCGCGGTGCTCGCGGCGCGCAGGAGTTCCGGGTGGAGCATCATGGGCGTACTTCCTCGCCGGGCGGGGGTTGTTGGGGGTCGGGTGCCGGGGGTCGGGGGTCGGGTGTTGGGGGCCGGTCCTGGGGTGCCGGTGCCGGTGCCGGATGCTGGGTACCGGTTCCGGTCGTTGCGCGCCCGTGCCGGTGCCGGACGTTGCGTGCCGATGCCGGTTGTTGCATGCCGGTTCCTGTCGTTGGGTGGTTCCGGGTTACGTGGGCGGCTTCCGGGTTACGGAGGTGGGGCGGACGGGCTCCGGTGTGCTCGCGGGGGCCTGGGGCCGCCCAGGGCCAGGCCGTGCACGATCCAGTCGCGTCCGGGGGTGTCGCCGAGCGCCGCGCCCAGATCCGCCTGCTGCCAGGAGCCGATGGGGCGTGAGCGCAGGCCCAGTGCGGCGGCGTGGGCCTGGGCCGTGCCGACCGCGTATCCAGCGATGAGGCGGCTGCTGCGGAAAGCGGCCGGCGGAGCGTCCTCGGGGCAGCCGTGGGCGAGGAGCACCGCGCCGGCTGTGCCGACCCACTGCTGGTGCGCGGCCCAGCGGGCGAGGGTGGGGCGCGCGTCGCCGGTGGCCCGGACGGCGAGGCCCCGACTGCCGGAAGCCGATACGTCGTACAGGGCCGGGGTGGCACCACCGACCGCTGCGGTCCATGCGGGTCCGGCCGGCCGAACTGTCCGCGCGGTGGCCACGATCCGGGCGAGCGCGTCGTGACCGGGCAGATGGTTCAGCCCGTCGGGCGGGGCGCTCCGGCGCGCTTCCAGGACATCGTCGGTCACCGCTCCCGGGCGCGGGGCCGGGTACCAGGTGCCGCCGGGCAGTGCGGTGGCTTCTGCGATGTGGTGCAACAGATGCCGTGCCGCGGCGAGTTCGCGGGGCGGGGAGGTCTCGGCTCCGGGTTGCGGCTCCGGAGCCCCGGCTCGAGGCAGGGCGGCCCAGGCACTCAGTGACCCATCGGCGCCCCCGGCTCGGCCCAGGGGGTACAACTTGGCTGCGGCGAGCGGCAGTTCCGGCTCGGTGCCCGGCCATACGTCCTGCCAGTCCGGGGCAGGGGGCAGCCCGGCGGCGGCGGACAGCAGGGCTCCGTCCGCGTCGAGGGCGACCCGGACCCCGACGGCCGGGGGCCCGGCCAGCGCGAGGGCGGCGGCGGCATGTCCCGCGTCCAGGAGCAGCAGCGGCCAGGCCCGGTGGCCGTAGTGGGCGACGGTGCGGGACGCGGCCACGGTGAGGACGACGAGGGCGCCCGGGGGGACGTCGGCGGGGGCCGGGCCACGCGGATGGGCGCGGTGGGTGCGCGGGTCGTAGGCGTAGCGTCCGGGCGACAGCGAACATCCCGGCCCGAGCAGCAAGTGGGCGCGCACCGGATGGAGGGCGCCCGCCGAGGGAACGGGCCGCAGCCTGCCCGGCGTGCCAGTGGGTGCGGCCAGGGACAGCCGCAGCACACGGTCCAGGTCGATCGCAGCCCCGGAACCGGTCCCGGACAGCGGCAGCCCGGGACCGTTCCAGGGAAACGGGCGCTCCGGGACGTACGGGGAAAGGTCCGGAACCCTCGGCGACCGGGCGTCCGCGAGCGCCTGACGCAGGAGGGCCGGCGCGGGGCGCTCGGTTCGGGAGCCGGGAGCCGCCCCCGGGGCACGGGCGGAAGCGGACGCGTCCGGCGGCACGGGAGCGGGTTCGGCGACGTGGACGGCACGTGGCCCGGGCGTCCCGGAGGCGGACGCGGCGGTCCGTGCGGCGCGCGCACCCGAGGCGAACACATGGGGCAGCACGGCGCGCGCGCCGGAAGCGGCCTCGGCGGTCGGCATGGAGGGCTCCCCGGAAGCGGGCGCGGTGGACAGCGCGGGGCACAACCCCGCGACCGGTGCGACGGGCAGCACGGTTCTCGCCCCGGAAGCGGGCGCATCGGTCGCCACAGGGCGCGCACCGGAGGCGGGTACGCCGGACGACTCAGGGCACGCACCGGAGGCAGTCGCGGCGGGCGCCACAGGGCGCACACCGGAGGCGGGTACGTCGGACGACGCAGGGCACGCACCGGAGGCAGTCGCGGCGGGCCGCACCGCGTGCGCACCGGAGGCGGACGCGTCGGGCGGCACGGCGCGCACCCCGGCAACAGGCATAACGGGACGCACGGTTCGGGCCCCAGGAGCGGCGGGCGCGGCGGCTCGGGCCGAGGTCTCGGGCATGGCGGTGTGCTCCTTCACATGTGCGGCGGCGGGGCGAGGGTGAAGTCCTGCGGGGTGGCCGGCGGTCGGGAGCGCCAGCCCCGGGCGAGCGCCGCCGTCGCGAAACGCGGGCAGCCGAAGTAGCCGAAGGCAGCAGGGGAATTGGGGATCAGCCCGGAGACCAGGACGCGGGCGACACGCAGGGTGGTCTCGGCGACGTCCTCCGTGGTGAGGTCCGCGGTGATCACCCGGTGCCCACCGGCGGCGAGCGCCGCGTCGAGCCCGGTGCGGCTGCCCGGGTCGATCGCGGCGACCGGGACCGTACCGCGTGCGGGTTCGGTGAAGCGGCGGGCGAGCGGGGCCATCCGGCCGTCCAGCCAGACCTGGACATGGGCGCCGAGGTCCCGGACGGCGGCGAACTCGGGACCGCAGTCGTCGAGATAGCGCCGGTCGGGGCGGTGGTCGAGGTAGAGGCCGCGGGCCAGCATCCCGGCTTCCACCGCCCGGTACACCCAGCCGTCGGCGTCCACCGCACCCTGGGTGAACACCCAGGTGTGCACGGCCTCCAGCACAGCCTTGCGGGCCGCCTCCGCCGGGTCGTACCGGCAGGCGAACCCCGCCGCGTATATGCCGCGCCCGGGATCGTGCACGAGGGCCGCCACGCAGGGGGCGAACTCGGAGGGCATCTCCACGATGCGCACGTCCAGCCCACACCCGGCGAGGTCCTCGGAGAGGCCGGGCACGCTTGCCGGGTCGATGCCCCGGGTGGGCCCGTCCAGGTGCCACCACAGCTCCAGCGCGTCGCGCTCGACGACTTCGAGGAGCCCGCGTTCGGCGGCGTCGTCGAGGCCCTGCCCGGTGGCGATGCCCGCGTAGTTGAGGTGGTGGGTGCGGGGCAGCGAACGCGGTTCGCCCTGACGCCAGTTGAGGTGGGTCAGCGCGACGGGGGCCCAGCAGGGCTCCCCGTTCTCGACGGCCCGGGTCCACAGCGCCGGTGTGTCGGGGGTGAGTTCGGCGTACGGGAACCCCGGGCGGGCGTACTGCCAGGGGGCGTACGTCGGCAGATCACCGGGCTTCCCGTAGAGGCGGTGGCCCTCGGCGGTCAGTTCGGCGGCGGTGGCCCGCCGGGGCTCCTGGGGGTGGCCGGGCGGTGGGAGTCGGTTGCCGCAGTAGCGTTCGACGGCCTCCGCGACGGCCGCGATCCACGCGCCCCGGGGGTCGCCGAACGTAGTGCCGAGCGAGACCCGGTCGGCGGGCCAGGCGCCGAGACGGCGGGCGTCGGCGACGTCGGCGGTCATCGCGGTGTAGCGGGGCGGCGCACCGGCGGGGTGCTCGACGGGCCCGACGGCCCGGATGATCCCGCTGACGGGATCGACGAGGGCCTCGATGGGCAGGGCGCTGGTCAACGGCATATCTCCGGTACGGGCTCGACGTAGCGGCGTCGGGCGACGACGGGCAGGTGGAGGGCGCTGCCCCGGGGGTTCACGGTGCGGCGGGACGGGGCGAGCCGGGTGGCCGTGACCGGGTCCTCGCCGGTGTGCGGGTTGCGGGCGTGGGCGGGGAAGTGGTGTCCGGCGATCTCGGCACGCAACCGGGTCCCGGCGGGCAGCCGCCGGCCCAGTGTGCCGAGCGGCACGGTGATGTCCGCGGCTTCGCCGGGCGGGCCGGTACGCCGGACGATGCCGAAGGCGAGCGGATCCGCTCGGCCGGACGGGTCGAGTGCGGTCAGGCGTACGGCCCAGTCGGCGCAGGGTGTGTCGGCCGTGACGTTGATCCGGGCGACGGCGGCCCCTGCCAGGTCGAGCGGGCGGGGCAGCGGCGGTGAAAGAAGCAGACAGCGATCGGCGCGGTCGCCGTCGGCCGGGACGGCGAGGTCGTCGGAGCGTACGGGGTGGTCCGGGTCGGCGCTGAACTCGGCTCCGTGGAGCAGCCGTAGACCGGTGGGCGAGCCGAAGGGCCAGGCGACGGTGCGGGCCCGTTCGACGTCCGGCCCCTCGGACCCGGACCCGCCCGGCGGGGTGGCGGCGGCAGTGATCGCGGACCGGGGAGCGCTCCGCACCCGCGTGCTGTGCCAGCGTCCGCTGTCGCCGAGGGCGATGACCCCGTGCCGCGTCGGATCCAGGCGGTCGGCGAGCGCGGCGCGGGCCCACCGTACGTACAGCGCACCGAGGTTGACGCGTGCTCGGGACGGTGCGGCCGGGTCGGCGGTGAGTCGGTGTCCCCAGGGGCCGAGCAGCAGACGGGCCGGGCCGCCCCAGCCGTGCCACAGGGCCACGGTGTCCTCGGCGAAGGGGTCACGGGTGCCGCCGACGGCGAGCAGCGGAGTGCGGGCGGCGGCTCCGAGCTCGACGAGCCGGCCTCTTCCCCGGTCGGCCCAGAGCCGTGGCCAGGACGGCAGTTCGCGCCCCAGGCCCTCGGCCAGCCGCTCCGCCAGTCGGGCGATCGGGAGGTGTTCGAGCAGCCCGGGGTCGTCCGCCAGGGCGCGGGTCAGGGCGTCCGGGTCGGAGTCGCGGCGGTCGCCGTGGGCCGCCCACCAGCCGGCCCGGGCCCACAGCCGCTCCGGGCCGCCGGGCTCGCGCGCCGTCTCGGTGAGCCCGAGCGCGGGGACGGCGGCGATGACGGCGTCGGGGACTCCGTCGCGGAGGACGGCGTCGGGGGCTCCGTCACGGTGGGCATCGTCGGGAATCCCGTCTCGGAGGGCCTCGGCGGGGGCGGCGAGTGCGGTGACGAGGGCGCAGTGTGCGGCGTAGGAAGCACCTGCGGCGACGACCTCTCCGTTGCTCCACGCCTGTGCGCGCACCCACGCGACGGCGGCCGTGCCGTCCGCCCTCTCGTGGCCCCAGTAGGGGTGCCACTCCCCCGGTGAGCCGTGGCGGCCGCGTACGTCCTGGGCGAGGGCGGCGAATCCGTGCGCCGCCCAGCCGCGCAGCTCGGCGCGGTGGGCGTCGCGTCCGTAAGGGGTTCTGATCACGACGGCGGGACGGGGACCAGGCCCGTCCGGGAGGCATACGTCGGTGGCGAGCGCGATGCCGTCGGGTGTGGGGACGTACACGGTACGGGTGTTCACGGGCGCGCCTTCGCGGTGCCGGTCCCGGCGCGCGTCCCGCCCCGTGTCGGAGCGGGCAGAGGTGCGACGTCCGGGACGGGGAGCACGGGGTGCTCGGTGACGGTGAGGTCGCGCAGGTCGATCCGGCGCAGCCGACGGCGCACCAGGAGACCGACGGCCCCGTCCGGTCCGGCCCCACCCGGTCCCGCTTCGGCTTCGGCTTCGGCTTCGGCTTCGGCTTCGGCTTCGGCTTCGGCTTCGGCTTCGGCTTCGGCTTCGGCTTCGGCCCAGGCGATCAGATCGGCGGTCAGGAGCGCGGCGATCAGGGCGGCGGAGGCCTCGGTGGGGTGCGGACCGGTGTCGGGGGTGCGGTGTCCGGCCCAGTACGCGGCGAGTTCGCGATGGGCGGCGGTGGCCGCGAGCCTGCGGAGACGGACGTGCCGGGAGGTGACGTCACCCGGGGCGGCGGCGAGAGGCTCGATCCAGGTGTGCGCGCCCTCGCGGTGGCAGCGCAGCCAGGCGATGCGTCGCCCGGGCAGCCGGTCCGCCGTGTCCCAGAGCCCTTCGGGTACGGGTGAGTCGAGGCACCACACCACGGCGACGCGTCCTTCGGCGCGGTGTTCCGGGGCCGCCCGGGCGAGCTCCGCCACCCGGTCCGGGGTGGTCAGGTGGACCTCGGCCCCTTCCGCCCCTGCGCAGCGCGCCACCGGACCGGTGAGCACGCGGTCGCCGAGGACGTGGACAGTGCGGCCGGCGAGCGGAGCCCGCGGCAGGGCGGACACCGCGTGTCCGCCGGCCTCGAACGCCTCGACGAGCCGGGCCAGTTCAGCGGCGTACGGGCCTTCGCCCGGCGCCCCCTCCCCCATCAGCCGGCGCACCAGGGCTTCGCCGTCCACACCGCCGGTGTCGATGCGCAGGAACTCCCCTCCGGAGGTCCGGAGCACGGGGCCGGCACCGGGGACGGTGACGATCCCGGCACCGGGAGCGAGTCGACTGCGGGTCACGGAATCCTCCGGTGCGGGAAGCGGGAAGCGGAAGGGGATGTGGGAAAGGGGAGTCGGGAAAGGGGATGCGGAATGTGAAGGCGGGGCGCTCGGCGGCTGAACGGGCGGGCCCGCCCGGGATGTCACCGGGCGGGCCCGCCCCCGCGTTACACGGGGAAGCCTGCCGTCAGCGGCAGGCTTCGCTCACTTCTCGGCCGCGGTGTCGGCCTCGACGGTGTCATCGAAGGGGTTCTCGACGAGAGCGTTCGAGTGGGTGGCGGACAGGTGGGCGAGCTGCCCCTGGTCGGCGATCGGGCTGAACACCTTGTTGTTCTCCATGAGTTGACGTCTCCATTCGGTCGGATCGGATAGGCGTGCCGCACGGCGATTGGTGACTGCCGCCGCACCCACCGACACTAATGAATATGATTTTCATTCCGCAATAGCTGGAGTGGATCGAGAGGGTGATCTGGGTAACAGACGGGCCAACCGCCCTCGCTGTCGACCCCCACCCGGCCGTCCACGCCCAGGACTTCGGCCAGCAGCCGCCGGGTGACGACCTCGGCCGGGGGCCCGTCGGCGGCGACCAGGCCCTCGCGCAGCGCGACGATCCGGTCGGCGAACCGGGCGGCGTGGTTGAGGTCGTGCAGCACCATCACCACCGTCAGCCGGCGTTCCGCGCGCAGCCGTACGACCGTCTGGAGCACCTCCAGTTGGTGTCGCAGATCGAGATACGTGGTCGGCTCGTCGAGGAAGAGCACGCGGGCGTCCTGGGCCAGCGCCATGGCCAGCCGGACCCGTTGGCGTTCACCCCCGGACAGCGCGTCCACCGGCCGGTCGACCCAGGCGGTGACACCGACGTCCGCGAGCGCCCGGGACGTCACCTCGTCATCGCCCTCCCGCAGCATCCCGAGCGGCCCCCGGGCCGCATAGCGCCCCTGACGTACCAGTTGACGTACCGTCAATCCCGGTACTGCCGGTGCTGATTGGTGGAGCAGGGCGACGCGTCGGGCGGCGGTGCGGCGGGGCAGCCGCGCCACGTCGTCACCTTCGAGCAGGACACGCCCGCCGCTCGGGGTGAGCAGGCCGGCGGCGAGCTTGAGGAAGGTGCTCTTGCCGCATCCGTTGAGCCCGATCAGGGCGACCAGTTCACCGGCGCGGATACTCAGGTCCACCCCGCGCAGCACCATGCGTCCCGGGTAGCCGAAGGCCAGCCCTTCGGCCCGGACCACATCCGGACCGGGGCCCGCGCCCGGCTTCGCATCCGGGGCGACCCGCTTCGCCGGGCCCACGTCCACTTGTCCCGTCAGGCCTTCCGACATGCCGCCCCCCTCATCGCCGTACCCCTGTTCTGTCGACTGTTCCGTCGGATGTTCCGACTGCTGTTCCGACTGCTGCTCCGTCTGCTGTTCCTCCGACGCCGGGACGGCGCGTCCACTCCTCGCCCCGTCATCGCTCGTCCGCCCGTCGCCGCGCCACGACCATCAGCAGCCCCGCCCCCACGAAGGTGGTCAGGGCGCCGACCGGAAGGGTCAGCCGGTCCGCGTCGAACGCGGTGGCCAGCAGCCGGGACAGCAGTTGGGCGGCGGCGTCCGCCCCGCACACCACCACCGCACCGAGCAGCGCGGCGCCCGGGAGCGTGCTGCGCAGGTCGGCGCCGAAGACGGCCAGCGCCAGATGAGGCACCAGCAGCCCGACGAAGCCGAGCGCGCCCACCGCCGAGACGGCGCCGGCCGTCAGCGCCACCGCGCACACGAGCGCCGCTCCCCGGCCCCGGCCGGTGGCCAGACCCGCCGCGGCGGCCTGCTCGTCGCCGCAGCGCAGCAGGGTCAGCGGTCCGGCGAGCAGCCAGGCCGCCGCACCCCAGAAGGCGGCCCACGGCCAGAGCAGATTCCAGTGCTGCCAGACCCGGCCCTCGGTGGAGCCGATCAACCACTGGACGACGCTGCCGAGTTCGCCGGGCGCCACCAGGAGGACGACGGCGGTGAGTCCGGCGAGCACCGCCGACACGAGGACCCCGTAGACGGCGGTCTGTTCCGGGTCGCCCCGGTCCCGCCCGGCGAGCAGCCACAGCAGCCCCGCTCCGGCGAAGCCGCCGAGGCAGGCCGCCACGACCACGGCCGTGGGGGATTCCCAGCCCGCCAGGCCGAGGCCGGTCGCGGTCACCGCGCCGAGCACCGCACCGGGGGTGACACCGGTGACCTCGGGCCCGGCCAGCGGATTGCGCAGGGCGGACTGGAGCACGAGCCCGGCCACCCCGAGGCAGGCCCCGGCGGCCAGCGCCACCAGCAGCCGGGGCAACCGCAGGTGGAGCACGATGTGCTCGGCGGTGGGGTCGTCGCCGATCCCGAGCAGCACGGCCCGTACGCCTTCGGGGGTGACGCCCCGGCCGGCGAACAGATCGGCGCAGGCCACCGCGGCGACGAGCAGCGCCAGGCCGCCCAGCCGGACGCCCGGTGCGCGCAGAGCGCGGCGGGCACGGCCGGCCCGTCCGGGCGCGGTGTCGGTGAGCGTCATCGTTCGGCCTTCCGCAGGACGGGAGCGGGGACGTCCGGCGGACTCCCCGGCACGGACGCGGACGCGGGCGCGGCCACGGGCAGGGCCTCGGGCAGGGCCTCGGGCAGGGCCACGGCCCCCCGGTCCCGGGCGGGCCGCCTCCCCCGCTTCAGCAGCACCACCCCGACCGGCACCCCGACCAGAGCGGTCCAGGCGCCGACGGGCGTCTCGACCGGGGCGAGCGCCAGCCGGGCCGGCTGATCGGCGCACAGCACGACGATCGCGCCGCACACGGCGGACCGGACGAGCCACCCGGCCGCGCCGCCGTCCGGGCGGAGGCGGCGGGCCAGGTGCGGGGCGAGGAAGCCGACCCAGGCCACCGGCCCGCAGACCGCGACGACGGGGGCGATGAGGACGACGGCGATGCCCAGCGCGGCCACCCGCGCCCGTTCGACCCGTACCCCCAGCGCACGGGCGTCGTCGTCACCCAGCCGCAGCACACCGAGCACCGGCACGCACAGCACCAGCGCGGGGGCGGCGACGGCGAGCCAGGGCAGCAGACCGGTGACGTCGTCCCAGGTGCGGGCGGACAGACTGCCCAGCAGATAGCGGTAGATGAGCTGGAGGTCGAGCTGGTCGGCCATGACCATGAGCACCAGCAGCCCCGCCTGGAGCGCGGCGGCGACGGCGGCTCCGGTCAGCAGCACGGCCGAGGGGCTCCGCCCGAATCCGGCGGCGACCAGGGTGAGCAGACCGCCGAGCGCCGCCCCGGCCAGGGCGAGGAACGGCTGCAGCCCGAGCGGGACGGCCAGGGCCAGGACCAGCGGCGCGGCGACGCCCAGGGCGGCCCCGGAGGAGACCCCCAGCATCTCCGGCACGGCCAGCGGGTTGCGCAGGGCCTCCTGGAGGACGAGGCCCGCCGCGCCCAGGCAGGCGCCGGCGAGCAACGCCAACACCATGCGGGGAAGCCGCAGTTCGGTGACGACGAGCCCCGCGAGCCCGTCGGCGCCCAGCGTGGCCGGCAGCCGGGCGGGCGGGACGTACGGCGTGCCGAGGCTGAGCGCGCAGACCGCGCCCGCCAGGGCCGCCGCGCCCAGGCAGAGCAGTGCGACGGGCGGACGCCTCACCGCAGCGCGGCCGTCGCCTCGTCGAGGACGACGCCCAGGGACCGGGTGCCGCGGCCCTTGGCCCACACCTCGGAGTCGACCTCGATGACCTTGCCGTTCTTCACGGCGGGGATCCGTGACCAGAGGGGGTTCTTCGCCAGCTTGTCGGAGAGTTTGCCGTCCGGCGCACCGAAGGAGAGGGTCTCCACGAACAGGACGTCGACGTCCCGGGCGAGGATCTCCTCCAGGCTGTAACTGCCGTCGACGCCCCGGCTCTTCCAGGGGTAGTGGGAGATCTTCGGGAACAGTCCGGCGGCCACATCGGTCTCCGGGGTGGCCACGCCGAAGTTCTCGTCGCTGCCGTAGACGATCAGCGCGGTCCTGTCGCTCTTCCGCTTCTCCGCCTCAGCCAGGCGGGTGCGGAAGGTCTTCTCGGCCTTCTCGCCCTGTTCGGTGCGGCCGGTGAGCGCGGCGAGGTCCCGCAGGTAGCCGACGCTGTCCTGCCAGGATCCGGGCTGGACCGGCCAGAACGTCGTGGCGCCCTTCAGCGCGGGGGCCAGCTTGCCGTGCGTGTCCTCCAGGCCGATCACCAGGTCGGGCCGGTGGGACAGGATCGCCTCGACCTCGGGACTGAGGAAGCCGCCGGGCACGACCGGTATCTCCGCCGCCTTCTTCTCGCCCAGGAGCTTCGGGTGCGCCAGCACCTGGGAGTTGGTGGCGGTGGGGGTCATGCCCAGCTCGACGAGGATGTCGTCGCAGAGGGCGACCAGGCAGACGATCTTCTCCGGCGGCTTCGGCAGGGAGACCGTGACGCCCTTGGCGTCGGTGATCCGGGTGGCGGCCTCGATGGGCCGCACCTCTGTGGTCGTACGGGATCCGGCCCCGCCCCCCGGAGCGCCGGCCGTCCCTCCGGTGCCGGTCTCCTCGGTTCCGCAGCCGGCCAGCAGGCCTCCCAGTACGGCGATCGCGGCCCAGCGGCGGACTCTCAGCGCGGTTCGTGGCATCGACGGTCCCTCAACGTTCCTGTGCGGTCCCGGGGATGCGGCAGCGAGGGCGGCGGAGCCCCGGGAGCGATCCCCGCCACAAGCCGAAACCTTACACATGATTATCATTTCCATTAAAGCCAGCGGGGTCACCCACCGATTCCAGGAGTTCGCCATGCCGCACGCCCCCACCCCTCGCCTCTCGTCCCACGCGCCGCCGCGCCTCCTGGTCGCCGACCACGTCGCGGGGCGGATCAGCCTGCTGGACCTCCCGGACGGAACGGAGCGGGCGGAGCTGAACCACCGGCACCTCGCCGAGCACGCGGGGTTCCTCGCCCTGCCGGGCGACCTCACCGCCTGTGTGGACGACCGGGCGGGTGAGCTGTTGGTCCTGGACCCCTACGGCCCCGACGCGGGCCGCCCGCTGGTCCGGCGGCGGATTCCGGTCGCGGTCCCCGCCGAGCATCTGGCGGCGGATCCGGGAGGGCGGTATCTGGCGGTGACCACCGGCCTCGGCCGCAACGAGGCGGCCTGGACCGGGCTCCTGACGGCCGTCGACCTCGACGCACCGGACGGCGCCGTCGCCGTACGCGTACGGGAGCGCACCGGCGAGCCGGGTGTCACGGTCCTCGGCGGACCGTCCCCGCTCGTGGTGCTGCGTCACCGGGAGCCGGGCGAACTGCTGGTCCACCGGCATCGCGACCTGATGCGTTCGGCCCCCGCCTGCCCACCGGCGACCCCGGTGCGGCGGATCGCGCTGCCGGACGACGACGGGCACGGTGACGCCCACGATCCGCTCACCGGGCGGGTGTTCGCCGCCGCGGGCTCGGGGGTGCATCGCGCACGGCGAGAGCAGAACACCCCGGATGCCCCGGACGCCCTCGTGTCCGAGGCCCCGCTGTCCTGGTCCGCCGACGGCCGGTCCGGCGGGCGCGGCTACTACCTGCGGCTCGACCCGGTGCGGCGCATGGTCTGGTCCTGCGTGCGCGGCGGGCCGGGCGACCCCGGGCAGTGGCCCGACTGGTCCAACGACGCCTGGTGGCACCACCTCGACACCGGCGTTACGGGCCGGCTGGAGCTGGGCCCCGGGCTGGTGTTCCGGCTCGCGGTGACCGCGCGCCACATCGCGTACACCCGGGTCCACCCGGACGGCGACGAGCTCATCCTGCTCACGGCACCCCCGGCCGCAGGATCCCGCCCGGAGGTCGCCGCGCGACTGCCCCTGCCCGCCATGTCCGGCGCACCCCGGCGCGGCGGGACCCCCTGGGACGGCGTGCAGCGGCGGGCCGTCGCCGGCTCCCCCGGCGGGGACCTGGTGGCGGTCAGCCGGGGAGGCCATGGCGAGATCCACGTCTTCGACGCGGATCGGGCGGCCCAGGTCACGACCCTGTCCGTCCCGACCCCCCTGGACGACGGCGGTCACCTCGCGCTCGTCACGCCCGGGGACGGAGCGCACGCCGATCCGATCGGCCGCTGAGAGACGCGGCGCGGGTGGTGGCGCGGCGCAACCACCGTGCCACCACCCGCTCCTGGCGCCCGGACCGGCTTCACCAGGAGGACTTGGTCACCCCCGGCAGGAATCCCGCGTGGGCCTGCTCGCGCATCCGGACCCGGGAGAGGCCGAACCTGCGCAGATACCCCCGGGGCCTGCCGTCGACGCTGTCCCGGTTACGGACCCGCGTGGCACTGGCATCGCGCGGCTGACGCCGCAACTCCTCGACGGCGGCGGCACGTTCGCGCTCCGGCGTGCCGGGCCGGCGGATGACCTCCTTGAGCTCGGCCCTGCGGGCCGCGTAGCGGTCGACGATCGCCTGACGCTTGTCGTTCCGCGCGATCTTGCTCTTCTTCGCCATTCAGACCTTCCCTCCCCGCGCGCGGATGCGCGCGACCGCGGCTTCGATGCCGATGCTGTCGATCGTCTTGATCGCCCGAGCGCTCAGCGTGAGGCGCACATACCGGCCCTCACCGGGCAGCCAGTACCGCTTGCGCTGAACATTCGGGTCGAACCGGCGGGACGTCCGGCGGTGCGAATGGGAGATGTTGTTGCCGAATCCCGGCTTCGAGCCGGTCAGTTGGCAGTGGGCGGACATGGAAAGTTACCTGCCTCTCCTTCGACGCATCCATTATTGAAAATGGAAACCATTGCCATATAGTAGCGCCCATGGCTCGCAACGAAGTACGCCCGGTCATCAAGCTCCGCTCCACCGCGGGGACCGGCTACACCTACGTCACCCGCAAGAACCGGCGGAACGACCCCGACCGGATGGTGCTGCGCAAGTACGACCCGGTCGCCCGCCGCCATGTCGACTTCCGCGAGGAACGCTGAAGCATCCACTCCCCCGACGCCGCCCCTGAAGCACACCCCTAGGACACCGCCATGAAGCCCGGAATCCACCCCTCGTACGGCCCCGTCGTCTTCCGCGACAAGGCCGCCGACTTCGCGTTCCTGACCCGTTCGACCATGACCAG
The DNA here is from genome assembly GCF_044757365.1 of Streptomyces sp. NPDC091289. NCBI lineage: Bacteria > Bacillati > Actinomycetota > Actinomycetes > Kitasatosporales > Streptomycetaceae > Streptomyces > Streptomyces sp. NPDC091289. The sequence goes on from NZ_JBIVUT010000001.1 coordinate 255,105, forward strand.
CGACCGCACCGTCGCGTGGGAGGACGGCAACACCTACCCGGTGGTCGACGTGGAGATCTCCTCCGCGAGCCACCCCTTCTACACCGGCACCGCCCGCGTCCTGGACACCGCCGGACGCGTGGAGCGCTTCGAACGCCGCTACGGACGCGGTGAGGCTCGGTGAACGAGCACCGTACGAAGCTGCCCGTCGTCATCGTCTGCGGCCTGCACTCCGAGGCGCGCCACGACGTGGTGGAAGGGCTACTTCGGGACGTTCCGCACAGCGTCGCGCTCCACCACGACCTGTCGACGGCCACCGGTGGGACGGTCCGCCGCTCCCTGCGGGACGCCGGCGGCAAGCTGGCTTCCGGCGAAGCGCCGCTGGTGAACGAGTGCGCCTGCTGCGCGCTGCGCGAGGACCTCGTCCCCGAACTCGAACGGCTCGCGGAGGACGGGGTGACCCGCCTCGCCGTCCTGGAGCTCTGGGACTCCGTCGAGCCGAAGTCCATGGCCGAGGTGATCGCGGCGCACACCGATGCCGCCGAGGTGACGAACGTGTTCGCGGCGGTCGACCCCACCCTCGTCCTGCCCTGTCTCTCCAACGGCGACGATCTGGCCGAGGCCGGTCTCGCGGCGGCGCCGGCCGACCGACGGACCATCGGCGACACCTGGGCCCGGCAGGTGGAGAACGCCCCCGTCCTCGCCGTGGCGCAGAGCCCTGCGGCGGACGACGAGGACCGCGCGCTGATCCGGCAGCTTCATCCGACGGCCCGTCAGGCAGGTGCCGGTTCGACGGAGTTGGCCCGTCTCGCGTTCGCGGGGTTCGACGTGGAGGCGGCGGACGCGGGGCAGCACCCGGCCTGCGCACTGCTGCCGCAGGAGGCGGAGGAAGCCGGGGTGGGCACGCTCGTCTGGCGTCGGCACCGGCCCTTCCACCCCGAGCGCCTCCTGGACGCGCTGGAGGACCTGAGCTGCGCGGCGGCCCGCAGCCGGGGCCGGTTCTGGCTCGCGGACCGGCCCGACACGCTGCTCTCCTGGGATGCGGCGGGCGGCGCGCTCTGCGTGGAGAACACCGGCCCCTGGCTCGCCTCGCTCCCGGACGCCGCCTGGTCCATGGTGCCGCCCTACCGGCGGGCGGCCGCCGCACTGGACTGGCATCCCGAGCACGGCGACTGCTGCCAGCACCTGGTCTTCGTCTCCCCCGGCCTCGACCGCGACGGCCTGACCGGGCTGCTGGACTCCTGCCTGCTCACGGACGAGGAGTACGGATCCGGCCGGGACGCGTGGAAGAACCTGCCCGCCGCGTTCGACGCGCTCCTCGACCCGGTCCACTGACCCGACCGTCCCGACCCGTCCCGTCCCGCCGCGTCCCCGCCCCCGTAACCCCGTAACCCCGCAGTCCCGCGACCCACCGACACACGAGGAAGCCCCATGGCACGTCAGCCGGACCCCCGCAAGCCGCTCAAGAACCGGCCGAACCCCCTGGACGCCGCCAGGATCACGTACATCGACTACAAGGACACCGATCTGCTACGGAGGTTCCTCTCCGACCGGGGGAAGATCCGCAGCCGCCGGGTCTCCCGGATCAGCGCCCAGCAGCAGCGCCGGGTGGCCGCCGCCATCAAGAACGCCCGCGAGATGGCCCTGCTCCCGTACTCCGGATCCGCGGCGGGCAAGTAGCGCGCGACGCCCCCGCCCCTGGATTTCGCCCTGCGGCGGGGGCCGCCGCCCGCGGCTCGGGATGCAACACCGCGGCAGCCCGGAGAACATGGACGCATGGGCAGAGACATCCCCGAGAAGGGCGCCCCCGGTTCGAGGTCATCGACTCCGGGAGCAGCGGGCCGACGGGGCGGTCCGCCGCACCAGGGACTCGCACTCGCCGCCATGCTGTTCGCCGTGTCGATGACGTTCATCGACCAGACCATCGTCGCGATCGCCGCCCCGGACATCATCGACGAACTCGGGCTCACCTCCTCGCAGATGCAGTGGGTCGTCAACGCCTATCTGCTGACGCTGGCCGCCTTCTTCGCACTCGGCGGACGACTGTCCGACATCTTCGGCCACCGCCGCGTGATGCTGATCGGCACCCTGGTCTTCGTCATCGCCTCCGCCCTGTGCGGCGCGGTGCCCTCCGGGGACTTCGCGCAGGCGTGGCTGATCGGCTTCCGGGCCGTCCAGGGCATCGGAGCGGCCCTGATGTTCCCCGCCGCGCTCGCGGTGGTCATCGCCGTGTTCCCGGTGGAGCGGCGCGGCCGGGCGCTGGCGCTGTTCTTCGGGATCTCCGGGGCACTCACCGCCGTCGGGCCGCTGCTCGGCGGCTGGCTCACCGCGTGGACCTGGCGGGCGATCTTCTGGGTCAATGTCCCGATCGCCGTCATCGCCGTCGTACTGGCGCTGCTGGCCCGCATCCCGGACCGGTCCCGCCGCGAGCCGCTGGACCTGCCCGGGGCGGCGCTGGTCGCGGTCGGCATGGGGCTGACGGTGCTGGGCCTGCAGCAGGCGGGTACCTGGGGCTGGGACTCCGTCGCCACCTGGGCCTGCATCGCGGGCGGGCTGGTGGTTCTGGCGGTCTTCTGCCGGTTCGAGCTGCGCACCCGCTTCCCGTTGATCAAGCTGCGGGTCTTCCGCGATCTGGCGTTCAGCGTCGACAACGCCGTGCTGTTCTTCGCCATGCTGGCGTTCGTCCCGGTGTTCTTCTTCGCCTCCGTGTACGCGCAGGTCTCGCTGAGCGCCTCGCCGAACCAGGCCGCGCTGTATCTCCTGTACTTCTTCATCGGCTTCGGGATCGCCTCCCAGTGGGGCGGCCGGATCCTCGACAAGCGCGGCGCACGCCCCGCGATGAAGCTCGGTACGGCGCTCGGTGCGGTCGGGTTCGCGCTGTGGGCGGGCAAGTTGACGTCCCTGTCCATGCACGACCAGTGGCTGTACGCGGCGATGGCGGGCGCGGGCATCGGGCTGCTGCTGGCGCCGGCCTCGACGGACGCGGTGAACCGGGCGATCGACGCCAGCTACGGCGAGGTCACCGGCATCACCCAGACCGTGCGCAACTTCGCGGCCAGCATCGGTCTCGCCGTCTACGGCACCGTGCTGACCCATACGACGATCACCAAGGTGGACGAGACGCTGCGGAGCAAGGGCGTGCCGGCCGGTGAGTCGCACGACATCGCCGAGTCCGTCGCCCAGTCGGTGACCGGCCACGCGGACTCCCGGGGGCCGTCCGGGTCCGGGCCCGTGGCGGAGACCGTACGGGACTCGATGGCGGCGATCCGGATGGACTTCGCCGAGGCGAACCAGTGGGTGTTCTACGGGATGGCCATCGCCCTGGGCATCGCCTTTCTGATCTCGCTGCGCCATCCGGGGACCCGGGTGACGCGGGAGTCCTCCGATCAATGAAGGTCGCGCCCGGTGTCGGGTGGGTCCGGTGGATCCGGCAGGTCCGGTGACGAACCGACCGGGGCGGGTCGCTGCCGGCCGCGGCGGAGACGGCTGGGGCGACCGCATGGCTCCCGGTCGTCGTGGACGGAGGCGTGTGCGGGGCACGCCGGGCGGGGCAGGTAGAGCAGGGGCTGATCAGGTGGGTCGGTGGGTCAGAAGGCGAATACGGCGTTGTCGTTCATGCTGCCCGCCATCTCGCAGGCATTGCCGTACGTGGTGCTGAACTGGACCGGCTTGCCCTGCCAGACCCCGTGGGCGGTCACCACGACCGGGTCCCACTGGCGGGTACAGGTCCGGTTCGACGGGCCGGCGGTCAGTTCGGAGAACTCGCCCTGGACCGCGGCCAGTTCCTTGCAGGCCTCGACCGGAGAGGGGTGCGTCCCCTCGGCGGTCGGGGCACAGGAGAGCGTGACGGCCCGTTCCACGGTGGCGGTCAGCGGGTCCTCGCCGCGGGCGACGGTGAGGACGAGTGCGGAGGGTGCGTAGAGGCTCTCCGCCTTCGCCGGTGCGGCCTGCGCGGTGGCGGTCGCGAAACCGCCGAGCAGAAGAGCGCTCGCCGTGACGGTTGCGAAGATGGCGTGAGGGTTGCGTCGCATTGGTGAAAACTCCTCGATCGGGTGCCTGATTGCGGTCAGGAGTCTTACGCATGCGGAAAGTAAGCGCACATCGACGGCCACCTTCCAGCCGTAGACGCTTGTTCGAACCGACCGAATGGTCATTCGGGCAGCTCAGGCACCCCGCGCGACTCGTCCAGCATATGGACAGACTTCAGCGGTTCAATCCGAAACAACCGCCTGACCTGCGGATACATCCGAACGACTCGATGCGCCAAACCGCCGCTTCGGCCGGAAAGTACCGCTGTCCGGGCGCTTCACGGCCGCCGCCACCCTTCGACGAACCGCCCACGGATCACGCGGAGGACACAATTCCGGATACCTCTTGACCAGGGGAATTTAGGTTAGGCTAACCTCACGGTCGTGATCGCTCCTGCCCTCGACCGAGAAGACCCATCGCCGCGTCGGCGCTCCGCGCCCGCTGCCGGCACCCCCGCCCCGACCGCCGGTGCCGGGCCCGGCTCGGCCGTGTCCCGCGCGGCCGCTGAACCCGACGCCGGCCTCGACGCCCGCGACATGACGGTCGCGTACGACCGCACCGACGTCGTGCACGGCGCCGACCTCCGGCTGCCGCGCGGGCGCGTCACCGCGCTCATCGGGCCGAACGGCAGCGGGAAGTCCACCCTGTTGCGGGCCGTGGCCCGGCTGCACAAGGCGCGTACCGGAACCGTGACCGTGGCGGCCCGGACCGAGGACGCCGGGCCCGTCGACGCCCTCGCCCTGTCGCGCTCCGACTTCGCCCGCCGCGTCACCCTGCTCGCGCAGAGCCGGACCGCGCCGGCCGGGCTCAGCGTCCGCGACGTGGTCGGATTCGGCCGGCACCCCTACCGGGGCCGGGTCCGGGGGAACGACCCGGACGGCGCCCGGATGGTCGAGCACGCGCTGACCGTCACGAACCTCGCCGAGTTCGCCGACCGCGGGGTGGAGAGCCTCTCCGGCGGGCAGCTGCAACGCGTCTGGTTCGCCTGCTGCCTGGCCCAGGACACCGACGTACTCCTCCTCGACGAGCCGACGACCTATCTCGACCTGCGCTACCAGGTGGAGATCCTCGACCTCGTCCGCGACCTGGCCGACACCCACGGCGTCACCGTCGGGGTCGTCCTGCACGACCTGGACCAGGCCGCCGCCGTGGCCGACCAGGTCGTCCTCCTCTCGTCCGGGCGGATCGTCGCCGCGGGCACACCCGCCGAGGTGTACGCCCCCGAGCGGCTCAGCGACGCCTACGGCATCCGCATCGACGTCGAACCCGACTCCGCCACCGGCATCCCACGCACCCGCGCGGTCGGCCGCCTCCACCTCCGTTCCGAAAGGCCCTGAACACCCTCATGAAGAACCAGCACCTGACCTGGCCCGTCCTCGCCGCCGCGGCCGCGCTCGCCCTCACGGCCTGCGGCACCACCGAGGCGCCGAAGAAGGAGTCCGCCGGGGACAACGCGGTGACGATCACCGACTCGCGCGGCAAGAAGATCACGCTCGACGGGCCGGCCAAGCGCGTCGTCGGCACCGAGTGGAACGTCGTCGAGACGCTCGTCACCCTCGGCGTCCAGCCGGTCGGGGTGGCCGACGTGAAGGGCTACACCGCGTACGACAAGGCCGCGCCGCTCACCAAGGGCGTCAAGGACATAGGCACCCGGGGCGAGCCCAGCGTCGCCACCGTCGCCGCTCTCGAGCCCGACCTCATCGTCGCCACCACCGACCTGTCCGACTCCGCCATCGCGCAGCTGTCCAAGGCCGCCCCGGTCGCCGTGGTCCGCTCGGCCGACGCGAGCCGGCAGATCGACCAGATGATCGACACCGTCGAACTCATCGGCCGGGCCACCGGCACCGAGGACAAGGCCACGTCCGAGGTCGCCTCCTTCCGCAAGGCGGTCACCGACGGGAAGAAGAAGCTCGCGGACGCCGGTCTCGCCGGCGAGAAGGTCGCGTTCGCCGACGGCTGGCAGGAGGGCAACCAGGTCTCGGTGCGCCCGTACGTCAAGGGCTCGCTGCTCTCCGACGTGAACACCGAACTCGGCCTCGTCGACCCGTGGAAGCTGAAGGGCGACAAGGCCTACGGCCTGGCCGCGACCGATGTCGAGGGCCTCACGAAGATCGGCGACGCGCAGTTCGCGTACATCGCCAACGACTCCGACGGCGGCGACCCGTTCGCCGACGGCCTCAAGGACAACGCGGTGTGGAAGTCCCTCCCGTTCGTCAAGAACGACGAGGTCCACCGACTGCCCGACGGCGTCTGGATGTTCGGCGGCACCGCGTCGATGCGCGAGTACATCGACGCCCTCGTCGGCGCGCTGACCGCCTGACGATGAGCACACGCACCACGACGACCGTCCCGCCCGCCCCCGTGAAGACGGTGGCGGGCGCGGCCGCTCCCGCCGGGGCCGGGTCCCCGGTGGCGGCCGGCCGACCGGCCCGCCGCGGCCGGATGTTCCTCCTCGCACTCGCCGCGCTCCTCGCCCTGGCCGCTCTCGCAACCGTGCACGTGAGCCAGGGCACCGCCGCCGTCGATCTGCACACGCTCTGGCACCTGGCCACCGGGGCCGCCTCCGACCGGACCGCCGACGAGCAGACGGCCGCCGTGGTCCTGGACTCCCGGCTGCCCCGGCTCGCCGCGGGGCTCCTCGTCGGCTGCGCGCTCGGCGCGGCGGGCGCGGCCCTCCAGTCGGTGTCGCGCAACATGCTGGCCTCCCCCGACACGCTCGCCGTGAACGCGGGCGCGTATCTCGCGGTGGTCGCGGTCGCCGCGTTCGGCATCACGCTGCCCGCGCTGCCGGCCGGGGCCACGGCCTTCCTCGGCGGGCTGTTGGCGGCGGGCGTCGTCCTCGGCCTGTCGCGGGCGGGGGCCGGGCCCATCCGGCTGGTGCTGGCGGGTTCGGCGCTCACCCTCGCCCTGTCCGGGCTGAGCGGGATGCTGCTGCTCCTGCGCTCCCAGCAGACGACCGGGCTGTTCGCCTGGGGCAACGGTTCGCTCGCCCAGATCGGCATGCAGTCCATCGACCGGCTCGCCCCGGTCGCGCTCCTCGCGTTCGCCGGGCTCATGCTGCTGGGCCGGCGGCTGGACATTCTCGCCCTCGGCGACGACGGGGCGGCGGTCGTGGGGGTGAGCCCCCGGCTGACGCGCAGCATCGCCGTGATCCTCGCGGTGCTGCTGGCAGCGGTGTCCGTGGCGGTCGCGGGGCCCGTCGGCTTCGTCGGCCTGTGCGCGCCCGCCGTGGTCCGGCTGCTCAGCACGTGGATCCCGGGCCTGGTCCGGCACCACGCGTTCATCCCGGCCTCCGCGCTCGCGGGCGTGCTCGTGGTGCTCGGCGCGGACGTGCTGCTGCGCGCGGTGTTCGGCGCCCAGGCGGGGGCCGAGGTGCCCACCGGCATCGTCACGACCTGTTTCGGCGCACTCGTGCTGGTCTTCATGGCCTACCGGTCGCGCGACATGGGCACGGACAGCGGCTCGACGGCGTTCGCCCGGCTGCGCAGCCGACGCGCGTTCGTCCTCACCCTGGTGGCAACGGTCGTGGGGCTGCTCGGCGCGGTGCTGGCGGCGACGCTCATCGGCGACGCGACGCTGCTCCTGGGCGATGTGGGCAACTGGCTCACCGGCCGGTCCGGGCGGCTGGTCACGTACATCCTCGACACCCGCGTGCCCCGGGTCGCCGCCGCCCTGCTGGCCGGTGCGGCGCTGGCGGTCGCGGGAGCCGTCGTCCAGGCGGTGTCGCGCAACCCGCTCGCGGAGCCCGGCGTCCTCGGCGTCGTCAGCGGAGCCGGGGTGGGGGCGGTCGCCGTCCTCACCGTCGTACCGCTGGCGAGCTTCTGGCTGATCGGCGGCTCCGCGCTGGCCGGTGCGACGGCCGCCGCCGCGCTGGTGTTCGGTCTTGCCGCCCGCCATGGTCTGGAGCAGAACCGTCTGGTGCTGATCGGCATCGGGGTCCAGGCGGGCGCGGCCGCGTTCGTCAGTCTGCTGATCGTGCTCACCGACCCGCACAACGAGACGAAGGCGCTGGCCTGGCTCGGCGGTTCGACGTACGGGCGGACGTTCCCCGAGCTGATCCCGGTGCTGGTCGGCCTCGTCGTCGCGCTGCCCGCCCTCGTGATGATGCGGCGCGAACTCGACCTGATCGGGCTGGACAACGAGACACCCGCCCTGCTCGGCGTGCGGATCGGGGCCACCCGGCTGGGTCTGCTGAGCCTGGCCGTCCTCCTGACGGCGGGAGCCGTGGCGGCGGTCGGTGTGATCGGGTTCGTCGGCCTCGTCGCCCCGCACGCGGCCCGCGCCCTGGTGGGCCGGCGTCATGTGCGGGTCATTCCGGTGAGCGCGCTGCTCGGCGCGCTGCTGGTGGTCGTGTCCGACACGGTCGGCCGGACGATCATCGCTCCGGCGCAGATCCCGGTCGGCCTGCTGACGGCCGTGATCGGTGCCCCGTACTTCATCTGGCTGCTGTGGCGGTCGCGGCGCGAGGGGTGACGGCGACGAGGCCCAACGCATAGGCGTGGAAGGCTTTCAGCGGGTGTGTCCTCCAGGGTGCCTCCATCGCTAAGTGGTCGGCTCCGGAAGTCCTTCGGGTGTTGATCAGGCTGGCTGGGCGGTGGAGGATTCTTCCTGGTGATCGGTGGTGTGTCGGTCGAGTCTGGCCAGCAGATCGTCCAGGTCGGAGGTGGTGAACCTCCACTGGAACGGCTGTGCCGTGGCCTTGTAGCGGTCTTCGAATTCTTGGAGCCGGTCCCTGACCTGGATCAGGTTGGTGAAGTCGTTGGGCGAGACGACCTTGCGCTGCACCACGGAGAAGTAGATCTCCACTTGGTTCAGCCATGAGGCGTGGACCGGGGTGTGCACCAGGACCGCGTTCGGGAATGCCGCAGCCAGCCGGTCGGCAGCCTTCGTGCCGCGGTGAGAGGAACCGTTGTCGACGATCCAGAAAACCCGTTTCGCGCTGGCGTAGGGTTCCAGGCCCATGACCTGGGCGACCACGGCCATGAACGGCTCGATGCCGGTGCGCGCCTCGGTGCGGCCGAACACCTTCGCATGGCGGACGTCGTAGGCGGCCAGGTAGGCCAGCGCGCCGCCGCGGCCGTAGGTGTGGTTCACCCGCATCGCTCTTGCCTGGCCCGGGGCAAGCGTGGGGCGGCAGCAGCAGGCCGGAATGGAGGTCTTCTCGTCCGCACTGATGACGTATTCGTCCGCGTCGAGTAGCTCGCCGTCGGAAGTCGGGGTCGGTGATGAAGATCCAGGAGCAGTGCTGCCAGGGTTTGATCGCGTCATGGTCGAGCCAGCGGCGCACGGTGGAGGCCGACACCGACGCGGCGATGCCCCGCGACATGGCCTCGCGGGCCAGTTCCGGGCACGACCAGCGCGACAGCGGAGCGCCGGTCTCAGCGGGAAGCTGGCAGGCCAACGCTTTGACCTGCGCGGCCTGCAGGAGTGTGAATACGGGAGGGCCGGCCAGCGCGCTGACGGTCGAGCAGGCCGCGCAGACCCAGGTCGGCGAACCGGCCTCGCCATGCGCGCACCGTGTCGACGTGCACTCCCGCCTCAACGGCAATGCGCTCGTTGGACCTGCTCCGAGCCGCCAGGAGCACGATCTGCGCCCGTACCCGGTCCCGGTACTCGGTCCTGTGGCCGTAGGCAGCCTTCTTCAGCCGATGCCGCTCGGCGGCGGTCAGGACTATCGGGCGCGCGGTGGCAACAGGCAAGGCACGCAGGCCGATCGGCAGAAGTGGATCAGGGCAGCCACAGCCTGCCGCAGGCGCTGACGTCTGATGGCAGCTCGGCCATCAGACGATGGACGAGCTGCCCAACCCGCCGAGCCGGCCGATCTCCTCCATCGGGTACGGGGTCTGCCTGCTCTCCAGTTGGAACTTGCGGTAGAAGTCCGTCATCACCGTGGCGAGCGGCGCGTGCTGGGTGAGGATCGCTGCGGCCTGTGACGGAATCCCCTCCGGGCGCTCCCCTTGGGCGCATGCGCGCACGAACGCACTGCGCTCCTCCCCCCTGTACCCATACAGGGCGGTGACCAGCCAGATCACCAGATGTGTGGCGGAGTAGTAGCAGTCATAGGTCTGGTGTTCGGCAAAGAAGTCGTCCTCTTCCTTGGACAGGTCGAACCGGGAGGAGATCGCAAGGCCGTAGTCCGCAAAGAACAGACGCTCACCGTCGGTCAGGATGTTCTGGAAGTGGGCGTCGAAGTGCAGGAGACCGTGGGCGTTCATGAACGAGGTCCCAGCCTGCAGTTGCCTCACGACCATGGCGCAGGCCCTCTCGGCCGACTCATCACCGGCTTTGACCTGGACGCCCAGCCAGTCGTGCAGGTTCTGGGGGATGTACTCCAGGAACAGTGCGATGCTCGCAGAGGAATCTCGCAGAGCCTCGATCCGGCGGCGCACCTGCAATCCGCCTCCCCAGTAGGTGACAGCCTTCTCCACGTCGGCCAGTTCCTCGGGAAGCGACTGCCCGGGGTGCGGCAGGACCCGCGAGTGGTACATCAATGGGAAGCCTTCATAGTCCTGTGCGAGCACCCAGTTTGTCGTCATGGTGTGCACGGCCAGCTCCCTCCAGGCCCCAAAGCCCGGCGCCCCGATGACCCCGACACCGAAATGGGAGAAGGCAGGTAGCTCGAAGAGGTTCGCCGTGGACCGGACGTTCTCCGGCTGCCTTTCCAGATCGCTCAGCGGCACCCGCTTGACGAAGACCGGGGTCCCGCCGATGTCCAGCAGCGCCGATGTCCCGCCGATACCGGATCCCATTGGCTCAGCCGCATCCACGAGGTCGCGCAGTTCAAGATCACTGCACAGGGCCAGTGCTGTGGAGACGGCACTGTGAGCCGCCAGACGCGCATCGCGCGACATGTCAACGCTCTCGACGACTGCCTCCACGCGGGCATGAACCTCTCTGAAACACCTGGGCGTCTCCGACGAGCACGCGACGCACAGCCCTGCGGTTCGACTCTTGGCACGTACAGCAGGCATCCAGGACCCGTTTTGCGAACACAGATCCGAACCCCCTGCCGGCTGCACTGTACGTGAAGACGACAAGGAGATCGGGCGAACGCAATACCTCGGCAAACCACCACTGCTCAGCGGCTCGGAACTGGGCAAACTCGCAGTGGTCGAGCTTCATCGCAGTATCCTTCGACGCCGACCGGTGAACACACCCGTCAGGCCCGGGGGCTAACCCCCGAAGAACTTCCGGAGCCGACCGCTAAGGTGGCGCCGATGGAGATATCGGTGTTCCCCAGCCCTGACGTCCTCGTGGCGCGGCTGGCCCGGCTGGCGGAGATCGCGGTTCCTCCCGGGCATCCTCCGGGCGAGGAGTTCCTGCGTGACCTCGCCGGACGGGTCGGCCTGGACGGCAACGACCTCCTTGTCGTCGCCGGTCTCCCGCTGCCGGAGGACGCGCTGGACCTGGAAGGCGCGGCGGGCGGCTGGGGCTCTTCGCTGGTGCAGCACACGCTGTCCCTCCCCGCCCACGACCGGCAGCGCCTTCGCGCACGTGCCCGGGCGCTGGCCGGGCAGCCGCGTCCCGCACGGACCCCGGAGCGGCCCCCCGCGGCCCCCGGGCCGCCGGGTTTCGGTTCGCTCCTGGTGTACATGCTCGCTCTGCGCAACCTGAACCCGTCGGCCGTCGCCGAGACCATGTGCCTGATGTCGGGCGTCTGCAATGCGGCCTCGACCATCCGGATGGTCCGCGACGGCGCGAAGGAACTCGACGCCGAGCTTCTCGGAGGTTTCGCGGCGGTGCTGGGCGTGCCGGTCGCCGTGCCGGCCGCACTGACCGGAGTGAGCATCCCGGCACAGAGCGCCGGACCCTCGCCGGAGGTGGCGGACGTGGCTGCGCTGATCCGGGAGGTGCGGCACCTCACCGAGGAGGAGGTGATCGAACTCGCCGACCTGGCACAGGAGCTCGACCGGACGTCGGGCACGGCGGAGGGAACGCCGGGCCGGTGACGCTCGGTGGCTCAGGACCCTGCCAGTGACACGAGCACGAAACCCGCGCCGATGACCGCCATGACGCCGCCGCCGATCCGATACTGGGTCAGGGTGAGCGGCCAGGTGCGCCGCGCGTTGGCCTTCACCTCGAACCAGTCGGTCGCTCCACGCACGTTGGTGGCCAGGGCCACCCCGGCGACCAGCACCGCGCATCCCCACAGCAGAACAAATCCGTTTCCCAGCACGCAGTGAGAATAGCTGTTCGATCGCCCGGTCCGGCTCCTCGCCCGGTCGCCGGACGAGGAGCCGGAGCCGCGGACTCAGGCCGTGAAGCGGTGGTTGCCCGAGCCGACGGCGAAGACCGCGCAGCCGTCCTCCATCCGCAGGAACCGGGCGCCGCTGTGCGTGACGTCCTCGGCGCGGGCGGCCGGGATCCATACGTCGGCGGTGGTGTTCACGGGCAGGCTCACGGTCAGGTGGAAACGGCCCTTCTCCGTCTTCCAGTCGGTGGTGACCGGGCCGTGAAGGGAGGTGAACCTGCCCCGGGCTCGGGTGATACCGCCGCCGGGCCGGGGCCGGACCGTGATCTTGCGGAAGCCGGGGGCGGCGGGCGCGATGCCGGTGATGTGGGCGTACATCCACTCCCCCACCGAGCCGTACGCGTAGTGGTTGAAGGAGTTCATCCCGGCGTCCTGGAAGCTTCCGTCCGGCTTGATGGAGTCCCAGCGCTCCCACATCGTCGTGGCCCCGCGGTCGATCTGGTAGCCCCAGCTCGGGAAGGTCCGCTGGAGCAGCAGGCGGTACGCCACGTCCGTGTGCCCGGTGTCGGTGAGGACGGGGAGCAGGCGCGGGGTGCCGAGGAAGCCCGTGGACAGGTGCCAGTCCTTCGCCTCGATCAGGGCGACGAGGCGGTCGGCCGCGGTGGTGCGTTCCGCCGCACTCAGCAGGTCCATGGAGAGCGCGAGGACGTAGGCGGTCTGCGTGTCGCCCTTCACCCGGCCGCCGTCGGTGACGTACGCGGTACGGAAGGCCTCGCGGACCTCCGCGAACAGTGCGGTGTACGGGGCCGGGTCCTCGCCCAGGACGCGGGCGGTGCGGGCGACGAGGTCGGCGCTGTGGGCGTAGTAGGCGGTGGCGATGACGTCCTTGGGGGTGTCGTCGGCGATGTTGAGCCAGTCGCCGTAGCCGGTGGCGGGCCGCAGCCGTCCGCTGCTGTGCGCCTCCAGGTAGTCGAGCCACTTCAGCATCGAGGGCCAGGCCTTCTCCAGGACCTGGGTGTCGCCGTACGCCTGGTAGAGGGCCCAGGGGACGGTGACGCCCGCGTCGCCCCAGCCGGCCGAGCCCGCGCCGAGTCCCTCGACATGGGGTGCGACGTCGGTGAAGGCCCCGTCGGTGGTCTGGTCGTCCTGGAGGTCGCTCAGCCATTTGCCGAGGAAGCGCCCCGACTCCATCGCGTACGCGGCGGTGGGCGCGAAGACGTTGATGTCGCCGGTCCAGCCCAGGCGTTCGTCGCGGGCGGGGGTGTCGGTGGGGATGGAGAGGAAGTTGCCGCGCAGACCCCAGGTGATGTTGCTGTGGAGTTGGTTGAGCATCGGGACGTTCGTCTCGAACTCCATGGTGAGGGGCGCGTCGGTGTGGATCACCCGTCCGACGACGGCGTCCAGCGGCGGCCTGCCGGGGTAGCCGGTCACTTCGACGTAACGGAAGCCGTGGAAGGTGAAGCGGGGCTCGTACGTCTCGCGGCCGCCGCCCTTGAGGGTGTAGTGGTCGGTCGCCGCGGCGGTACGGAGGTTGGTGGTGTAGACGGTGCCGTCGGGGTTCAGCACCTCGGCGTGGCGCAGCCGTACGGTGGTGCCGGCGCGGCCGGTGACGCGCAGGCGCGGTGTGCCGACCATGTTCTGGCCGAGGTCGAAGACGAAGACGCCGGGGCGGGGTTCGGTGATCTTCCGGGCCTTGAGCTCCTGGATGACGCGGCAGGGCCCGTCGGGCTCCGCCACCAGTTCGGCGGTGACCTCCTCCTCGGCGGGCACCGCCTTCGCCCAGTCGGCGTCGTCGAAGCCGGGGCGCAGCCAGCCGGTCGTCTCGCGGCGGGCGTCGTAGCTCTCGCCGGTGAGGAGATCGGCCAGGGTGATGGGTCCGGTGGCCGCCCGCCAATCGGTACCGGACAGCACCCGCTCGGTCGTCCCGTCCCGGTAGGTAACCTCCAACTGGCCGAGGAAGGCGGGGTGTTCGCCGTACTGATGCGGGCCGAACATACCCACGTTGCCCGCGTACCAGCCCGTCGCCAGCTCCACGCCGAGGGTGTTGGCCCCGGCGGTGAGCAGCTCGGTGACGTCATGGGTCTGGTACTGGATCCGCTTGGCGTAGTCGGTCCAGCCGGGCGCGAGGCGGTCCGTGCCGACGCGCTCACCGTTGAGGTGGGCCTCGTACAGGCCGAGGGCGGTGGAGTACAGCCGGGCGCGTGCGACCGGCTTGCGGCGCAGCCGGAACTCGTGGCGCAGCTGGGCGACGGGGGCGTAGGCCGGGGCCACCTTGCCCCAGGGGCCGGAGCCCCACGCGGCGAGGACCTTGGCGGCGGGCCAGGATCCGTCGTCGTAGTCCACGGCCCGCCAGTCGCCTGCGGGTTCGGCGTCGATGGCCTTCCAGTCGTCCCCGGTGGTGAGGGTGCGCACGCCATCGTCGGTGGTCAGTTCCAGGGCCCCGAGCAGCCCGGCGGGGCCGGCCACGTCGTTGGTCGCGGCGACGGCGAGCACATGGCGGCCGGGGGTGAGGTGGGCGGTGACGTCGGTGAGCGACGGGCGCCGCCAGGTCTCGGCGGCCTGGTCCGCCTCGGCCCGGGCGACCTCGGCTCCGTCCAGATGGGCTACGTATCCGTCGTCGGCGGTGAGCACGAGCCGGGCCCGGGTCACGCCCTCGGGTACGTCGAACGCGCCCCGGAACCAGCGGGTCGCGGCCGGAGCGTTCGTCGCCGGATCGCCTTCCGGGAACCAGATCCAGGAGGCCGAATCCAGGTCGGGCGCGCCGACGAGGGCGGCCGGGGCCCCGATCCAGCGCGCCGACCAGTCCGACGCCTCGTTGAGGCCCGTCTCCCACCACGTGGGCTCGGACCAGGCGGAGGCCCGACCCTCGTCGTCCCAGACCCGTACGGTCCAGTAGTAGCGGGTACGGGAGCGCAACTCCGGTCCGCCGTAGGTCACCTGGGCGGAATCCGGGGATGCGACCTTGCCGCTGTCCCAGACGTCGGGGCGGGCCAGGGCGCGTTCGCTGAGGGCGACGCGTATCTGGTACGCGCTCTGGCTGCGTCCGGGCTCGGTGGCGGCCAGCGGCCAGCTGAGACGCGGGCGGGTGGCGCCAATGCCGAGCGGGCGCCGGACGTACTCGGCGGTCGCGCCGCTCACCCGCAGCGACTTCGCTCCGGCCGCGCCGGCCGCGCCGCGTTCGGCGGCCTGCGCGGGCGGGATGGCTCCGGCGATGAGGGTGGTTCCCAGGGCGGTGGCAGTCGTGCTGAGCAGTCGTCGTCTGCTGATCACACTCGGCTCCGATTCGGCGAGGGGACAGGGGATGGAGCGGGGTCAGGAATACAGGGGGTGCGCGCCGTCGACGCGGCGCGCCGCCGCCTCCCAGGCCGCCGGGTCACCCGACGGCTCGTAGCGGGTCAAGGGCTGCGTGCGGACGATGAGTTCACGCACCGAGTCGAGGTCGCCGGGCAGGCCGTGGGCCCGCGCCTGGACGAGGACGTTGCCGAGCGCGGCCGCTTCCGCGGGGCCCGCGACCACCGGCAGACCGCAGGCATCGGCCGTGAGTTGGCAGAGCAGGGCGTTACGCGCCCCTCCTCCGACGATGTGCACCACGTCGACCGCGCGGTCGGCCAGGCGCTGCGCCTCGTGGATCGCGCGCCGGTGGGCGAGGGCCAGCGAGTCGAGGATGCAGCGCGTGGTCGCGCCCGGAGTCGCGGGCTCGGGCTGGCCGGTCGCCCGGCAGGCGGCCGCGATGCGTTCGGCCATGTCTCCGGGGGCCAGGAATTCAGGTGCGGCGGCATCCACCACGGACCGCAGGGCGGGCGCGCGTGCGGCTTCGGCGAGCAGAGGGGTGACGTCCTCCCGGCCCCAGGTGCGCATGCACTCCTGGAGCAGCCACAAGCCCATGATGTTGCGCAGGAATCGCACGGTGCCGTCGATGCCCAGCTCGTTGGTGAAATTCGCGGCACGGCTCGCCTCCGTGGTGACGGGGGCGTCGAGTTCGAGGCCGGCGAGGGACCAGGTTCCGGTGCAGAGGTAGGCGAACCGCTCTCCCCGCCCGGCCGGGACGGCGGCGACCGCCGATGCGGTGTCGTGCGAGCCGACGGCCGTCACGGGTACGGGGCCCGGCAGCCCGGTCTGCTCCTGGACCGCCGGGAGCAGCGCGCCCGCCGGGTCGCCGGGGCGGCGCAGCGGGGCGAAGAGGGCGAGGTCGATACCGAGACGGTCGGCCAGGTCGTGGTTCCAGTCGCCGGTGCGCGGGTCGATGAGCTGGGTGGTGGAGGCGTTGGTGAGCTCGGTGCCCTGCTCCCCCGTGAGCCAGTACGCGATCAGGTCGGGGATCAGCAACAGACGTGCGGCGGACGACAGCTGCGGGGTTTTGCGAGCGGCCACGAGTTGGTAGAGCGTGTTGAACGGGGCGTACTGGATGCCGGTGGCGCGGTAGAGGTCACCGGGCGGGACCGTGGCCCACACCTGCTCGGGCACCCCCTCGGTGCGGGCGTCCCGGTAGTGGACGGGGTTGCCGAGCAGGGCGCCGTCGGCGTCGAGGAGGCCGTAGTCCACGGCCCAGCTGTCGATGCCGACGGAGTCGACCGGGCCCGCCGCGCGCAGCCCGTCCAGGACGCCCCCGTACAGGCCGAGGATGTCCCAGCGCAGGCCTTCGGGCAGGCGTACGGGCCGGTTGGCGAAGCGATGGGACTCGGTGAGGTGCAGGATGTCCGGGCCGACGCGGCCGACCATGACCCGCCCGCTGGACGCGCCGAGGTCGACGGCCGCGAAGGTCTGCGTACCGGCGACGCTCATCGCAGGAAGGCCCCGGCGACCCCGGCGTCGACGGGGATGTGGAGGCCGGTGGTGTGGGTCAACTCGCCACCGGTCAGGGCGAAGACGGCGTTCGCGACGTGTTCGGGCAGCACCTCGCGCTTGAGGAGGGTGCGTTGGGCGTAGAACTCGCCGAGCTTCTCCTCCTCGATCCCGTACGTCGCGGCGCGCTGCGCCCCCCATCCGCCGGCGAAGATGCCTGAGCCGCGCACGACGCCGTCCGGGTTGACGCCGTTGACGCGGATGCCGTCCCCGCCCAACTCGGCGGCCAACAGGCGCACTTGGTGGGCCTGGTCGGCCTTGGCGGCGGAGTAGGCGACATTGTTCGGGCCGGCGAAGACGGCGTTCTTGGAGGCGATGTAGACGAGGTCGCCGCCGAAGCCCTGGGCGCGCATGACACGGGCGGCCTCGCGCGAGACCAGGAAGGAGCCCCGGGCCATGATGGCGTGCTGGAGGTCCCAGTCCCGGGCCGTGGTCTCCGCGAGCGGCTTGGAGATGGAGATGCCCGCGTTGTTCACCACCAGGTCGACGCCGCCGAAGGCGAGCGCCGCCGCGTCGAAGGCGGCCGCGATCTGCTCCTCGCTGGTGACATCGACCGTGACGGCCACCGCCCGGTCCAGGCCGCCCAGCTCCTCGGCGACGACGACCCCGCTCTCCTGGTCCAGGTCCGCGACGACCACGCAGGCGCCCTCCGCGACGAGGCGGCGGGCGATGGCCCTGCCGATGCCGCTGCCCGCGCCGGTCACCAGGGCGACCCGGGTGGCCAGCGGCATCGGCTTCGGCATCCGCCGGAGTTTGGCCTCCTCCAGCGCCCAGTACTCGATGCGGAACTTCTCCGACTCCTCGATCGGCGCATAGGAGGAGACGGCTTCCGCGCCACGCATCACGTTGATCGCGTTGCGGTAGAACTCCCCCGCCACGCGGGCGGTCTGCTGGTCCTTGCCGAAGCTGAACATCCCCACTCCGGGGATCAGCACGATCGCCGGGTCCGCACCCCGCATCGGGGGCGAGCCGGGCTCCGCGTGGCGGGTGTAGTAGGCGGCGTACTCCTCCCGGTAGGCGGCGTGCAGTTCGCCCAAACGCCGTACGGCCTCGTCGAGTTCAGCGGTGGGCGGCAGGTCGAGGACCAGGGGCCTGACCTTCGTGCGGAGGAAGTGGTCCGGGCAGGAGGTGCCCAGTGCCGCGAGCCTCGGGTGTTCGGCGCGGGCGAGGAAGTCCAGGACCGCTTCGGAGTCGTCGAAGTGCCCGACCTGGCGGCGGTCCCGGGAGGCCAGGCCGCGTACGTACGGGGCGAGGGCGGCGGCCCGCTCGCGGCGCTCCGCCTCGGGCAGCGCCTCGTACCCGTCGAGGACTGGTCCGAACGGCTCGGGCCTGCCGCGCTCGGCCAGGAACGTCTCGGCGGTGCGGATGATGTGGAGCGCGTTGGCCTCGCACTCCTCGGACGTCCCGCCCCAGGCGGTGATGCCGTGGCCGCCCAGGACACAGCCGATGGCCTCCGGGTTCGCGTCCTTGACCGCGGCGATGTCCAGGCCGAGCTGGAAGCCGGGACGCCGCCAGGGAACCCACGCGACCGTGTCGCCGAAGCAGTCGGCGGTCAGCTTCTCCCCGTCGGCGGCGCAGGCGAGCGCGATCCCGGAGTCGGGGTGCAGATGGTCGACGTGCGGGGCGTCGACGAGGCCGTGCATGGCAGTGTCGATGGAGGGGGCCGCGCCGCCCTTGCCGTGCAGGCAGTAGTCGAACGCGGCGACCATCTCGTCCTCGCGCTCCTCGCCCGCGTAGACGCCTCGCAGGGCGCGGAGCCGGTCGAGGCGGAGTACGGCGAGCCCTTCCTCGGTGAGGGTGCCGAGGTCGCCGCCGGAGCCCTTGACCCACATCAGCTCGACGTCGTCGCCGGTGACCGGGTCGGGCGCGGGGCCCTTGGCCGAGGCGTTGCCGCCTGCGTAGTTCGTGTTGCGCGGGTCGGAGCCGAGCCGGTGGGAGCGGGCCAGGAGTGCTGCGGCTTCGGGGTGGAGTGCCATGGGTTCCTCGGTGTCCTTCGCTCAGGGGCGGCAAAGAGGCGGTCGGGGCGTGGGGCCGGGCAGGGCATGGCCCGTCGGGTGTGGGGCGCGGTGAGGGCCGTCGGGCTTGGGGCGCGGCGAGGGCCGAAGGCCTACGCCCCCCAGCCCGCCTGCTGTCCGCCGATCCGCTCCTCGGCGGTCTTCGTCGCCCAGCCGGAGCGCCGGTAGGCGGCCATCGGGTCGCCGTCGAGGCCCTGTTCCTCGCGGATCTCGGCGAGCAGGGGACGTACGTCGGTGTTGTAGGCGTCCATGAGCACGGCGTTGGACTCCAGGACGTCGCCGGCGCGCTGGGCGGCGGCCAGGGCCTCGCGGTCCACGAGGAGCGCCTTCGCGGTGGCCTCCTGCACGTTCATCACCGAGCGGATGATCGCGGGGATCTTCTCCTCGATGTTGTGGCACTGGTCGAGCATGAAGGCGACGTCCGCGGTGAGCCCGCCGCCGCGCACGACCTCGTACATGATGCGGAAGAGCTGGAAGGGGTCGGCCGCCCCGACCATCAGGTCGTCGTCGGCGTAGAAGCGGGAGTTGAAGTCGAATCCCCCGAGCCGACCCTCGCGCAGCAGGGTCGCGACGATGAACTCGATGTTGGTGCCCGGTGCGTGGTGACCGGTGTCCACGACGACCTGCGCCTTCGGGCCGAGCTTCAGGCAGTGGGCGTACGCCGTGCCCCAGTCCGGGACGTCGGTCGTGTAGAAGGCGGGCTCGAACAGCTTGTACTCCAGGAGCATCCGCTGGTCGTCGCCGAGCCGTTCGTACACGGCGGTCAGTGCCTCGGCGAGCCGGTCCTGCCGCTCGCGGATGTCGTCCTGCCCGGGGTAGTTGGTGCCGTCCGCGAACCACAGCTTGAGGTCCCGGGATCCTGTCGCGTCCATGATGTCGACGCAGGCCAGAAGGTGGTCCAGCGCCTTGCGGCGTACGGCGGCCTCCGGGTGGCAGACGCTGCCGAGCCGGAAGTCGTCGTCCTGGAAGGTGTTGGCGTTGACGGCCCCGAGGGTGAGGCCCCGGTCGCGGGCGTGCCCGGCGAGGGCCGCGTAGTCGTCGACCGTGTCCCAGGGAATATGGAGGGCGACGGTGGGTGCGGCTCCGGTGAACTCGTGCACCTTCGCCGCGTCGTCCAGTTTCTCCTGGGGGGTGCGGGGCACGCCGGGCCGGGCGAAGACCTTGAAGCGGGTCCCTGAATTCCCGTACGCCCATGAGGGAGTCTCGATGGCCTGGGACATGAGGGCGGCCTTCACCGTGGCGGGCTCGGTCACTTCGTCGCTCCTGTGACTTCGGTGTGAACGCGAATGAATCTGAAACGATTCATGCGGGTTGAAGTTAGGAGCACCCCTGAGGGCTGTCAACCCTTCCGGCAGCCCGGACCTCACAGAACCTCTCGGATACAAGGGGCGATCGAGAATTTCCGTTCACCCCCATTGACGCGACCCGAGGGACCTGCCTAACGTCCCGGCAACTCATTTGAAACCTTTCACGATGCCGTGAGGACGCCCTCCGCATCGTCGAGGAGCCCCCGATGACCCACCGGTCCGCCAAGGATCCGGCCCCCGTGCTGGCACTGAGGGACGTCTCCAAGTCCTTCGGCGCCGTACGAGCCCTGCGGGACGTGTCCCTCGACCTGTTCCCCGGCGAGGTCCACGCCCTCGCCGGCGAGAACGGCGCGGGCAAGTCCACTCTGATCAAGACGCTCGCCGGAGTGCACCGGCCCGATGCCGGTCAGCTCCTGCTGGACGGCGAGCCGGCCACCTTCCACGGCCCCGCCGACGCCCGGGACGCCGGCATCGCCGTCATCTACCAGGAGCCCACGCTCTTCCCCGACCTGTCGATCACCGAGAACATCTTCATGGGCCGTCAGCCCCGTCGGACGCTCGGCCGGATCGACCACCGGGCCACCCGGACCGCGACGGCCGCCCTGATGCGCCGGCTCGGGGTCGAGCTCGACCCCGACCGTCCGGCGCGCGGCCTGTCGATCGCGGACCAGCAGATCGTCGAGATCGCCAAGGCCCTCTCCTTCGACGCCCGCGTCCTGATCATGGACGAGCCGACGGCCGCCCTGACCGGCAGCGAGGTGGCCCGGCTGTTCGGCGTGGTCCGCGCACTGCGCGAGCAAGGGGCCGCCGTGCTGTTCATCTCGCACCGGCTGGAGGAGATCTTCCGGATCTGCGAACGGGTCACCACCCTGCGGGACGGGGCCCTGATCGCCAGTGAACCGCTGGCGGGCATGGCCGAGGAGGACCTGGTCCGCCGGATGGTCGGCCGGGACCTGGACGAGCTCTACCCGAAGCAGCACGTCGAGGCCGGCGAGGTCGCCCTCAGCGTCCGCCGCCTCACCCGCGAGGGCGTGTTCACCGACGTCTCCTTCGACGTGCGATGCGGCGAGATCGTCGGCATGGCGGGTCTGGTCGGCGCCGGACGTACGGAGGTGGCGCGGGCGGTCTTCGGCATCGACCGGTGGGACGCCGGCGAGGTCGAGGTGGCCGGGCGGGCGCTCGTCAACGGCGCCCCGTCCACCGCCATGGCCGCCGGCCTCGCCCTGGTGCCCGAGGACCGGCGGGCCCAGGGCCTGGTGATGGGCATGTCCATCGAGCGGAACATCGGCCTCACCGGTCTGCGCGCCACCCGGAAGGCGGGGCTGATGGACCGGGGCGCGGAACGCAGCCGGTCGCTCGACTGGGCGGTCCGGCTCCAGGTGAAGTACGCCCGGATCGCCGACGCGGTGTCCACCCTGTCCGGCGGCAACCAGCAGAAGGTGGTCCTGGCCAAGTGGCTGGCCACCGGGCCCGCCGTGCTGATCGTCGACGAGCCGACGCGCGGGATCGACGTCGGCACCAAGGCGGAGGTGCACCGGCTGCTGAGCGCGCTGGCAGCCGACGGGGTGGCGGTGCTGATGATCTCCTCCGACCTGCCCGAGATCCTCGGCATGGCCGACCGGGTGCTGGTGATGCACGAGGGCCGCCTCACCGCCGAGATCCCTCGTTCCGACGCCACCGAGGAGACCGTGATGGCCGCTGCCACCGGGAGGGCCGCCGCATGACGGTGACGACGACCGAACCGGCGCCCGTCGCGCCGATCCCCGCCTCCAGCAGCACCCGGCTGGTGGACCGCGTCTTCAAGATGCGGGAACTCGCCATCCTGCTCGTGCTGTTGGCGATGCTCGCCCTCACCCAGATGGGCAACAGCGCGTTCCTCTCCGAGCAGGGCATCAAGGACCTGCTGCTCAACGCCACGATCCTGATGCTGGTCGCCACCGGCCAGTCGCTGGTGGTCATCACCCGCAACGTCGACCTGTCCGTGGGCTCGACGCTCGGCATCAGCGCCTTCGCCGCCGGTACGTATCTCCAGGGCGGCGGGCACCCGGTGGTGGCCGTGACCCTGGCCGTGCTGCTGGGCGTCGGCTTCGGGCTGCTGAACGGGCTGCTCGTCAGCCTGGGCCAGGTGCCCGCACTGGTCGTGACGCTGGGCACGCTCTACATCATCCGGGGCATCGACTCGATCTGGGTCGGCTCGCGGCAGATCACGGCGGCCGATCTGCCGGGCGGTTTCGTGGACTTCGGCTCGGGCGGCATCTCGGCGGTGCCCTGGCTCGCGATGATCGCGCTGGCCCTGCTGGTGTCGACGGCGTACTACCTCAAGCACTTCGGCAGCGGGCGCGAGCTGTACGCGCTCGGCTCCAACCCGGAGGCGGCGCGGCTGGCGGGGATTCCGGTACGCCGGCGGATCCTGCTCGCCTACACCTTCTGCGGGGCGCTGGCCGGACTCGCGGGCGCGCTGTATCTGGCACGCTTCGGGAACGTCGACTCGGGCACCGGCACCGGTTACGAACTCACCGTCGTCAGCGCGGTCGTGGTCGGCGGCGTGGTCTTCACCGGCGGGTCCGGCACGGTCTACGGCGCGGCGCTCGGCGCGCTGCTGCTGACCTCGGTCAACAGCGTGCTGCCGGCGCTCGGCGTCAGCTCCGTATGGGTGCTCGCGATCAACGGCTTCCTGCTCATCCTCGCCATCGCGGTCGACCGGATCGTCGCCCTGCGCGTGGCGTCCGCACTGAAGAAGAGGAACGCCCGCCATGGCTGACTCCGCACTCGCGCGCGCCGTCCGCTGGGACACGGTCGTCGGCGCTCTCCTGATCGTGGTGCTGCTGCTCTCCTTCGGCTTCGTCGACGGTTTCGGCAACACCCTCAACCTGTCGTTCCTGATCGGCAACACCCTGCCCATCGCCCTGATCGCCCTGCCCATGACCCTGCTGGTCGTCTCCGGCGAGATCGATCTGTCGGTGGCGTCCACGGCCGGTCTCTCGGGGGCGGTGATGGGGGCGCTGTGGAACCAGGGTCTGCCGATCGAGGCGATCATCCCGGTCTGTCTGCTGCTCGGCGTGGTCTGCGGACTGGTCAACGGGCTGCTCGTCACCCGGCTCGGGCTGCCGTCGCTCGCGGTCACCATCGGAACGCTGGCCGCCTACCGGGGCATCGCGCAGATCGTGCTGGGCTCGGACGCCGTCACCGACTTCCCCACGCCCTACCTGGACTTCGCCGCCGGCCGGATCGGCGACACGTTCGTCCCGTACGCCCTCGTGCCGTTCCTGGCGCTGCTGGCCGTCGCCGTACTCGCCCTGCACGCGACGCCGTTCGGGCGCTCCCTGTTCGCCACCGGGGCCAACGAGGAGGCGGCCAGGTTCGCGGGCGTGCGGGTGAAGCGGCAGAAGCTGATCCTGTTCACGGTGACCGGCCTGATGGCCTCCCTCACCGGCGTGTTCTGGGCGCTGCACTACGCCAGCGCCCGCTTCGACAACGCCACCGGCCTCGAACTGTCCGTCGTGGCCGCTGTGTTGCTCGGCGGTATCGACTTCGACGGAGGCAAGGGCACGCTCGGCGGCGCGATCGCGGGCGTGTTCCTGCTCGGGGCGCTGCAGAACGTGATGAGCCTGGGCGACGTCTCCGCACAGTCGCAGATCGTCGTCACCGGCGTGCTGCTCGTCGTCTCCGTGCTCGGCCCGCGCGTCGGGCGGCAGATCGCCGTGGCGAGGGCGGGGCGACGGGCCGCCTCGGCTCCGACCCCGGCCTCGGCTCCGACCCCGTAACCGTCCGTCATCCCCGCCCCTCTCCCGCAAAGGACCCTGCCATGCGTACGTCATCGATCCGCCGCACCTGTGCGGCCCTCGCGGCCGTCACCTCCCTCGCGCTCGCCGTCACCGCCTGCGGGGGCACCACCAAGAGCGATGTGAAGAAGGAGAGCGGCTCGGCCGCCTCGGCCGGTGAGGCGGACCCGGACGCGCCCACCAAGAAGGGCCTGACCGTGGGATTCCTGCCCAAGCAGGTCAACAACCCCTACTTCACCACCGCCGACAAGGGCGGGCAGAAGGCCGTCGAGGCGCTGGGGTCCACCTTCAAGGAGGTCGGCCCGACCAGCGCCACCGACACCTCCGGCCAGGTCTCCTACGTCAACACCCTCACCCAGCAGCAGGTCGACGCCATCGCCGTGTCCGCGCAGGACCCGGGCGCGCTGTGCACCGCGCTCAAGCAGGCCATGAAGAACGGCGTCAAGGTCGTCACGTACGACTCCGACACCAAGACCGACTGCCGCCATGTGTTCATCTCGCAGGCGGGGGCGGAGGACCTGGGCCGTACCCAGGTCCAGCTGCTCGCCGAGCAGATCGGCTACAAGGGCGAGATCGCGATCCTGTCCGCCGCCCAGACCGCGACGAACCAGAACCTGTGGATCGACTACATGAAGGACGAGCTGAAGGACCCGAAGTACAAGGACGTGAAGCTGGTGAAGGTGGCGTACGGCAACGACGACGCCCAGCAATCCTTCCAGCAGACTCAGGGGCTGCTCCAGGAACACCCGAAGCTCGCCGGGATCGTCTCGCCGACCACGGTCGGCATCAAGGCGGCGGCGCAGTACCTGTCCGGTTCGAAGTACCGCGGCAAGGTGAAGCTGTCCGGCCTCGGTACCCCCAACGACCTGCGCTCGTACGTGAAGAACGGCACCGTCGAGGCGTTCGAGCTGTGGGACCCGGCGAAGCTCGGCGAGCTGGCCGGCCACACCTCGATCGCGCTGGCGTCCGGGCAGATCACGGGCAAGGAAGGCCAGACCTTCGAGGCGGGCGACCTGGGTACGTACACGATCGGGAAGGACGGGGTGGTCGACCTCGGCAAGCCGACGGTGTTCGACAAGGACAACATCGACGACTTCGACTTCTGATGCGCGCGGATAGGCTGAGGGTTCGTTCCGCGTCCCTCGCCCCTCTGGAGGTCTCCGTCTGATGGCCCGGTCGGTGGGTATCAAGGACGTGGCCCGGGTCGCCGGAGTATCGGTGGGCACGGTCTCCAACGTCATCAACCGCCCGGACGCGGTCGGTTCCGACACCCGGGCCCGCGTCCTGTCGGCGATCGACCGGCTCGGATACGTCCGGAGCGAGTCGGCGCGGCAGTTGCGGGCGGGGCGCAGCCGGATCATGGGGCTGCTGGTCCTCGACATGGGCAACCCGTTCTTCGTGGACGTGGCGCGCGGGGCGGAGCGGGCCGCGCGCGAGGCGGGGCTCGGTGTCATGGTCTGCAACAGTGCGCAGAGCCCCGGCGAGGAGGCGGAGTATCTGTCGCTCTTCGCGGAACAGCGGGTCCGGGGCGTGCTGCTCACCCCCGCCGACGCGACCGGCCGGAACATCGAGGCGTTCCGGCGGCACGACATCCCGTTCGTCCTCGTCGACCGGGTCGCCGAGGGAACCACCGAGTGCTCGGTGTCGGTCGACGACGTGGCGGGCGGGGCCCTGGCCGTACGGCATCTGCTGGACGCCGGGCACCGCTCCATCGCGTATGTGAGCGGGCCGCCCGGCTTCAACCAGGTCCGGGACCGCCGTACGGGAGCGCTCGCCGCGCTCGCGGAGGCGGGCCTGGGCCCGGAGGCGCTGCGGGAGCTGCCCACGGAACGGCTCGACGTGGCGGCGGGGCGGGACGCGGGGGCCCGGCTGCTGGGGCTCTCCGACCGTCCGACCGCCGTGTTCTGCGCCAACGACCTGCTGGCCCTGGGCGTGCTGCAGTCCCTGTTCGCGGCCGGGGTCTCCGTTCCGGGCGATCTGGCGCTGGTGGGGTACGACGACATCGAGTTCGCGGCGGCGGCCGCCGTGCCGCTCACGTCCGTACGGCAGCCGGCGGCGACGATGGGGGCGCTGGCGGCGGGTCTGCTCCTGGAGGAGACCGGGGCCGGGGCGGCGGACGTGCCGCACGAGCACCGGCGGGTGGTGCTGCAGCCGGAGCTGGTGGTGCGCCGCTCCAGCCTCGCCCCGCGCTGAGTCCCGGGGCGGCCGGGGCCGTCGGTCAGAGGTGGGCGAGGAGTCCGTCCAGCGGGCGTGGCAGACGTACCGGGTCCAGCGCTTCCGTCAGCGCTCGCGCGTAGTGCTCCTTGCGGCCGCCGATGGTCCCCATGAACCGCCGCAGCTGCGCCTCGACGGGCCGCTCCCGCTGGGCGGGCTGCCGTTGGAAGAGCCGGAAGGTGCGCAGGTCGCCCTGGTCGTCGATGACCTGCTGGACGCCGTCGGTGCCCAGCGCCCGGATCAGCTCGTCCTCCAGGTCGGCGTGGCAGGTGAAGAAGCCCAGCGTCTCCAGGTCCTCGGGGGTGCGGGCGGTGCCGAAGCCGGTCCGCTCCAGGCCCTGGAGGAAGAACCGCTGCTCCGCCGCGTCGCACAGGCCGGCGGGCCGGACGTCGAGTCCGTCGGGCCCCAGGAGGCGCAGGTACCGGGTGATGCTGGTGGCGCCTCCGAGCGGTACGACCACGGCGCCCTCGGCGGTCAGGTCGCGCCCCTGGCGTTCGGCCAGCGCCTCGACGGCCGCCCGGTCGCTGACGCCCTCCACGAGCACCACGGTGCGCAGGCCCAGGTCGGCCGCCAGGTCGCGGGCGGCCGCGGCCTCGGCGGGCGCCGGTGTGTCCGTATCGCCCGCGGCCCAGGCGATGACCGTCTGCCTCAAGCGCGTCGCTGTGTCCACGGAGCCAGTCTCGCACCATGATCGGCGGGTGCGGCAGTGGTTTTCGGGTACGTCGGCGAGGACCGTTCCCCGGTACGTCAGCGGAGTGCGGGAGGCCGCCGCGCCAGGTACAGGCCGACGCCCAGGGCCAGCGCCAGCACACAGCCGGAAAAGGTCAGTCCGGCGTTCCTGAGTCCGATGCCGAGGGTGAGGGCGCCGACGCCGACGACGGGCAGGGAGATGCCCAGGTAGGCGATGACGAAGAAGGCGGACACGGTCGCGGCCCGGTGCTCGGGCGGCGCCGCCGCGCTGATCGCCGTCACCGCGCCGCGGAACGCCAGCCCCTGGCCGAGGCCGCCGCAGAGCGCACCGGCGACGAGCAGCGGCAGTGAGGCGAACAGCAACGACGCACCCACCAGCACGAGTCCGCCGACCAGCACGAAGCAGCCGCCCGGCAGGGCACGGCGCTCGCCGACCCGTCCCATGAGCGCCTGCCCGGCCGTGGAGGCGAGGAAGACGGAGAAGACGACGAGTCCGGTCAGGGCCAGATTGTGGACGTCGAGCGTCTCGGCCACGAAGGCGGGGGCGACCGCCGTGAAGAGACCCAGCAGGGAGAACCCGGCGAAGGCGGCCAGCGCCGAAGCGGCGAACACCCCGCGCACCTCGGGCGGGACGGCGAGGCCCTGCGGCCGCAGCCGGAATCGGCGGACGCGGGAGGTGACCGTCTCGGGCAGGAGGCAGGTCAGCGCGGCGGCCACGGCGATCAGCGCCAGGTGCACGACGAAGGGGAGCCGCAGGGGCCAGGGGGCGTACTCGGCGAGGAGTCCCGACAGGAGCGGGCCGCACCCCAGGCCGCCCATGTTCGCGGCGGTCGCGGCCAGCCCGGCCCTGGCCGCGCGCCCCGGCGGGGCCAGCTCCATCACCGTGACCGTCGCCGCGCCGCTCAGCAGTCCGGCGGCGAACCCGGAGAGGAGGCGGCCGGCGAACAGGGCGGGGAGCCCGCCCTCGAAGAGGAAGCAGAGGGCGCTGGCCGCCGAGAAGCCCAGGGCGGCCAGGAGAACGGGCCGCCGCCCCGCCTCGTCGGAGACGTTCCCGGCGAGCAGCAGGGTGGCGATCACTCCGAGGGCGTAGACGGCGAAGACCACCGTCACCATCAGCTCGGAGAAGCCGAGCTGTTCCCGGTAGAGGCCGTAGAGCGGGGTGGGCAGGGTGGTGCCCGCCATGCCGATGGCGAAGACGGCCGCGGCGGCCGGGTAGCCCAGGCGCCTCTTCGGACGGGTGGGTCCGGTGGTCCGGCTCATGCGGCGGAGGCGTCGTCCGGCCGGGCGGCGGGCGTGATGTGGGTGAGCACGCACAGCCAGCGGCCCTCACGCCGGACGAGAACGTCCGTGACCCATTCGTCGGCGTCGAAACGGCGGCCGCCGTAGTGGGCCGTGTTCGTCATCCGTGCCGTGATCGTGGCGGTGTCGCCGTGGACTCGGACCCTCGGCGGGCTGATGGCCGCCATCGCCGAGTGGGTCAGGTCGCCGGACTCGACATAACCGAGGAACGTGTCCCGGTCCGTGATGCCGGACTCGGAGACGATGACCCACTCGTCCGCCATGAAGGCCGCCATCCGTGTCACGTCGTTCGAGACGATCGCGGCGGACCAGGCGTCCACGGTCACGGCGAGCCGGGCGTGATCCGCGTCGGGCGTTCCCCGGTCCGCGGGCGGCTCGGCGGTCTCGTCCTCTCCGCTCTCTCCCATGCCGCGAGCGTAGCCGTGGGCCGGGCGGGCCGCGCGTCCTACGGGGCGGGCGGGACCGTGCGCGGCCCTGGGCCGCCCTGCACGATCCCGCCCCCCGGTCGTCGGACGGTCAGCGGTGGCGAGGGATCAGCGCGCCCCGCCCTGACGGCGTTCGAATGCGGCGAAGGCCGCTTCCTGACGCCACTCGGTGGCCGCCTTCGCGTTGTCCGCGAGATAGCGGGCGCAGGCGGGGGCGGGAGGCGCGATGCCCGGCCGGGATCCGGCGCAGACGCGCACCGGGCGGTAGCCGGAGCGCTCGGCGCCGGTGGCCCACAGGCTGCCGCCGTCGAGGAAGGCGTACGTCAGCGAGGCGCGCGCCAGGTCCTTCAGCTCGGTGTAGCCCAGGCCGTAGGTGGCGCGGGCGTACTGGTACTCGTGGCTGATGTCGATGCGCGAGACGCCGGGGTCGTCGGTGGCCAGGACCACCGGGACGCCGTAGCGGCGGTACGCGTTGAACGGGTGGTCGTCGCCCGCGACGCCCAGGATCTGCTTGTTGCTGCTGAACGGCACCTCGACGGCGACATCGCGCCGGGCCATCGTCCGGGCGAGCTGCCGCCAGTCGTCCTCGTGGACCAGGTCGACGCCGTGGCCGATGCGTTCGGCTCCGGCGACGAGGACGGCCTCACGGATGTGGAACGTCAGGTCCTCGGGCTTGACCAGGCCGGGGGTCAGCTCACCGGCGTGCAGGGTGAGGCGGGCGTCCGGGTACTGGGTCCGCAGGTACTGGAGCATCCGCATCTGGAGGCGGTAGTTGCGCAGGGCGCTCTCCCCGTCCTCCGGCTGGACGAGGTTGACGGCGACGAACCGCGGGTCGCGCTCCGCGAGTCGCATGCCGAGCGCCATCTGGGTGAAGACGCGTTCGTTCGAACTCCCGCGGGAAACCTGGGAGATCCACCGGACGGGAAGGCGGCAGCCGGGGTCGGGGCGGTCGGTGTCGCAGTGCGCCGCCTCCCGGAACTGGGCGTCGGCGGCATCCGCCTCGCGTACGGCCTCGGCGACGACCCCGTCGAGCTTTCCGCCGCCGACCAGCTTGCGGTGGAAGGCGGCGAGGTCGGCGTCGTAGCCCACGGAATCGGCGAGCTTCTTCGCGGAGTCCGACGCGGGGGTGACCAGGGTCTCCAGGTAGAACTGGTTCTGCTCCACGACGGTGTTGGCGACGTTGGCGAGCATCTTGCCGCGGTCGCGCGTCGCCTCGCCGAACTTGCCGAAGGTGTCGAAGAAGTGGTCGTGGCCGGACTGGTCGGCGGGGAAATCCTGCATCGACCAGGCGCGGACGATCCGCTGACGGAACTCCGCGTCCGTGCGGGCGTCGGCGGCCGGCCGGGTGCCCGGTCCACAGGGCGGGCGCACCGCGGTGTCCGTGGCATCGATGCACAGGCCGTTCTCGCCCGCGAGTTGGATCAGGTACTCGGTGGTGACCGCGCCCGAGAGGTGGTTGTGGAGGTCGCCGCCCTTGGGCAACGCCGCGAAGAACGCCTTGAGCCGCGCCGGGTTGTCCCCCAACGCGTCGAGGCGGGCGGCGGTCCTGCGTTCGGCCGGGGTCGTGAGGCGGCCCGGCGCCTGCGCCCCGGCCCGGGGAGATGCGTCCCGCGCGGGTGCCGCGGCGGCCGGTACGGCGGGGAGCAGCGTGACGAGAGCGAGTAAACCGAGCCCGGCAGGGAGCAGGGACTTGGGACGGTGGGCCGTCCGAATCGATGAGATCACCGCCGAATGATCGCGTCGTCGGACACGCTTCCCGGCCCGAATCGCGTACACGGGCAGCAAGATCCACTCGATCGAGTGGGGAGATCCGTCGCCCCGTG
The DNA here is from genome assembly GCF_044757365.1 of Streptomyces sp. NPDC091289. Classification (NCBI taxonomy): domain Bacteria; kingdom Bacillati; phylum Actinomycetota; class Actinomycetes; order Kitasatosporales; family Streptomycetaceae; genus Streptomyces; species Streptomyces sp. NPDC091289. The sequence continues at coordinate 285,701 of NZ_JBIVUT010000001.1, forward strand.
CGCACACGGTTCGAGGCGCTGTACGTCAGTACCTCCGTGGTGTCGCGACGCTCACCCAAGGGGCGGTCAGCGCACCCGCCCTCGCGACTTGAGGGGCCCCGGCGGGAGCTGAGGCGCGGGGATCGGGGCGCCGTCGTACCCCTTGACCTCGCCGAACCTGTCGCCGTTCATCCAGTCCTCGCGGGCCTGGGCGATCTCCTCGTGGGAGCGGCCGATCCAGTTCCAGAACATCACGAGCTCCTCCTCGAACGGTTCGCCACCCAGGAGCATCAGTCCGGCGTCGGAGACGGCGCGCAGGGGCAGTTCGGTGCGGCCGCAGCCGAGGTAGAGCATCGAGCCGGGCAGCACGGGGACGCCGTCGACCTCGGCCTCGCCCGACATGGACAGGACCGCGTACTCGAAGTCGGGGTCCAGGGGCAGGCGGGCCTCGGCGCCGCCGGTCAGGGTCACGTCGGCGCCGACGATCGGGGTGTACGCGGTGCCGGGCGAGGCCGCCCTGTCCAGTTCGCCCAGGATGACGGTGGCGGCGAGGCCGGGGGCGGTGACGACGGGCAGGTCCCTGTGGTGCTGGAAGTGCGGCTCGACGTTGCGGTGCGCATCCGGGAGCGCCACCCAGAGCTGCGCCCCGTGCAGCAGCCGGGCGTGCTCCTTCGGGCTCTCCTCGGAGTGGCTGATGGCACGGCCCGAGGTCATCAGGCCCAGCTCGCGGGGGCGTACCGTCTGGAGGCTGCCGAGGCTGTCCCGGTGGAGGACCTCCCCGTCATGGAGCCAGCTGACGGTCTGGAGTCCCATGTGCGGGTGGGGCGGGACCTGCATCCCGGGCTCGTCGGCGATGTCGTCGGGTCCGTAGTGGTCGACGAAGGCCCAGGCGCCGACCATGCGCCGGCCGAGGTTGGGCAGCAGCCGGCGGACCTCGGTGCCCTCGCCGAGCTGGACGTGGCGGGGGGCGAGGAGCTCACGGACGGGCTCGGCGACGACGAAGCCGCGCCCTCCGCAGACGGAGGGCGTCGCCTGGCGATCGAGATTGCTCATGGCGCTCAACCTATTCCCGTAGGGGCGTGGAGCACCGGGTCCCACGCCAGAATTTTAGTGGAATGTTCAACCATTGTGCGGTGTTGTCATGGCTGAACGTACGGCGGGGCGGTCCGGAGACGGGCCGCACCACACGAAGGAGGACACGTGAGCGAGACCGAGACCTACTACGAGTTCGGCACCGCCGCCGACCGGTGGGACCGGGCGCAGATGTTCTTCGAGGCCAAGGAGTACCTGACGGCCGCGCGGATCCTGGGCGGACTCGTCGAGGAGGTGCCGGAGCAGGTCGCGCCCCGGCTGCTGCTGGCCCGCTCCTACTACCACTCCGCCCGACTGGGCAAGGCCGAGGAGGAGCTGCGGACCGTTCTGGAGCTCGACCCGGTGGAGAGCTACGCCCGCCTCATGCTGGGCCGGACGCTGGAGCGCCAGGGGCGGACCGCCGACGCGGCGCCGCACCTGCGGATGGCGGCCGCCCTCACCGGCGACTTCGGCCCCGGAGCCACCCACTCCTGAGCCGTCGCCCCGCTCCACCTGCCGGGCCCGCACCCATCGGTGCGGGCCCGGTCTCCTTTACCCGCCGGTACGGGCATCGGACAATGTGATCTCCAGGACGAAGGGGTGGGGAGATGCAGGGATCCAGGAGTGCCGCATTACGCCGGGCGCGGTCGGCCGCGCTCATCGGACTGGCGGTGGCGGCCTCGGTCGGCTGCTCCGGCGGCGGGAACGGTGACGGCGACGGGAGGAACGGGGAAACGGCGAAGCTGACCGCCCGCCCGCCGGGGGCCCACAGTTGGACCGGCACCCCGTGCGACCTCCTCGCGGGCGCGGCGCCCGCCGAGGGCTTCGCTCTCGGCAGCTCCACCGACTCCGCCTCCCCCGACGCCCGGGAGGACATCGGCGAGAACGGTGCGCGGCCGCTCTACCGCCGGACCGGCTGCCTCGCGGACCTGAAGGCCCCGGACGGCACATTCTGGAAGCTCAGCACCACCGCCTCCGTGTACGAGGACACCGAGCCCGCCCGCCACGCGTACCGCCTCAAGGAGAATCTCGACCGTGCCCACGGGCGGGGGCCCGAGAAGGTCCACGACGCCGCCTACGCGATACCGGCCGACGACCAGGGCCGCCCCGGCCGCACCCTCCTCCTGTGGAACGGCGACCTCGTGCTCACGGTGTCCGCGTACGCACCGCACGGCAGCACGGAACCCGACGTACAGAAGGACCTCGAACAGATCGTCGGGAACGCGGCGCGCCGCACCGAGGACGGCCTGCGCGATCACGATGCGCCCTCCCCCGCGCCCTGATGACCACCACTCCCACGACCCCCGCGGTCCGGCTCGGTGCTCCGGATCAGGTGTCCGGGCGGGCGTTCGCCACCCGGTCGAGCCACTCCTTCATCAGCGCCGCCTCGGCAGTACTCAGACCCGCCCCGTGCTCCTGCCGCAGCAGGGCGCTCAACCGGGCCGCCGCCGTGGGGACTTCGGCGTCCGGCGGGGTGCTCGGCGACACGTCGGGCGTGAGCACCGTCGCGTACAGGGCGTCGCGCACCCGGTGGGACACCTCGATGTCGTCGAACGTCGCCGGGCGGGACACGAGCATCAGCGACACCCCCACATTGGCCGACATGATCATCTGGGCGGCCAACTCGGGCGCGACGCGTATCCGGCCCTGGGCCGCGGCCCGTTCGAGGTCCCCCGTCAGGATCCGGTGGGACTCCAGCGCCGCGGCGGGCGGCGTGCGCATCGCCGGTGAGTTCATGAGGCGGTAGAGGTTGCGGTTGTCGAGGGCGAAGGCGACATGACTGTCCCACCCCCGACGCAGGTCCTCCACGGCGTCCGTCGTCTCGCCGCGGTCCCGCTTCGTCGCCAGGTACTGCTCGAAGCCGTGGTCGACGACGGCCGACAGCAGGCCTTCCTTGTCGCCGAAGTGGCGGTAGAGGGCCGGCGCGCCGACCTTCGCCGCGTCGCACACGGCGCGCGTGGAGATGTCGCCGTCGGGCGATTCCCTGACCAGGGCGGCGGCCACTTCCAGGATGCGTGTCCGGGTACTCGTACTCACCGGACGGACGCTATCAAGCGGCACGGCGGCGCTCAGACGATGCCGCCGTTGGCCCGCAGCACCTGGCCGTTGACCCAGCGGGCCGGGCCGGCGAGGAAGGAGACCACCTCGGCTATGTCCTGCGGGGTCCCCAGCCGCCCCAGCGGCGGCTGGGCGGCCATCCGCGCGATGGTCTCCTCGTCCTTGCCGTCCAGGAACAGTGCGGTGGCGGTCGGCCCGGGCGCCACGGCGTTGACGGTGATGTCCCGGCCGTGCAGCTCGCGGGCGAGGATCAGGGTCATCGCCTCGACGGCGCCCTTGGTCGCGGCGTACGCGGTGTAGCCGGGCAGGGACAGCGACAGCACCGAACTGGAGAAGTTGATGATGGCCCCGCCCGCGCGCAGCCGCCGGGCGGCCTGCTGGTCGACGACGAACGTGCCCCGGATGTTGGTGCGGTGCATCCGGTCGAGCGTGTCGAGTTCGAGCTCGGCCAGCGGCGCGAGCGCCATGACGCCCGCCGCGTGCACCACCACGTCGACGCCTCCGAACGCCGCCTCTGCGGCGTCGAAGAGCGCCGCGACGGCGACCTCGTCGGCCACGTCCGCCTGATGGGCGAGGGCCTCACCGCCCGCGGCGGTGATGGCGGCGACGGCGGCCTCCGCCTCGGTCCGGTTGCCCGCGTAGTTCACGACGACCGCGAACCCGTCGGCGGCGAGCCGCTCGGCGCTCTCGCGGCCGATGCCCCGGGATCCCCCGGTGACCACGGCCACCCGGCGCGGGGCGTCGGATGCGAACTGTTCGGTCATGGTCCGTTCGGTCATGGCAGTGCTCCTGGCGACTGGGGTCGCGGCGGTCCCGTGAAACCCGATGGGATCAACGCTAACACCATGACGTTAGCAGCGCTACCCCGAAGGCGTAACGCTGCTAATGAACATTGCTACCCCTACCCCTCCTTCGCCCTGCCCGCACACGACAGAACCCGCCGGGGCGTGTCCGGCGGGTTCTGTCGTGTGCCTCACGCACGCGCGTCCGTACGCACGGCCCGTTCAGTTCACCGCACTCGCGGTGCGGGGCGTCGCCGCAGGGACGGCGGGCGTCAGGAGCCGTTCGGTGAGGTAGCCGAAGACGATGCCGAAGACGCTCCACAACGTCGCCTGGACCGCGAGCGTCGAGAGCCGGAACTCCCACAGCAGGCCGGCCGGGAAGTCCTTGCCCACCTCGTCGAAGGAGGGCAGGAAGGCGTAGGCGAGACCGATCAGCAGAACGAAGCCGGCGACGGCCGCGATGGTCGCGTTCCAGTTGCCCAGGCGAGGAGCGAGCCGCCTGCCGATGATGACGGCGGCGACGGCCAGCAGCACGCTGAGGGCGACCATCAGGAAGAACAGGGCGGTGCGCTTGCCGATGGTGTCGGGGTTGCCGACGGCAGGCGGGTTCGCCGGGTACTTCAGGAACGGCACGACGTAGACCGTGAGCAGGGCGGCACCCGCGATCAGCGCCGCCGTGGCCCGGGGGCCGAAGTTCCCGATGCGGCCCAGCGCGTAGCAGAACACGAGGGCGGCGATTCCGCCCACGGCGACGCCGAAGACCAGGACGCCGGTGGCGAGTCCGCCGGTCGCCTGCATGGTGCGGCTGACCAGTTCCTCGCCGCCTCCGTGGTCATGGCTGTGGGCCTCTTCGAGGGCGATGGCCGCGTCCACCTGGGACTCACCGAGGAAGTAGGCGACGGCGAGCGCGAGCGCACCCGCGATCAGGCCCGCGAGCATGCCGCGCACGAGCAGAGCTCTGACAGATATGGAGTTCACGATGGTTTCCTGTTTTCTCTTGCTTCCCGTGTCCGCTGATTCCCTGGTTCCTCAGGTGCCTCAGTGGCAGGGGAAGCCGAGCAGGTGACGGCCGTCGTGAACCCACTCGTGGACGCCTTCGCCCGAGATGAGCGCGGTGGCGCCCTGTTCGGCGCCGACGAAGTAGAGCAGGACGAGCATGAGAATGCCGAAGAAGACCGCCCACGGGGCAATGGCCTTCGCCGAGATCGGAGCGATCGCGGATGTCCCGGTTGCGGGAACGGCGGACTGTGCCATCGCAGTACCTCCTGTGGGAACACGCGTCCCTGTCGTGGTGCCTCGGACGAAGGTGCCGGGTCTGACTTCCCCGCACGGATGCGGGTTCACAGTGGCGCGACCGTGCCGGATTCTCACCGGACTTCCGTCACACCCTCGTCATGGTCGACGTGACCATACCGCCTGTACGCAGGTGCCGCCATGGTCCAATCTGCGGGGCCGCCGAGCACGGATCCCTTGGGACGGCAGGCCTTTGGGGCCCATGGTGAAGGAGTGAGGGCAGGGACATGACAGTACGGGTGATGTTGATCTCACCGGCGATGAACGCGGCGCTCCGGGAGGCCCGCTTCGACGGCGACGCCCCCCTGGACCGGTCCGGCCGGGAGCGTGCGCGGGCAGCGGCCGGCGCGGTGCCGGCGGCCGGGCTCGTGCTGAGCGGCCCGTCCGAGCGGTGCCGTGAGACCACCGAAGCGCTCGGTCTGACGGCCCGGGCCGAACCGGCCCCGGCCGGCTGGGACCTGGCGCGCTGGGCCGGCCGCCGCCTCGACGAGGTGGCGGCCGCCGAGCCCGAGCGGGTGGCCGCCTGGCTCGGCGACCCCTCGGCGGCTCCGCACGGCGGCGAGTCGCTGTGCGACCTGGTCGGGAGGGTCGGCCGGTGGCTGGACTCCCTCGGTGGACCGGACGCACCCGGCACCGGTTTCCTGGCGGTGGCCGAGGCCGCCGTCGTCCGGGCGGCGGTCGTCCATGGTCTGCGGCTGCCGCCGGAGGCGTTCTGGCGGCTGGACGTCGCCCCGCTGACGCTGACCGAACTCAGCGGGCGGTCGGGCCGGTGGAACGTGGGACTGGGCCGCCCCCTGACCGCTCCCCCGGCCGACTGAACGTCACGGCACCTCGCTGTCCCGCCAGTCGGGCCGGATCAGCACGGCCGTGGCGACGATGCCGTCCTCGATCCGCCACAGCCCGTGCAGCGTCGTCGGCAGCGCCGGGTCGGTGAGCAGCAGACGTGCGGCGAAGGCACCGTCGGCGGCGGCACCGCCCCGAGGACCGTCACCGCCGCCCGGAAGACTACTGCCGTCCCGGCTGTCCTGACCGTCGATCCGATGGAACGTCAGGTCGGCCTCGGCGAAGTCGAGTTCGAGGCCGGTGACCGGATACCAGGCCTTGAAGACGCTCTCCTTGGCGCTGAACAGCACCCGGTCCCAGTGGATGTCGTCCGAGCCCTCCGGCGCGGGCGGACCGATCCGCTCGCGTTCGGCGGGCAGCGTCACCAACTCCCTTACGCCGGTGGGGAGCGGGGCGTGAGGTTCCGCGTCGATGCCCAGTGACAGCACCTCCTTGGCACGGGCCAGCGCCGCCGCCCGGTACCCGGCGCAGTGGGTCAGGCTGCCGACGATTCCCTCGGGCCACAGCGGTCTTCCCCGGTGGCCGTGGAGCACGGGCACCGGCGGCAGGCCGAGTCCGGCCATGGCGCGCCGGGCGCAGGCGCGGGCCGTCGCGAAGTCGTTCCTGCGTTTGGCCACGCTCTTGGCGACCAGCGCCTCCTCCTCCGGGAAGAGGTTTCCGTCCGGGACGGTCTCCGCGCGGGTGTCCGCGCAGGACACGTCGGCGGGCAGCAGCCGCTCGATCACGAGGTGCCTCCGGGGGTACGCCGCTGTGCGGTCGGTTCGGCGCCGGTCCGGGCCGGTGGGGCGGGTTCGCCCTCGTACGGGAGGATCTGCCGCAGCAGTCCGCGCGGGTGTCCCCGCTCCCGCCACTCCCTGGGGTAGCCGATGGAGACCTCCTCGAAGCGCACCCCGTCGTACCAGGTCGTACGGGGAATGTGGAGGTGTCCGTAGACGACGGCGGTGACGTTGAAGCGGCGGTGCCAGTCGGCGGTCAGTTCGGTGCCGCACCACTGGGCGAACTCCGGGTACCACATCACCGACGTGGGCTCCCGGACGAGCGGCCAGTGCCCGGCGAGGACGAGGGGTATCCCGGGGTCGTGCTCCGCGAGCCGGCGTTCGGTGGTGGCGACCCGGGCGCGGCACCAGTCGTCCCGGGTGGGATAGGGGTCCGGGTGGAGGAGGTATTCGTCGTTGCAGACGATGCCGGACTCGTGCGCGACGGCGAGCGACTCCTCCTTCGTGTGCGTTCCCGGGGCGCGGAAGGTGTAGTCGTACAGGAGGAAGAGCGGCGCGATGGCCACCGGGCCGTCCGGGCCCGGCCAGAGCGGGAAGGGGTCTTCCGGAGTCGTCACCCCGAGGTCCCGGCACAGCGCGACGAGGTGGTCGTAGCGGGCCTGGCCCCGCAGTTGGACCGGGTCCTTGTTCACGGTCCACAGCTCGTGGTTGCCGGGGGTCCAGATCACGTGGGCGAAGCGTTCCGCGAGCAGTGCGAGCGCCCACCGGATGTCCTCGGGCTGCTCCGCCACGTCGCCCGCGACGATCAGCCAGTCCGCGTCGGACGCCGGGTGCAGGGACTCCACGAGGGGCCGGTTGTCGGTCACCGCCGCGTGCAGGTCGCTCACGGCCAGCAGACGGCCCGCGCCCTGCTGTCGGTGCCCGTCGCCGGGGGCGGGAACGGCGGCGGGAGCACCGTGCGGTGCGGGGTCGCTCGGAGGGGTCATGGGCGCTGATTCCCGATCTGTCGGCAGTGGTCCGGCTCCGTCCGCACGGTGGGAGCCGCTGGGAACGTAGCCTCTCACGCTCGGCTCGCGGTTCCTCAGGGGTTTCGGACGGTGGGCACGTCGGCCGGTACCTGCCATCAGCGGGCGTCCGCCCGGCGGGAGTTGAGTTCGTTGACCGCGCCGAGCGCGTCGCCGACCGTCGTGTAGTCGACGGCGATGAAGGTGACCGGGCTGCCGCGCTCCGCCTCGCAGGCCCGGGTCCTCTCCAGGACCCAGTCGCGGGCGTTGACGCGGCCGGCGTCCAGGCGGCTGCCGCCCGCGTTCGTGATGAAGTGGTTGAGGAGGAAGAGCCGCTTCCCGGTGCCGCCCCGGTGCGGCCCGCAGGTCATCTCGGAGGGGCTCCGGAAGGCGAACGGGGTCTCCATCCCGTACCGGTAGAAGTTGCGGTACCAGGGCGCGGGGCCGTCGGCCTTCTCGGCGAACACCACGAGCCGTCGGCCGCTGTCGATCATCTCCTCCAGGGTGGGCCACGGGGCGTCCGGGTCCGCCGAGGGGGTGTGCAGGAGGTCGTCCAGGCCGGCGGCGCGGAACGCCTCCTCGGTGTCCTCGGGGCTGATGTCGTCCTGGACGATGAGCGTGACGATCTCGGTGGGGTGGGCGCGCAGCCAGTCGCCGATGTCCTCCAGGGCCGGGACCAGTTCGATGGCCCCGGCGCGGCAGACTCCGTGGCAGAGCCACAGGCCCTCGCGCGGCGGGTTGACCTTGTCGATGGCGCCGGAGATCAGGCGGCGCTGCTCGGGGGTGAACTCGGGGGAGTCGAGGCGCTCGGCGATGTCCTGCGGACTTTCCCAGCGGTACGTGTCGAGCTGGAGGGCCCGGACGCCCGTGTTGAGCTGGGTGGTGATGTCGGGGTCCTGGAGGGGGCCGATGAACCGGTCGGCGGTGGTGGACATGGCGTTGTGCGAGGTGAGGTAGGCGGCTTCGTCGTAGCGCAGTTCGCACAGGCGGCTGCTGCCCAGGCACTGGCGGGGTGCGGACGGGCCGAACACGGGCGGCACGAGCAGGACGCCGGCCAGTGCGGCGCAGGCCACGCCCGCCGCCGTCGTCCGTACCGCCGTCGGGGTCGGGGTCGGCATCCGGCCCGGGCGCACCAGCAGCGCCCAGCCGACGCCCGTGAGGAGTACGCCGCCGAGGAGAGCCGTGAGGGCGGCGCTCAGCCCGGTGGCCACCGCCTGGTCCACGGCGTTGCGCTGGAGGTCGTCGACGAGCGCGGTGACGCTCGGGGCCCAGGAGGACGGGATGGCGAGCAGACGTCCCCCGGTGATCAGCCGGGCCAGGAGCACGGCGGCGGCGGTCAGCACTCCCGCGCAGGCCAGTGCCTGCCCCAGCCGCATCAGCCGGCGGGCCGGGGCGGCGGGGCCGGTGAACCAGAGCGTCACGAGAGCGGCCAGGGCCAGGGTGACGGCGAGGACCTGGAGCAGGGTCAGCAGCCGGACGTAGTCGCGGGCCTCTTCCAGGGCGGTGAGGTCGTTCCCGGCGGCGGTCAGGGTGTCGGTCAGATCCCACGTACCGTCCTGGAGGGTGGTACGGAGGCCGGCCACCGCGCTCCGTGAGCCGTCGGAGAGCGCAGCGGCCGCGGTGGCCGCCAGCGCGGTCGACACGTCCCCCTCCCCCAGGGCCACCTCGATCTCGGGGCGCAGCGCCGCCCGTTCCCGGTCCGGTACGGCCGTGAGGAGGGCGTCGGCGGCGCGGTCCGCCTGGTCCTCGGTGAGCGGCAGCGCGGGCAGCTCGGGGGCCCGGCCCTCCTTCAGGGCGTCGAGCGCGGTGGCGAGGTCGGCGGTGAACCGTTCGAAGTCGGGCCGGTCGCCGCCCTGGACGTTGGCCACGAGGTCACCGAAGTAGACCTGTGCGAGGTCGGCGAGGTTCTCCAGCACCGGGGCCAGGTCGACGGTCAGCCGGAGCTCGTCGCGGTCGCCGCGCAGATAGCCGGTCACCGCCTCGATCTGCTGGTCGGTCAGGGCCCGGACCGTGGCGGGCGGCAGCACGACCTTGATGTTCGACGTCACCAGCGCCTCGGGCACGGGCAGGCGCGCGAGCAGGTCGCGGGTGACGGGCGAGATCTCCGGGTCGACGAGCACCTCGCTGTAGAGGCGGTCGTAGGCCGACTCCTCGTCCAGCACCGCCTGGTAGAAGCCGGGTGAGGCGACCGTGGACCGGACGGTCGCGGTCAGGGCGACCGTGCTCACGCACAGGACGGCCAGCACGAAGGCGAGCACCGGCACGAGACGGCGGGGCCGGAGCGGGTTCGTGGTCGGTTCGGCACTCACCCGCCCAGCCTATGCGGAATATCAGCTTTTATGCATGAATGATGAGATTCAGGAGCTGAGGAGCCCGCTGTGCACTCCGTCCACCTGGCCGTGCTGATGACGAGTCACGACCGCCGCGCGCGGACGCTGTCCGCGCTGCGCGCCCTGGAGGAGCAGCGCGGGCTCCCCGCCGGGACGACGCTGGGCGTGCATCTCGTGGACACCGGCAGCACCGACGGTACGCCGGAGGCGGTCCGGCTGCGGCATCCGGCGGTGGAGGTGATGTCGGTGGGCGCGGACGTCCCCCGCAACCAGGCGCTGCGCATCGCGAGCCGCAACAGCCGCAGCGGCGGCGGGGGCGGCGGCGCGCTCGGGGTGACACCGGGCGGACCGAGCCATCCGTGGACGCATCAGCTGTGGCTCGATGACGGGGTCGAACTCTTCCCGGACGCCGTGGTGGCGCTGTTGCGCACGGCGGACGCGGCCGGGTCCGACGCGGTCGTCGTCGGCGCGGTGCGGAACGCGTACGGGGACACGGTGTACTCCGGCCGGCGGGGCAGGTCCCTGGCGCTCGTCGAGCCCGGCGAGCACCGGCCCGAGCCCTGCGACACGTACGACGGGCGGGTGGTCCTGGTGTCCCGTGCCGTGTACGACCTCGTCGGGGACCCCGACAAGGTCTTCCGGCACCGGATGGGCGACTACGACCACGGCTGTCGCGCGCGGCGGGCCGGTGTGAGCGCGTTCGTCGCCCCGGGGCACGCCGGCGAGTGCGTGGGCGGACCGGTCGCGCCCGCCTCCCGGGAGCCGGGGATCGGCGTCCGGGAGGCGCTGCGCCGGGTGACCTCCGGGCGGGAGCTGCCGCCCCGCCAGTGGTGGCTGTACTGCCTGCGGCACACCTGGCCGTGGGCGCCGTATCTGATGGTCGCCCCGTACGCGCGCACCGCGGCCCGCGCCACCCTCGGCCGGCTGCGGGGGTGAGCACGGGCCGGGCGGCGTCAGCTTCGCTCGGCGGCGACCGCGGCGGCTTCGGCCGCGGGGCGTCCGGTGGGCGGGGGCGGCACGGTGGGACGCCCCGCGGCGGTCCTGGCGGTGCCGGCGGCCTTGCCGGATCCGGGGGATGCCTTGCCGGGCGTGGGTGCGGCGCCCGGTGCGGATGCGGCCGAGGGGATCGCGGCGCCGGTGGCGTGCTCCGTCGTACGCCGGGTGGAGGTACGGGGAGGGGCTGTGCGGGGCGGTGCGTACGCCGGGATCCTCAGCAGGGCGAACACGGCGGCCGCCGTCCCGGCCAGCGGCAGGAGGAGGAGCGCGGGGTGCAGCAGCTCCGCGTACACCAGCGTCCCGGTCGCCACGGGCACGCCCGCCCAGAGGGCCAGGAGGACCGCCGTGCCCGGCACGGTGACGCGGACCCGGCGCAGGCGGTGCGCGATGTGGTCGTCCGTGTCGCGGAGCAGGGAACGCGCGGCGCGGCGGCGGGAGATCAGGACCAGGGCGGTGTCGGCGAGGGCCACCGTCGCCAGGGCCGGCAGCGCGGCCCACGCGGCGCGGCCCGACGGAGCGGCCGCCTGGATCAGCGCGCCGGAGGCGGCCAGCGCGAATCCGGTGAACTGCGCACCGGACGCGCCGAGCCGAAGGCGGGCGGGGTGCCAGTTGTGGAGCAGGAAGCCGGCGAGACCCGCCGCCAGGGCGGCCGGAAGCAGGGCGAGGGCGGGGCTGCCGCCGACGGCGGCGCAGGCGAGCAGCCCGGCGGCGGTGACCACGCCGACGGCGGTCAACAGGCCGTCGGCGTGGTCGAGCAGGGCGAACGCGTTGGTGACGAGGACGATCCAGAGCACGGCCAGGACGCCCGCCGCGGGTGACAGTCCGGCGAGGCTGACGACGAGGACCGCGGCGGCCGTCTGCACGACGAGGCGGAGGGCTCCCCACAGGGGCTTCAGGTCGTGGACGAGGCCGAGAGCGGCCACGGTCCCGGCCCCGGCGAGCAGCCCCGCGACGGAGCCCGCCGAGTCGTCCGCCGCGCCGAGCCACAGGGCCCCGCCGACCGCCGCGCCGACGCCGAGCACGGCTGCCGGACCGCCGGTCCTGCGCAGCGCTCTGGCCCGTGGCGCACGCCCGGCCGGTTCGTCCGGGACGTGGGGGCGGAACGCCGCGCGGCGGGCGCCCTTGGCGAGTGCGACCGTGATGAACAGCGCGGCCACACCGGAGGCGATGATCCCCAGCACGTTCACCTGCCCTGCCTTTCCTCGTTCATGACCCTCGGCACTGGACGCCGGGCGGCCGGTGGAACGGCGGCAGCCCGGTCCCGGCCGGTTGTGGGTCGGGGGACACAGGACGCCACCCGGGTGGCGTTTCTCCCCAACCTACGGGCCGATGTCCCCATTCACCCTAAATAACACGAAAAGGGTGGCGTATTGTTCTGCCGCCCGGCCTCGGGAGTCCCCACGCCGACCGGTCCACATCGCTCAAAACGTCTTGGTTCGGGCAGAGTTGACCGCCGGTGCGCGCGGACGGGCCGTCAGCCCGCGACATACCGGTCGGCGTTGCGCTCGGCCGCCGCGTGCCACCAGCGGGGCGGAGGGGGACCGGCGATCACGGCGGTGGGCTGATCGGGGTGCAGGCCCAGCGCACGCAGCGCACCGGCGTCGACCCGCACGGCGTACCAGCCGCGCCGACGCCCGTCCGCGTCGATGCCGCAGGCGAGATCGACGTGGATCAGCTCCCCGGCGAAGGGCATCCAGTCGATCCCACGGTCACGCAGTCAAGCGCGGAGGGCTGCCGGGGGTCGCGGGCAGCCCGGCAGGTTCTCGTACGACACGACGGTCACCCACTCGGTGCTCGAACCGTTGCTTTCCCTCTGCGCGCGCATGGCGTCGAGCGTAGCGTCACCCCGCGGCGCGGGCGTCCCTGCCGTCCACGATGGTGCTGACAACCTCGATGTCCCCGATCCGGGAGGGGTCCACGCGGTGCGGGTCGTCGCCCAGCACCACCAGGTCGGCGCGCATCCCCGGCGCGAGGGCGCCCGCCGCGTCCTCCCAGCGGCAGGCGTGGGCGCCGGCGACCGTGTAGGCCCGCAGCGCCTCGTCGACGGTGACGGCCTCGTCCGGGCCGATGAGGCGGCCCGACGCGGAGGCGCGTTCGACCATGAACTGGATCGCCCGCAGCGGCGAACCGTCCGTGACGGGGCGGTCCGAGCTGCCCACGAGGGAGACCCCGTGGTCCAGGAACCCCCGGCCCCGGTACATCCAGCCGGCCCGCCCCTCTCCCATGACCGTCGCGTAGTCGTCGCCGAAGGAGTGCAGGAAGGTGGGCTGGACCACCGCGCTCACGCCGAGCTCGGCGAAGCGGGGCAGCTGGTCGGGGCGGATCAGCCCGGCGTGTTCGATGCGGTGGCGCGCGTCCGGGCGGGGCCGCAGCTTCTGGGCCCGCTCCAGGGCGTCCAGGGCGAGGTCGGCGGCCCGGTCGCCGATGGCGTGGACGGCGAGCTGCCAGCCCGCGAGGTGGCCGTCGACGATGAGGGCGGCGATGCGGTCGGGGTCGTCCTGGAAGCGGCCGGTGTTGTCGGCCGTGCCCTCGTACGGGGAGGTGAGCGCCGCCGTACGCGCCATCATCCCGCCGTCGGTGTAGATCTTGAGCGCGCCGAGCGACAGCCAGTCGTCGCCGAACCCGGTGCGCAGGCCGAGGTCCAGGGCCCGGGGGAACCCGTCGTCGGTGTGCGCCGCGCGGGGGCGCAGGGTGTCGCCGGACGCCATGAGCTGGACCCGCAGGGGCAGCCGGCCACGGTCCCGGAGCAGTTGGTAGGCGCCCAGTTCGACGGGGCTGTGGCCGAGGAGTCCGCCGCCGATGCCCGCCTCGGCGCAGGCCGTGATCCCCTCGTCGAGGCAGCCGCGGGCGGCGAGCTCGATCGCGTCGGCCAGCTCCTCCTGGGAGTAGGGCAGCCGCAGCCGGCGGGCGGTGGTCATGGCGCTCTCGGCGAGGAAGCCGTCCTCGTGCGGCGTCCCGTCCGGCAGCAGCTCCAGTACGGCGGTGTTGACGACGCAGGCATGCCCGGAGTCGTGCATCAGGAAGACCTTGCGGCCCTGGCTGACCCGGTCCAGTTCGGCGGCGGTCAGATGGCGGCCCAGGGCCCGCTGGTCGTACCCGGCGACGTCCACCCAGGCGCCGGGAGGAGCCGGCCGCCGGGCCGCCGCGTCCACGGCGGCGAGGATGTCCTCGACCCGCTCGCACGGGGCGACGCTCGGTGTCGTGGCCTTCAACCCGGCCCAGGCCAGGTGGACATGGCTGTCGATGAAACCGGGCAGCACGGTGGCGCCGCCCAGGTCGACGACCTCGCGGGCGGGCAGGGAGGTCACGGCCTCGTCCACGCCGACGACCCGCCCCCGCCAGATGCCCAGGTCGTGGGCGACGGGGTGGTGCGGGTCCATCGTGAGGATGCGGGCGTTCGTCAGCCTCGTACAGAGCATGGAAGGTCCCTCCCGGTCGCGTTCGGACCCACGGCACGCGACCGGAAGGCGGGCCGGGCCACGTTGGCCCGCAGTTCACGCCCTGTCGATGCCGGGGTGCGTTTCCGGCCGACATCAGCTGTCAACCTGCCCGTGAATCATAGGACGTTGTGCTCTTAGGTAAGGCTTGCTTTACTGAGGCGCCGGTTGATCGCTCTTCCAAGGAGGCACCTCCATGCGGGTCGTCATGTTCGGTTACCAGACCTGGGGACACCGCACCCTGCAAGCTCTCCTGGACTCCGAGCACGACGTGGTGACGGTGGTGACCCATCCGAAGAGCGACCACGCCTACGAGAAGATCTGGAGCGATTCGGTCGCCGATCTCGCGGAGAAGCACGGGGTTCCCGTGATCATCCGCAACCGGCCGGACGATGAACTCCTGGAACAGCTCAGGGAAGTGGCCCCGGACATCATCGTGGCCAACAACTGGCGGACGTGGATGCCCCCGGAGATCTACAACCTGCCGGTCCACGGCACGCTCAACATCCACGACTCGCTGCTGCCCGCCTACGCGGGCTTCTCGCCGCTGATCTGGGCGCTCATCAACGGCGAGCCGGAAGTGGGCGTCACGGCCCACCTGATGGACGAGGAGCTGGACGCCGGCGACATCGTCGTCCAGCGGGCGGTGACCGTGGGACCGACGGACACCGCGACCGACCTCTTCCACCGTACGGTCGACCTGATCGCGCCGGTCACCGTCGAGGCCCTCGGGCTGATCGCCTCCGGGCAGACCGAGTTCACCCCGCAGGACCGGTCGAAGGCCAGCTTCTTCCACAAGCGCGCCGAGGAGGACATCCGCATCGACTGGAACTGGCCGGCCGAGGACCTGGAGCGCCTGGTCCGCGCCCAGTCCGCCCCGTATCCGGCCGCGTTCACGTTCCACCGGGGGCAGCGCCTCGAAGTCGTCTCCGCCGTCGTGTCCCAGGGCCGCTACGGCGGCACCCCGGGGCGCGTCTTCTACCGCGAGGGCGACGGCGTCGTGATCGTCGCCGGAGCCGACGCCCGTACGGGCCGCAACCGCGGTCTGGCGATCACGCGCGTACGGACCGCGGACGGCCACGAGCTGCCCGCGACCGAGTACTTCACCTCGATGGGCGGCTATCTCACCGGCCGCCCCTGACGATCGGGACCCCACCCATGCGTACCGCACGTGCCCGGCACTACCTCATGTGCCGGCCCACCTACTTCGACGTGGTCTACTCCATCAACCCGTGGATGGACCCGACGAAGCCTGTCGACACTCCGCTGGCCATCGCCCAGTGGGAGCGGCTGCGCGAGGTCTACCTGAACCTCGGGCACACCGTCGACACGATCGACCCCGTCCCCGGTCTCCCCGACATGGTCTTCGCGGCCAATGGCGCGACCGTCGTCGACGGGCGGGCCCTCGTGGCCCGGTTCCGCGACGCCGAGCGCATCGCGGAGGGCCCCGCCTATCACGACTGGCTCCGGGCCAACGGCTTTCCGGACCTGCGCACGGCCGCGTTCGTCAACGAGGGGGAGGGCGACTATCTCCTGGCCGGTGACTGGCTGCTGGCGGGCACCGGCTTCCGCAGCGATCCGCGCTCCCACGACGAGGCACAGGAGTACTTCGGACGCCCGGTGATCGGGCTGACCCTCGTGGACCCCGACTACTACCACCTGGACACCGCCCTGACCGTGCTCGACGAGAAGACGGTCGCCTACTACCCGGGGGCCTTCTCCCCCGGCAGCCTGGCCGTCCTGGAGCGGCTGTTCCCGGACGCCCTCCTCGCCTCGCCCGGCGACGCCGAGGTGTTCGGGCTGAACGCGACATCGGACGGATACAACGTGGTCCTGCCGCAGAACGCGACGGACCTGGCCGGGCAGTTGCGCGAGCGCGGCTTCAACCCGGTCGGCGTGGATCTCTCCGAACTCCTCAAGGCCGGCGGCAGCGTGAAGTGCTGCACCCTGGAGCTGCGCCGGGACGCCTGAGCGGACGGCCTCCCCACG
Source organism: Streptomyces sp. NPDC091289 (assembly GCF_044757365.1). Classification (NCBI taxonomy): domain Bacteria; kingdom Bacillati; phylum Actinomycetota; class Actinomycetes; order Kitasatosporales; family Streptomycetaceae; genus Streptomyces; species Streptomyces sp. NPDC091289. The sequence continues at coordinate 302,199 of NZ_JBIVUT010000001.1, forward strand.
GAAATTCCGTGGGGAGGCCGTCGGTGCGTGGCTACCGTGGGCGCATGACCATCGAGACCCGGACGGCCTTCCCTCCCCGACCCCTGCACGGCGTCAAGGCCGTGTACGCCCGTCAGGCCGGCTGTCCGTCCTCCTTCGCCCTGGCGGTGGCGGACTTCGAGCCCTGGGTGGAGGGCGTGGAGTTCGAGACGGCGGACACGTGTACGGTGCCGGGCTGGTCGGCCGCCGAGGTGGCCGAGCTGCACGAGGCGTTCGGCGCCGGCGTGCGCGAGGAGCTGGCGAAGCTCGCGGAGGCGACGAAGCTCGCGGAGGCGACGGTTCCGGATCACGGCACCACCGTGGCCGTCGCGGTCGTCCTGCGGTCCATCAAGGTGCACGAAGTGGACACCAACCCCCGCGCGTTCCACCAGGCCGGGCGACAAGCCGTCCGGAACGCGTTGATGGAGGCGTACGGCCCACCGCCGACACCCTGGCCGAGGCTGCCCTGAATCCGGGCTCCGGCCCCACCGGCCGGCCGCCCACGCCGCGAAAGCCGGCCGCCCACGCCGCGAAAGTTAGGGTAACCTAACTTCATGCCCATCACCGTCCCCCGTCCCGCGCGCGGCGAGGCCCCTTCGACGGCCTCGCCCGCCTGGGCCGAACCCCCGGCCGGCGGGGCCGAGGTGGCCGAGCCCTATCTGCTCACCACCGCGGTGTTCGGCGACTCCGGACCGATGGAGCCGGCGGCCTCGGACATCCACACACACCCCGACGCGCTGCTGGTCTGGCCGCACACCGGCTCGATCACCCTGCGCACCCGGAACGCGGTGCGCCGCCTGCATCCCGGGCAGGGCGCCTGGCTCCCTCCCGACACCCCGCACGCGGCGTCCCACGAGGCGGGCGGCATCAGCTGCTACACCTACGTGGCGCGGCGAGCCGTCCCGCCGGGCTGGTCCACCCCCCGGCCGATGCGCGTGAGCCGGGCGCTCCAGGAGATGCTGCTCCATCTCGACGCGACCGCGATGCCCGACGACCTCCGGCTGCGGACGCAGCGCGTCATCATCGAGATGCTGGAGGAGGACACGCTCCCGGCGATCGAGGTGCCCGTGCCGGAGGACCGGCGGATCCAGGTGCTGGCCGACGACGTCATGCGCGATCCGGAGAGCGACCTCTCCGTGGAGGGCTGGGCGGCCCGGCACGCGTTGAGCGTGCGCACCGTCACCCGGGCGTTCAGCCGCGACGTCGGCATGCCGTTCGCCCGCTGGCGTTCGCTGGTCCGGATGTCGGCCGCCACCGCCCTGCTCGCCCAGGGCCACCCGGTCAACCTGGTCGCGCACCGCAGCGGTTACGCCACCACCAGCGCCTTCTGCGCCGCGTTCCGCCGGGTCACCGGCACCAGCCCGACGGAGTACCTGCGCGAGCAGACGACTCCGGCGCCGGCCACCCGCTGACCCCACCCCGCACCACGGCCCGGGTGGAGGTCCGCCCTCCGGCTGGCCGATTCACGACACACCCTGGCCGGTACACGACCCCCGAACGGCCAGGACCTTCCTAATGTCTCTCCAGGTGAGGGTTGCCTTACCTCAGAACCAAGGAGAGACATGTCGACATACATCCCGGCCCGACGCGGGCCGGGCGCCCTGGTCCGCGCCCTGACGGTGGCGGTCGCCGCCGTCGTCGTCCTGGCGGGCTGCGGCGGCACCGCGTCCGATTCCGGCACGCCGGAGGCCGCGTCCAAGGCCGCGTCGGCCGCGTTCCCCGTGACCATCAAGCACGGCCACGGCAGCACGACGATCAAGCAGAAGCCGAAGCGCGTCGTGGCGGTCAGCTGGATGTCCCTGGACGTGGTCGCGGCCCTCGGCACCGTCCCCGTCGGCGTGGACAAGCAGTGGGGCGGCGACAAGCAGGGCTACACCCCGTGGTTCCGCAGCACGGTCGAGAAGCTCGGCGGACCGCTGCCCGAGACCCTGAACTACGGCGACGCGGGCGAGATCGACTTCGAGCAGATCCTCTCGCTGGAACCGGACCTCATCGTCGGGCTCTACTCCGGCATCAGCGACGTCGACTACAAGCGCCTGTCCCAGATAGCCCCCACTCTCCCCTACCTCAAGAAGCCGTGGGACGGCGGAACCTGGCAGGAGATGACCCGGACCATCGGCACGGCTCTGGGCGAGACCGAGAAGGCCGAGAGCATGGTCACCGACGTCCAGGGGCAGCTGGCCGCGGTGGCGAAGGACCACCCGGAGTTCAAGGGCACGACGTTCGCCTATGGACTGGCCCTCTCCCCCGGCTCCACCGAGGTCGGCCTCTACATCGACTACGACGCCCGGGTCCGTCTGCTCACCGAAATGGGCTTCGAGAACACCCCCTCGATGGAGAAGATCGCCTCCACCGCCAAGGGCACCAACTGGTACGGCGGCATCAGCCTGGAGAAGCTCGACACGATCGACGCCGACATCTTCGTCGCTTGGGCCAACGGGGCCAAGGAGGTCGACTACACCCTGAAGGATCCGCTCTTCAGCCGCTGGAAGCCGATCGCCGACCGCAAGTACGCCTTCGTCGAGAACGACACCATGGGCATGGCCACCAGCGGGCCCTCGGTGCTCTCCATCCCGTGGGCGATCGACCGGTACGTCCCGATGCTCGCCGACGCCGTCGCGGGCAAGGGCAAGACCGCCGCGGGCTCCTGACCGCCGCCCGCCGCCCCGCCGCTCCACCCAGGTGACGCCCTCCTCAAGGACAACCATGACGACCGCCCCACCCTCGGGTGACCTCACCGCCGGCGCCGAGCGCGCTGTGCCGGGCCCGCGCGACGACGCGGGCCCGGCCCGGCGGCACCGGCACCGCCCGCTGATCCTGCTCACCGCCGTCGGCCTGCTCCTCGTCGTCGCCGTTCTCAGCCTGATGATCGGCGCGCGTGCCATCGCGCCCGGCACCGTATGGGACGCGCTGCTCCACTTCGACGACTCCGACGAGCACGTCATGGTGCGCGAGCTGCGTGTGCCACGCACCGTGATCGGCCTGGTCGTCGGTGCGGCGCTCGGCCTCAGCGGCGCGCTGATCCAGGCGTTCACCCGTAACCCCCTGGCCGATCCCGGCATCCTCGGCGTCAACGCGGGGGCGAGTCTCGCGGTGACGTTCGCCGTCGCCGTCCTCGGCTACACGGCCGCGGGCCAGTTCATCTGGTTCGCCCTGGGCGGGGCGTTCGGGCTCACCGTGCTCGTCTACGCCCTCGGCTCGATCGGCGCCGATCGCGGCACCCCGGTCAAACTCACCCTGGCGGGCGTCGCGTTCACCGCCGTGTGCGGCGGCTTCACCAGCGCCATGGCGCTCAAGAGCACGACCACCTTCGACATCATGCGGTTCTGGGGCGTCGGATCCATCGGCGGGCGGTCCCTCGACATCCTGCCGGTCGCCCTGCCGCTCATCGGCGCCGGCCTGCTGCTCGGACTGCTCAGCGCGGGCTCGCTCAACGCCCTCGCGCTCGGCGACGACATCGCCCGCTCCCTGGGGACCCGGCTGGCGCTGACCCGGGTCGTGGTGATCCTCGCCGTCACCCTGCTGGCCGGAACAGCGGTCGCGGTCGCCGGGCCGATCTCGTTCGTCGGGCTCATGGTGCCGCACATCGTGCGCTGGTTCGTGGGGCCCGACCAGCGCTGGATCCTGCCGGTCACCGTCGTCGTCGCCCCCGCCTTCCTGCTGATCGCCGACATCATCGGCCGCGTGGTGCTGCCCTCCGGGGAACTGCGGGTCGGTCTCGTCACGGCGCTCGTCGGCGCCCCCGTCCTCGTCGCCCTCGTCCGGCGGCGGAAGGTGAGCACCCTGTGAGCACCCGAACCGTGCCCCCGCCCTCCCCTGCGGCTCCGCCGCCGGCCGGCACCGTACGCACCCGGGGCACGATCCGGCGGCCCGGCAAGGTCGACTTCGGCCGGACCACGTGGACCCTGCGGCGCGGCGGGGTGTCGCTGCGCATCGACCGGCGGGCCGTCCTCGTCTGCGCCGTCCTGACCGTCGTGGTCGCCGCGCTGGGCGTCGTGACCCTGGGTTCCGGATCAATCAGCCTGACGCCCGTCCAGGTGCTGTCCGCCCTCGTCGACCCGGACGCCGATCCCCGGGCCCGGCTCGTCGTGGTGACCTGGCGGCTGCCCAGGCTGCTGTTCGCCGTGGTGTGCGGGGCGGCGCTGGCGATCAGCGGCGCCCTGTTCCAGTCGCTCACCAAGAATCCTCTCGGCTCCCCCGACGTCATCGGCTTCGCCTCCGGCTCGTACGCCGGCGCGAGCGTCGTGATGCTTCTGCTCGGCACCGCCAACTACCTCGCGGTGGCTTCGGGTTCGCTGATCGGCGGGGCGCTGACGGCGCTGCTGGTGTACGTGCTGGCCTACCGGGGCGGGCTGCAGCCGTTCCGGCTGATCATCGTCGGCATCGCCGTCGGTGCGTTCCTCGGCTCGCTCACCTCGATGCTGCTGCTCTCCGTCAGCCCGCAGCAGGCGATGCTGGCGGCCACCTGGGGCGCCGGGTCGCTCAGCGGGCTCGGCTTCGAGCAACTGCACCTCACCGCCCTCGTGTTCGCCGTCCTGCTGGTGGGTTCCGCCCTCGTGGTGCGTCCCCTGGTCCATCTGGAGATGGGGGACGACGCGGCCGTCGCGCTCGGGGTGCGCGCCCAGCGCGCCCGGCTGACGGCCACGGTCGTCGGGGTGGCGCTCACCGCGCTGGTGACCGCCGCCGCGGGCCCGATCGCCTTCATCGCGCTGGCCGCGCCGCAGATCGCCCAGCGGCTGACGCGGAGTTCGACCACTCTGCGCATCGTGCCCGCCGCCCTCACCGGGGCGGCCGTCCTGGTCGGCGCGGACTTCATCGCCCAGCGCATCGATCTGCCGGTCGGCGTCGTCACGGTGTGCGTCGGCGGCGCGTACCTGGCCTGGCTGCTCGCGCGCCAGTACTCGGGCCGCCGCCGATGAGCGCCCGGCCGTGCGCGAGCCCGTGCAGATGACCGTACGACGGTACGTGAGCCCCTGCCGGTGACCGTACGACCGTACGCGAGGCCCTGCCGATGAGCGCCCGGCCGTACGCGAGGCCCTGCCCTTGACCGTACGGCGGACCGCTCCCCCGGCACGGTCCACCCCCTCCCTTCCTTCTCCCGAGGAGACATCCGTGAGCACCACGATCCCGCCGGTCCGGCCCCCGGCAGCGGGACACCCGGCGAAGGGCCCCGCCCCGCACCCTCCCGAGCCGGAGTCGGGGCCCGAACCCGCCTCCGTGAAGGCGCTGTTCCGCACCGCCCTCGTGCGGGACGGGCGTGGGCTGCGGCTCGGCCTGACCGCCGTCGCGTTCATGGTCCACCAACTGTGCGAAGCCCTGGTGCCGATCCTCATCGGGGTCGTCATCGACCGGGCGCTCGCCCCCTCCGACGGCCCGGCTCTCCTCGGCTGGCTCACCGTGCTCGCCGGGGTGTTCACGCTGCTGTCCCTGTCGTACCAGCGGGCGTCCGCGGCGATGGTCACCGTGTACGGATATGGCGAACAGGCGTTGCGCCGGCGCACGATGGCCAGGCTGCTGGACCCGCGCTCGCTGCGGCGGCGGCCCGGGGCGGGCGAGGCGCTCTCGCTGGTCTCCTCCGACACCTACCGCGTCGCCGGGGTCTCCTGGAGCGTCGTCCAGCAGGCGTCCACGGTCACCGCCATCCTCACGGCGTCGGCCGTCCTGCTGCTGATCTCCCTCCCGCTCGGCGCGGGCGTGATCGCCGGTACCGTCCTGGTGCTGCTGATCATGCGCCGGATCTCGATGCCGCTGGAGGCGCGGGGGCTGGCCGAGCAGAGTTCGGCGGCGCGCGCCGGTGATGTGGCCACGGACATGATCACCGGTCTGCGGGTGGTCACCGGCATGAACGCCCACGCCGAGGCGGCCCGCCGCTACCGCGTCGCGAGCCAGGCGTCGCGCAGGGGCGCGGTCGCCGCCGCCCGGTCGGTGCTGACGTACTCCAGCGTGAGCCTGCTGCTGTCCGGCCTCTTCCTGGCGGCGCTCGCCACCGCCTCCGGGTATCTCGCTCTCGACGGGAGCATCACGATCGGTCAGCTCGTCACCGTCCTGGGCCTCGCCCAGTTCCTCCAGGGGTCGCTCGCCCACGTGGGCACCTTCGCCTCCAACTGGATCCACAAGCGCGCCTCGGCCCGCCGGCTCAGCGACCTGATCAACGAACCGCCCCTGATCGGCGCCGTCCCGGGCCCCCGGGACGGCCGGCCTGGCGAGGCGGCCGACACCACCGCCCCGGCGCTGCTCTGGCATCCGCCCGGCCATGGCGCACCGGTGCGGCTGGGGCGCGGCGAGCTCGTCGGCGTCGTGCCCGGCCTGCCCGCCCGGGCACGGGACATCGGCGACCGGCTCGGCTACCGCGTCCCGCTCGCCCGCGGTGAACTCCTGGTGGGCGGCGTCGACGCCGTCGAGCTGGGGCCGGAGCGGGTACGGGAGTTGATCGCCGCGCCACCCCATCACGGCGCGGTGTTCTCCGGCACGCTGCGGTCGAACCTCGTGCCCGCGGGCGGCGACCCCGACCCCGCCGTGCTGCGGGCGACGATGCTCGACGACGTGATCGAGGACATCGGCGGGGACGGCTGCGAGGTCGGCGAGCGGGGACGCAAGCTCTCCGGCGGTCAGCGCCAGCGTCTGCTGATGGCTCGCGCGCTGCACGCCGGGGCGGACGTCGTCGTCCTCGACGAGCCGACCACCGCCGTCGACCCGGCGACCGAGCAGCGTATCGCCGAAGGTCTGCGCGCGCTGCCCGCGACCACGCTGCTGATCACCACCAGCGGCATCCTGCTCTCCGCCTGCGACCGGGTCGTGGACCTCACAGCCGAGGCCGACGCCGACGCCGATGCCGATGCCGATGCCGGTCCCGTCCCCGACGTCGCTCCCGCTCCCGACGCCGACCGCAACGAACCGAACGGAACCCCCCGGTGACCCCGGTAACCACCACCCTGCCCATCGCCGGTCCCCGCCGGACCCGGCGGGAGCTGCTGCGCCGGCTCGGCGCCCACCGCTTCCGGCTCGGCGCGGCGCTGCTGACGCTCCTCGCCGGGACCGCGGCGACCCTCGCCACCCCGCCCCTCCTCGGCGGCATCGTCGACGCGGTCGCCGAGGGGTCCGGGCAGGGCCGGGTGATCGCGCTCGGCGTCACCCTGCTGGTCGTCGCGGCCATCGGCGCCGGCCTCGCCCTCGTGGGTGGACGGATGCTGGTCTCCCTCGTCCAGGAGGTCCTGGCGGCGCTGCGCGAGGACGTGTTCACGACCGCGGTCCGGCTGCCCGTCGACATGCTGGAGTCCTCGGACAGTTCGGATGTGGTCTCCCGGGTGACGCACGACGTCGAGGCGATCTCGGAGGCGGCGTCCGACGTCCTGCCCGATGTGACCGGTGCGGCCTTCACCATCGGTCTGAGCCTGGTCGGGCTCGCGGTCCTCGATCCCCGCCTGGCCCTGGCCGGTCTGGTCTGCCTGCCCGTCCACGTCCTGGCCACCCGTCAGTTCCTCACCCGCACCCACCAGGTGTACGGGGACATCCGCAGGCTGGAGTCCGCGCGCGGGCAGAGTGTCATCGAGGCGGTGCACGGGGCCGAGACCATTCGCGCGTACGGCACCCAGGACCTGCATCTGGGCGAGGTCTCCGACCGGGGTGAGCGGGCCATCGAGCGGCAGCGCGACGGCGTACGGCTGCGCAACCGCTTCACGGGGTGGCTCAACGCGGCGGAGTTCCTGGGTCTGGCCGCCGTCCTGGCCACCGGATACGCGCTGCTCGGCGCGGGGGCGATCTCGCTCGGCGCGGCCACCGCCGCCGCCCTCTACTTCCACCGCCTGTTCGGACCGGTGGGCGCACTTCTGGGCAGTCTGGACGACATCCAGCGGGCCACGGTGGGCCTGGCCCGGCTGGTCGGGATCACCGACCTCGACGGGGCGCGGGACGACACGGCCGCCGTGCCGAGCCCGGCCCTCGCCCCGGGGCCCCCGGAGATCGCGGTGGAGGGCGTCTCGTTCTCGTACGACGGGATACGCCCCGCGCTCAGCGAGGTGACCCTGACCGTGCCGGCGGGCGGGAGCGTCGCGCTCGTGGGCGCGAGCGGCTCGGGCAAGTCCACCCTGGCCCGGCTGATCGCGGGGATGGGCGAACCCACGGCCGGCCGGATCACGGTGGGGGCCGCCGGGGCGCCCGCCGTCCGGTACCTGGTCACGCAGGAGGTCCACCGGTTCGGCGGGACCCTCGCGGACAACCTCCGGCTGGCCCGCCCGGCCGCGTCCGACGAGGAGCTCCGTGAGGCGCTGCGCGCGGTGGGCGCCGACTGGGCGGAGGGCCTGGAGTCCGGCACCGACACGGTCCTCGGCCCGGGCGGCACGCCCCTGGACGACGGCTCGGTCCAGCATCTGGCGCTGGCCCGCGTCCTGCTCGCCGACCCGCCCGTGGCCGTGCTCGACGAGGCCACCGCCGAGTCCGGGGCGGGGGCCGGCGATCTGCTGCGGACGGCGCTGGCCCGGGTGACCCGGGGCCGGACCAGTGTGATCGTGGCCCACCGGCTGGACCAAGCGCGCGACGCGGACCGTATCGTGCTGCTCTCCGGCGGCCGGGTCATCGAACAGGGCACGCACGACGAACTGCTCGCGCACGGCGGCGAGTACGCGGCGCTGTGGCGGGCGTACGACCGGGGCCGCACACCGGTGTGAGGGAGGGGAGAGAGCGGGCGGGCCCGGGGGTCAGGCAGTTCGACTCCGGCTGTTCTCGGGCACTTTCACCCGTACGTTGCCGTTATTCGGGCAGCGGTCTGTCCTGGACGACGTTCTTCATGACCAGGGTCGACGTCAGGCGCTGGACGCCCGGGAGCCGGGCGAGCTGCTCGTCGTAGAGCTGCTGGAAGGCGGCCAGGTCGGCCGTCGCGACCCGTAGCAGGTAGTCGGGCTCGCCGAACAGACGCTGCGCCTGCAGTACGTGCGGGACAGCGGCCACAGCCTCTTCGAAGGCGGTGACGGTGTCGGGGCTCTCCCAGCGCAGCGTGGCGAAGACGAGGGCCTCGAAGTTCAGGCCGACGGCCGCCGGGTCGACGACGGCCCGGTAGCCGCGGATCGCGCCCTCGCGTTCGAGGTCGCGCAGCCGGCGGTGGCAGGGCGAGACGCTGAGTCGTACGCGAGCGGCCAGCTCGGTGACCGTCAGACGGCCGTCGAGCTGCAGCTCAGTAAGAATCTTCCGGTCCAAGGCATCCATGGACAAGATTCTCCCCTACATACCGCGATCATGAAGTAAATACGCAAACACCTACGGTCATATCCGGCCTAGCGTTCCCTCCAGAGCACGACTTGCCGAGAGGGAACGATCGATGGAAACGACGACACTGGCGGCCTTCCTGGCCGTGGACCTGCTGCTGGTGTTCACTCCGGGCGCGGACTGGGCCTACGCGATCTCCGCCGGGTTGCGGGGACGCTCGGTCGTCCCGGCCGTCACCGGGCTGATCGCCGGACACGCGGCCTACGCGCTGGTGGCCGTCGCGGGCCTGGCGGTGATCGTGGCGAGCTACCCGGCCGCGCTCACCGCACTGACCGTGGCGGGGGCCGGGTACCTGCTCTGGCTGGGCTGGGGGATCCTGCGGCAGGCGGCCGTCCCGGTTGCCGCCGGTGAGACCACTGCCGCCGGTGGGACCACGGACGCCTCCCGCCTGCGGGTCCTGCTCAAGGGGGCAGGGATCAGCGGCCTGAACCCCAAGGCGCTCCTGCTGTACTTCTCGCTGTTCCCGCAGTTCATCGACCCTGCCACGGGCTGGCCGGCCGCCGCGCAGACCGGTCTGCTCAGCACGGTGCACCTGACCGCGTGCGCCGTCGTCTATCTCTCCGTCGGCGTCCTGGCACGCACGGTCCTGCGCACCCGGCCCTCGGCCGGCCGGGCCGTGGCGCGCATCAGCGGTGCCATGATGATCGCCATCGGCGCCCTTCTCCTGATGGAAGGCCTGGCCGGTTGAGGAGCCCGACCCGCTCCGCCCGACACGACACGGACCCGAAGGAGAGCACGCAGGTGGAAGACCGGATGCGGCAGGACCAGGCGAGCCCCGAGGTGCACCAGCGCGTCCGGGACAGTTTCGACCGGCAGGGCCTGATGTCCCACCTCGGCGCTCGGATCGCTCACATCGGCCCGGGCCGCGTGCACATCGTGCTCCCGGCCCGCCCCGAGGTGACACAGCAGCACGGTTACGTCCACGCGGGCGCCACCAGCGCCATCGCGGACAGCGCCGGCGGCTACGCCGCGCTCACCCTGTTCGACGAGGCGTCCGAAGTCCTCACCGTCGAGTACAAGATCAACCTCCTCGCACCCGCGGCCGGTGACCACCTGGAAGCGATCGGGACCGTCCTCAAGCCCGGCCGCACCCTGACGGTCTGTCTGCTGGAGGTCTACGGCGTCCGCGCCGACGGCACCCGGAAGCTCGTCGCGAACGGCCAGCAGACCCTGATCCGGGTGAACAGGACCGCTGAATAGGCCCCCGGCGTCTGCGCATCCTCCAGCACGCCCGGGTCGGTCACGCCGTCGGCGTCCGGTCTCCCCGGCGACGGACGGGCCCCGGCTCAGCGGCGGTCCGGCACCCGGCGCAGGGTGCGGATCGGGCGGGCGACCAGCAGGGCGGTGGCGGTGAGGAAGGAGACCATGACGCCGACGAGGAGCACCTGGTCGGTGCCGAACACGCCGACGGCGGGGCCCGCCAGCGCGCTGCCGATCGGGTACATGCCGACCGAGCCCGCGACCTCGTAGGCGTGGATGCGGTTGAGCATCTCGCCCGGCACCTGGGTCTGCACGCTGGTGGCCCACATGACGCCCCAGACGCCGATCCCGGCCCCGACCGCGACCTGGGCGGCGGCGAGCGCCCAGACCGGCAGGCCGAGCACGAGGCCCAGCGGGTAGAGGGGGTACGCCAGCATCGCCACCGCCCCTGCGGCGAGCGGCCGTTCGGGCTTGTAGCGGATCGCCAGCAGGCCACCGATCACGGTTCCGGCGCCCAGCGCGGCGTTGATCAGGCCGAAGGACCGCGCGCCGTGTTCGGGCACGATGACACCGGCGGCCACCGACAGCTGCGGCCCCCAGGAGAGCACCGCGTAGAACATCCAGATCACGATCACGCCCCAGAGCCAGCTACGGGCGCGGAACTCCCGCCAGCCGACCGCGAGGTTGCGCCACAGGCCCTCGCCGGGCGGCGGGGCGGGCACCGGTCCGAGCCGGAGCACGAACAGGCAGACCGCGCTGGTCCCGTAGGCGACGGCGGAGATGACCATCACCCAGCCGGTGGATCCGAACCCGACGAGGACGCCCGCCAGCGCGGGGCCGCCGAGCCCGGTGATCGCCTCGGAGGTGCGCAGCACCCCGTTCGCGCCCTGTACGTCCCGGGACACCAGCGGGACGGTCGAGGAGGCGCCCGGCTGGAACAGCGCGTTGGCGGTCCCGGCCACCGCCAGCAGCGCGTACAGCTGCCAGAGGTGGTCGATGCCGTGGATGAACAGGAGGGCGAGCAGGATGTGGGCGGTGAGGTTGGCCAGATCCGCGATGATCATCATCCGGCGGGCGGTGAACCGGTCGGCGAGCACCCCGCCGAACAGCACCAGGCCCGCGAACGGGGCGACCAGGAAGGCCATCGAGTAGCCCGCGGTATCCACACCGTACCCGTCGATGAGCAGACCGGCGGCGACGGCGACCGGCAGCATGGCCCAGCTGAGCAGACCGGCGCTGCGGGCGACGAAGTAGTAGCGGAAGTTGCGGGACCAGATCGCGGGCTCCCCCGGCGGTGTCCCGACTGTCACACCGGCCTCGCCAACCCCGCCGTCCCCGCCGGTCGTCGGCGAAGTCGCGACCACCGTGGCGTGTTCGTGCTCCGCCAGGCGTTCTTCCACGGCCGTTCAGTCCTTCGGTCGTCGGTCGTGCGCGCCGTCGGTCCCGCGTGGCGGCGACGGCGGGCGGTGTCGCGCGGCGAGTTCCGCTCGCAGGGCGGCGTTCTCCTGTTCCAGCCGTGCGAGGCGGTCGTGGACCGGTCCCAGGGCGTCGGAGAGTTCGCGCCGGGTGAAGCGGGGTGTGATGTGGTTGGGGCAGTTCCAGGCGAAGGCCTCGACCCGGACGGTGACGAGCTGTTCGACCCTGCCTTCGGTACGCGGCGAGTCCAGGCGCTCGGTGAGTACGGGGTCCTCGTCGGCCGGTACGGCGGTGGCGTGGCCGAAGAGTTTGAGGCGGGTCTGCCGGGCGTGGTCGAGGAAGAAGAGCGCGACGCGGTCGTTGCCGCGCACATTGCCGGTGGTGATGTACTGCCGGTTGCCGCGGACATCCAGATAGCCGAGGGTGTGCTCGTCCAGGACGTGGACGAACCCCGGTGGTCCGCCCCGGAATTGGATGTACGGCCAGCCGGTCTCCCCGACGCTGGCGAACAGGAAGCCATCGAGGCTCCGGATGAAGTCGGCCGCCGCGCCGGTGAGCGGCTCCGCCTCGCCGGCCGGCTCCCGCAGCCGGCGGCCGGCTGCCGTGGCGCTGCCCATCTCCTGTTGGACCCGACGCACCGCCGAGGTGTGTGCGAGTCGGTCGTACCGGCTCATGCGGCGCTCCTGTCGATCGGCGTGGAGGGAGGTGGTCCTGCGATGCGGCCAACCGTACGGTTGCGGTCTGGCCGCGCTCCTTGAGTCCGGCCAGAGGAACGGGAGCGCCGAAAAGGCCGGTCGCGGACGACGGGAACGTGCGTTGACCTGCGCGTGTGCCGGTCGGTGCCGGGCTAGGCGCGGGGACCGGCAGAAGAGACGGAACTGCCGGAGCAGTTGTCCTGCCCGTCGCCGCTCCGGGCGAGCTCACGGGCGTAGGAGCGCAGCAGGACGTCCAGTCCGAACCGGCCGACCGCCCGTTGTCGCACCAGATGGGCGTCCGCCAGGCCCGTCAGGAGTCCGGCCGCGGCGGCCGGTGTGACGTCCGCCAGTGCCGCGGCGTCGTCCACGGTGAATTCCTGGCCTGGCAGCAGGCCGAGGAGCCGGAACATCCGGCGTACCCCGGCCGGAAGCACACGGTAGGAGAGGTCGAAGGCGGACCGCACGGCCGAGCCCCGGTCCCCTTCGATGTGCAGCCGGCCGAGAACGTCCTCCCCCGCCAACTCGGCGCAGTGGTCGGCGATACGGGCGTTGCGGGCCACCAGGTTGGCACCGGCGATCCGGATGGCCAGCGGCAGACCGCCGCACAGCGCCACGAGCCTGCGGGCCGCTTCCCTCTCGGCCGCGACATGGCACGCGCCGACGATGCCGCTCAGCAGTCGGCAGGCCTCGTCCGGGTCGAGCACGTCCAGCGCGATGCGGCGCGCGCCGTCGCTGGAGACCAGACCGGAGAGCTCGCTCCGGCTGGTGATCACCACCGCGCAGCCCCGGGCGCCCGGGATGAGCGGTCTGACCTGCTCGGCATCGCGCGCGTTGTCCAGGACGATCAGCAGGCGTCTGTCGGCGAGGAGCGTGCGGTAGAGGGCCGCCGCTTCGTCCTCGTCCTCGGGCAGTTCGTGCGGTGGTGCTCCGAGGGCCCGGAGGAATTGCGCGAGGACGTCGCCGGGGCGCAGCGCCGGGAGCCGGGAGTGGCCGCGCAGATCGATGAACAGCTGCCCGTCCGCGAAGTGTTCGCGTCGCGCGTGCGCCCAGTGCGTGGCGAGGGCGGTCTTGCCGACCCCGGGCGCGCCGACCACCACCGCCAGGTGCGAGCGCCGCGCCGGATCGGACGCGACGAGGGCGTCCAGTATCTGCGTCTGCGACCGCCGCCCGACGTAGTTGTCGGCCGCGGCGGGCAGTTGGGCCGGGGCGGGGACCGGCGTCGGGCCGGTGGTCACCGTACGGTCGGACGCGGCGGAGTCGTCGAGGCGCTGTGCGCGTGGCAGTTGCCGGCGCAGTACGCGCAGGTGTGCCTCGCGGACCTCCGGGCCGGGCTCGATGCCCAGCTCCTCGTCGAGCCGGTCACGCAATCGGCTGAACACGTCGAGCGCGGCGGCCTGTTCACCGCAGGCGGCGAGAGCGAGGATCAGCCGGGCGTGCAGGCCCTCGTGCAGCGGCTCGATGTTCACCAGGTCCGCCAGCACCGGGACGGCTTCCCCGGAGCGGCGCAGCAGGAGCGCCATGTCGGCGTGCAACAGCACGGCCCTGACCCGCCGTTCATCGGCAGCGACCGAGGCCGGGTGCCGGCGCAGCACCGGGTCCGCGTCCGCGAGGACGGGGCCCCGCCACCATCGCAGGGCCTGTGTCAGCGACTCGTACACGGGCGCCGGATCCGACGTGCGGCGCAGGCGTTCCCCCTGGGCCAGCAGCTCGTCGAAATAGCCGAGGTCGATCTGGCTCCGGGACGCCTCCAGCCGGTAGCCGGTGGGCGTCCGGACGACGGTCGGCGGCGGGTCGGCCCGCAGGCCGCACGGTTCCAGCAGTCGGCGTACCTGGCTGACGTAGGTGTGGATGAGGCTCTGGTGGGAGTGCGGCGGCCCGGACGGCCAGAGGATGTCGGTGATCTCCTGCTGCGTGGCGGGCCCGGGGTGCTTGAGCGCGAGCAGCCCGAGCAGGCGGCGCAGCATCGGGCTGGAGATCTGGACGCGGGTCCGGCCGCGTTGGAGGGCGAGGGGGCCGAGGATCAGCAGGCGGGGCCGGCCGGCGTCGCGCGGCGGCCCGGTGCGCGCGGAGGTCAGCAGGTCCGCCAGTTCCTCGCCGCTCAGTCCCAGCGTCTCGGCCAGGCCGCGGAGCGTGCGCGGGCGGGGCCGCCGGACCCGGTCGCGCTCGATGTCGCGCAGTGCCCTGGTGCTGATCCCGGCACGCGCCGCGGCCGCCTCCTGGCTGAGCCCGGCCCGTCGGCGGAACGATTGGATCCGTGGGCCGACCGCGTTTTGCTCCGCACCTTGTTCCCCGCCTTGTTCCCCGCCTTGTTCCCCGCCTTGTTCCCCGCCTTGATCCGGGCCCTGCTCCTCGCCCTGCCTCTCGCCCTGCTTCTCTCGAGGACCACCCTGCGGGTCCCTCGTGGCCGACGTCGTATGCGACATGGCATCCCCCTGGTCCGCCGCCCCCGGCCAGTGTGGACCGGCCCCGTGCACCGATCAAGGGAGGGCCGGCCGGCGCCCGGTCGCCGGGACAGGGCGCCTGGTCACAGACGGGGGGTCAGCTTGCCCGCGAGGTCGCGCCGCGACCGGTGGCGGCCGCGAGGATCACGGCGAGAGCGACCAGGACGATGCCGAACCGGACGACGCTCGTGACACCCGCGTGGTCCGCGAACAGACCGCCGACGAGGGCACCCAGGGCGATGCAGGTGTTGTAGGCCATGGTGTTGAGCGACATCGTCGCCTCGAAGGCCTCGGGGGCCGCCGCGAGCGTCAGGTTGATCTGACTGAGCTGGACGACACCGAAGGCGAGGCCCCACAGGGCCATCGCGGCGATGACGCCGACATCGTTCGCGCCCACGGTCAGCAGCATCACCAGGGCGGCGATCATGATCACGCCACCCGCGACGAAGCTGCCCCGCATGCTCCGTTCGACCGTCCGGCCGCCGATGAAATTGCCGGCCGCACCGCCGATGCCGAACACGATGAGGACGACGGTGATGAAACCGCCGGTGGCGGACGCGCCCTCTTCCAGGTACGGCCGGACGAACGTGTACGCGCCGAAGTGGCCGAGGACGAAGAACACCACCATGAACAGCACCACGCGCAGCCGTACGTTCCTGAGCGGCAGCCCGAACACCTCGCGAACCGTGACCGCGTTGGCCGACGGCAGCGACGGAACCGTGACGGCGACCGCGAGGAACACGGCGGCGCTGAGGGCAGACCAGATCAGGAAGGTGCTGCGCCAGTCCCCGGCGCTCTCCAGCAGGGTGCCGAGCGGGATGCCGACGACGGTGGCGACCGAGATGCCGGACATCACGACGGCGGCGGCGCGGTTGGCGTGCCGCTCCGGGACGATGCGCATGGCCATGCTGACGCCGATGGCCCAGAAGACGCCGCTGGCGAAGCCCATCACCAGGCGGGTGCCCAGGATCAGCGGGTAGTTCGGGGCGATCGAGGTGATCAGGTTCCCGGCCGCCAGGACGACGAGCAGGGTGGTCAGCAGCCGGCGCCGGTCGATACGGCGGCTCCAGGCCACGATGAACGGCACGCCGAGACCGGCCGCGACACCCTGCGCCGTGACCATGAGGCCGACCGCGCCCACGGAGACGCCGAGGCTCTCACCGATCGGGGTGAGCAGGCCGATCGGCATCAGTTCGGTCGTGAGGAAGACGAACAGGCTGGCGGTGATGGCGGCCACGCCCAGCCAGCCCCGGACCGGGGACACCGGTTCCCGCGAGGCGGAGGGCGGGTTCGTCTCTTCTTGAACGGTCATGTCGTCTCTCCGGAAGTCGTCGGGCGTGGTTCGCGAAGGCCGTACGGCACCGGGTCCGGCACGGTGGTCACGGCCTCGGTCGGTGCGGTGCGGTGGTCAGGCGGCGGGCGCTGGCCGAGTACGACCGCCGCGAGGACGACGGCCATGCCGACGCACTGGAGGGCCGACAGCGTCTCGCCCTTGACCAGGTAGCCCAGCAGCGTCGCCACGACCGGGCTGCCCAGTGCGAGGAAGGAGACCGCGACGGCGGGCAGGCGTTCGATGCCCCGGAACCAGACGATGTAGCTCAGGACCGCGCCCAGGGTGATGAGGTGGGCGAACCCGATGACGTTGGCTCCGGTGAGCCCGTCGGGCAGCTCCTCCAGCGACAGCCAGAACGGCAGCAGGACCAGTCCGCCCGCCGTGAGTTGCCACCCGGTGAACGTGAGCAGGCCGACGCCCTCCGGCCGGCCCCACCGCTTGGTCAGCGTGATGCCCAGGGCCATGCACAGCGCACCGCCGACCGCGGCGAGAACTCCGAGGGCGTCGAGCGACGCCGTGCCCCTGAAGACGAGGAGCGCCACGCCCCCGGCGCCCATCGCGCAGGCCAGGGCGTGAAGGGTTCTGATCCGGTCACCGAGGAAGAGAGCGGCGAGGATCACGACGAACACGGGCTGAGCCGACATGATCATGGCGGCGATGCCGCCAGGCAGTCGATAGGCCGCGTAGAAGAGCAGGAAGTTGAAGGCGCCGATGTTCAGCACGCCCAGGAGCGGCGCGCGCCACCACCAGATGCCGACCGGAAGCTTCCGGCCCAGCGCCAGCAGCACCAGCCCACCGGGCAAGGCCCGCACAGTGGTTGCCAGGAGCGGCCGGTCCGGTGGCAACAGCTCGGTGGCCACCAGGTAGGTGCTGCCCCAGACCGCTGGAGCGAGACCGGTCAGGGCCGCCGTGCGTATGTTCTGTCTGCTCGTCATCTCGCCTCGAACTTCTCGAACTTCTCGAACTTCCGGGGGGGGGAGAGATCATCGGGACTCCCGCTTTCGGGCACGCCGGAGAGGCCCCGGTCGCGTGGCCGACCTGCGTGATCGGCCCGCGGAGGCTCCTGTCGTGTGTGGTCGCCATCAGTCTCGGACCGAGGCCATCCATGAGTCCAACACATGCTTGTCACGCGATGAATCTCGATTCACGATGGATCCATGGAGCTTCAGCAGATGCGGTACGTGATCGCCGTGGCCGAGACGAACAACTTCACGAGGGCCGCCCAGCGCTGCCTGGTGGTGCAGTCCGCGCTCAGCCACCAGATCGCGCGCCTGGAGAAGGAACTGGGCGCCCGGCTCTTCGAACGCACCAGCCGCCGGGTCCGGTTGACCCCGGCGGGCGCGGCGTTCCTGCCCGCTGCCCGCCAGTGCCTGGAGGCGGCGGAGCGAGCGGCCGCCGAAGTGGCGGCGGCCGTCGGGGAGGTACGCGGACGTCTCAGGGTGGGTCTGATCCCCACGGTCGCCGCCGTGGACCTTCCCGCCGTCCTCAAGGACTTCCACCAGCGCCACCCGAAGGCCCGGGTCAGCCTCTGCGTGGGAGCGAGCGAGGATCTCGTCGAGCAGGTCAGACAGGGCGAGATCGAGGTGGCCTTTCTCGGCATCCCGGTCACCGCCCGCCCTCGGGGCGTCATGGCCCGGGAGCTGGCCCGGGAGCGGCTGATCGCCGTGGTCTCCCCGGCCCACCCGCTCGCCGGCGCGTACTCGGTCGACCTCCGCCGGCTGTCCTCCGAGGTGTTCGTGGACCTCCCGGCGAAGACCGCCGGCCGAGCGCAGTCCGATCTCGCCTTCGCCGCCGCCGGCCTCACCCGCGAGGTCGCCTTCGAGGTGACCAACGCCGACTACCTGGCCCGGCTGGTCGGCGCGGGCCTGGGGGTGGCCCTGCTCCCGCCCTCGTACGTCGCGAGCCTGGCCGGGGTGACCACGATCGAGGTGACGGACGCGCCGGCCCGCGTCGAGTACGTGGTCTGGGGCCGGGAGGGCCGCACCCCGGCGGCCACGGCCTTCCTGGAGCTTCTGGGCGTCGAGGAGGAGTGAACGCCGGGTACGTCGAAGGCCCGGGCCGTCACGCACGAAGCCGCTGGTGTCCGCATGCCGGGACCCGTGGTGTGAAGCGCCTCACCGGCTGGGCACCTCGGGCCGGACGTACGCGATCATGACCGGATGGACACGCGATTTCTCGGCATATCCGAGCTGACCGAAGCCCCTTCCGTGGCGGTCGTGGTCGACGTCATGCGCGCTTACACCGTGGCTGCCTGGGCCTTCGGCCAGGGGGCGGAGAAGATCGTCCTCGCCGAGTCGCTGGACGACGCCCTGGCCCTCAAGGCCCGTCACCCGGAGTGGGTGACGCTCAAGGACGGGCCGCCGGCGCCCGGCTTCGACGCCGTCAACTCACCGGGCCTGCTGCGCTCCGTCGACCTCGACGGACGGACCGTCGTGCAGAAGACCACGGCGGGAACGGTCGGCGCCCTCGCCGTCAAGGAGGCGTCGCTGGTGCTGTGCGCCGGCTTCGTGGTGGCGGAGGCGACGGCTCGGCTCCTGCGGCACCGTGCGTGCGACGCCGTCACGTTCGTGGTCACCGGCGAAGAAGGGCGCGCCGAAGAGGATCTGGCGTGCGCCCAGTACATCGCGCGGAGGGCCGGCGGGGCCGGGACGGACGCGACCGCGTTCCTGCGCCGTGCCGGCGCATCACGTGCCGCCGCCGAACTGACGGAGGGGGTGCGTCAAGGGGCCCATCCCGATGACGTGGCGCTCTGTCTGGAGCTCGACCGGTTCCCCTTCGCCATGGTCGCGACCTTGGAGGACTCGCTGATGGTCCTCCGCCCGTACGCCGTACCGGCATCAGCACCGGCACCGGCCGACGCGGCTTCGGCCTGACCGTCGGCGCCGCTCAGGCCGCGTTCTCCGGCGCGATCTCCGCGATCAGGCCCTCGATCAAGGTCTTGATCTCGTCGCGGATCGGGCGGACGGCGGCCACGCCCTGCCCGGCCGGGTCCTCCAGCTTCCAGTCGAGGTAGCGCTTGCCGGGGAAGACGGGGCAGGTGTCGCCGCAGCCCATCGTGACACAGACGTCCGACGCGCGGACCGCGTCGACGGTGAGGACCTTCGGCGTCTCGGCGGAGATGTCGATCCCCACCTCGGCCATCGCCTCGACGACGGCGGGGTTGACGGCGTCGCCGGGGCTGGAACCGGCGGAGCGGACCTCGACGCGGTCCCCGGCCAGGTGGGTCAGCCAGGCGGCGGCCATCTGGGAGCGGCCGGCGTTGTGGACGCAGACGAACAGGACGGACGGCTTGCCGGAGGACTCGGCCATGGTGATCGCTCTCTCCCGTCGCAGGGCGGAACACTGATCCGCCGCTGACTTCAGCCCCCGCCGGCATCAGCGAGTGGCGGCGTGAAAGTATCAGCACATGCTGACTTCAGTCGATCCTGATGTGATGCGTGCGCTGGGCGATCCGCTCCGCATGAAGATCGTGACCCTGCTCGCCCGTGAGACGCTCTGCACGACGCATCTGGTGGAGGAGACCGGAGCCAAGCAGACCAATCTGTCCAACCACCTCAAGGTGCTGCGCGAGGCCGGGCTGGTGGAGACCGAGCCGTGCGGTCGCTTCACCTACTACAAGCTCAGGCCCGAGGTCCTGGCCGGGCTGTCCGAGCAGTTCGCCACGCTGGCCCAGTACGCCCGTACCGCCGGCGAGAACAAGAGGTCCTGCCCGTGACCTCCGCCGAGCCCACCACCACGGCAACCGCTACCACCGCCGCCCAGGACGCCGACCCGGGCGAGGACGGCTCGATCGTCGGAAAGCTCTCCACGCTCGACCGCTACCTCGCGGTGTGGATCCTGCTCGCCATGGCCGTCGGCCTGGGACTGGGACGCATCGTCCCCGGCATGAACGACGCGCTCGCGAAGATCGAGATCGGCGGGATCTCCCTGCCGATAGCGCTCGGCCTGCTGGTCATGATGTATCCGGTGCTGGCCAAGGTCCGTTACGACCGGCTCGACCGTGTGACCGGCGACCGCAAGCTGCTGATTTCCTCACTGGTCGTCAACTGGATCATCGGCCCCGCGGTCATGTTCGCCCTGGCGTGGATCTTCCTGCCGGACCTGCCCGAGTACCGCACCGGCCTGATCATCGTGGGCCTGGCCCGCTGCATCGCCATGGTCATCATCTGGAACGACCTCGCCCGCGGCGACCGGGAGGCCGCCGCCGTCCTCGTCGCCCTGAACTCGGTGTTCCAGGTGTTCGCGTTCGGCCTGCTGGGCTGGTTCTACCTCGATGTGCTGCCGCGCCTGCTCCACCTCGGCGACGGCCAGGGCCTGGACGTCCCCGTATGGCATATCGCGCTGAACGTCGCCATCTTCCTCGGCGTCCCCCTGCTGGCCGGATTCCTCACCCGCCGTATCGGCGAGCAGAAGATGGGCCGCGAGCACTATGAGGCAAACTTCCTGCCGCGGATCGGCCCCTGGGCGCTGTACGGGCTACTCTTCACGATCGTCGTCCTGTTCGCCCTCCAGGGAAGGACGATCACCTCGCAGCCGCTCGACGTCGTACGGATCGCACTGCCGCTCCTCGTCTACTTCGCGATCATGTTCTTCGGGACGTTCCTCCTCGGCAGGAGCCTCGGCCTCGCGTACGACCGCACCACCACGCTCGCGTTCACCGCCGCCGGCAACAACTTCGAACTGGCCATCGCCGTCGCCGTCGCGACGTTCGGCGTCACCTCCGGGCAGGCGCTGTCCGGCGTCGTCGGACCGCTGATCGAGGTGCCCGTGCTGATCGGACTCGTGTACGTCGCGCTGGCCTGGCGCAGGAGATGGACCGCCGAGGCGTCACCGACGTAACCGCCGCCGAGCTCGGCTCAGACGACGACAGGGCTGCGTCGCTCGACAAGGACGACGTCGCGCCAGACTCCGCGGTGACGCCCGACCCGCTCCCGTGTGCCGATGACCCGGAATCCCGCCCGCCGGTGGACCGCCAGGCTCGCCCCGTTCTCGGGAAAGATGCCGGCCTGGATGGTCCAGATCCCGGCCCGCTCGGTGGAACGGATCAGCTCACCGAGCAGCACCGAGGCAAGACCCCGGCCCCGGGCGGCGGGGTGGACGTACACGGAGTGTTCGACCACGCCCGCGTACGCGCACCGGTCCGAGACCCTGCTCGCGGCGACCCAGCCGAGGACCGATCCACTCCCGTCGAGCGCGACGAAGCGGTGGCCAGGCAGCTTCCCCGCATCGAAGTCCTCCCAGGCGGGCGGGCCGGTCTCGAACGTGGCATGGCCCTCGTCGATGCCCGTCCGATAGATCGCCAGCACTTGATCGGCGTGTTCCGCCGTCAGCGGCACCACCACATCGCTCACCCGCCCAGCCCCTTCTCACGCCACCCGGAGGCGACCACCCTCAGCCCGCAGCGGGCAGGACGAGCAACCGCCCCATCGCGGCGAGCACCGACGGTTCGACCCGGTAGTACACCCAGGTGCCACGCCGCTCGGAGGCCAGAAGTCCCGCCTCTTTCAGCTTCTTCAGATGATGGGACACGGTGGGCTGCGAGACGCCGACGTCGGAGATGTCGCACACGCACGCCTCTCCGCCCTCGTGCGAGGCCACGGCGGAGAACAGCCGCAGACGCACCGGGTCACCGAGGGCCTTGAACATCCGCGCGGCCGTCTGCGCCTCGTCGGCGGTCATCGGACGCTCGGTCAGGGGCGGGCAGCACGGTGTGACGCCCTGCCCCCCGGCGGGGTCGATCAGCGGCAGCACCTTCGCATTCGACATATATCTATGTTGACATACGTCGAACCAGGGCGACCGAAGTCACCCGCACGAGCTCCACTATATCGACACTCATCTATGTTGACGTCCATCAATACAAGTGTCACCCTGGGCCGCACAAGCCATCGACAGATGTCGAATCACGCCAGGAGTCGCCGCCGTGAACACGCCCGCCATCGCCGAACTGCCCGTCGTCGTGATCGGAGCCGGACCCGTCGGTCTCGCCGCCGCAGCCCAGCTGACCGACCGGGGCATCGAGCCCCTGGTTCTGGAAGCCGGAGCCGCCGCCGGCGCCGCGGTACGCGAGTGGGCGCACGTACGCCTCTTCTCCCCCTGGGGCGAGATCGTCGACCCGGCCGCCGAGAAGCTGCTGGCCCCCACCGGCTGGACCCGCCCCGACCCGACGGCCTACCCCTCCGGCGGAGACTGGGCCGAGCGGTATCTGCGTCCGCTCGCCGAGGTCCTCGGCGAGCGGATCCGCCTCGGCGCGCGGGTCACCGGCGTCTCCCGCGCCGGCCGCGACCGGATCGTGGACGCCGACCGCGACCGGCAGCCGTTCGCCGTGCACATCACCCACGCCGACGGCCACGAGGAGCGGGTCCTCGCCCGCGCCGTCATCGACGCCTCCGGCACCTGGGCCACCCCGAGCCCCGCCGGGGCCTCCGGCCTGCCCGCCCTCGGCGAGAAGGCGGCCGCCGACCGGATCACCTACCGCGTCCCCGACCTCAAGGAGCCCGCCGTACGCGCCCGTTACGCGGGGCGTCGCACCGCCGTCATCGGCTCCGGAGCCTCCGCGTTCACCGCCCTCGCCCACCTGGCCGACCTCGCCACGTCCCCCGACGGCGCGGGCACCAAGGGCGTCTGGGTCCTGCGCCGGGGCATCTCCGGCTCCACCTTCGGCGGTGGCGGCACCGACCAACTGCCCGCCCGCGGCGCTCTCGGGCTCGCGGCCAAGGCCGCCGTCGACGAGGGGCACGCGGACGCGGTCACCGGCTTCCGCACCCGGGCGATCGAGCGCGACACCGACGGCCGCCTCGTCCTGGTCGGTGAGGACGGTCGCCGCCTGGACGCGGTCGACGAAGTCATCGTGCTGACCGGCCTCCGCCCCGACCTCGGCTTCCTCGGCGAGCTCCGCCTCGGCCTGGACGAGCGGTTGCAGGCCCCGACCGCGCTGGCGCCGCTGATCGACCCCAACCAGCACTCCTGCGGCACCGTCTACCCGCACGGCCACCGCGAGCTCTCCCACCCGGAACCCGGGGTTTACCTGGTCGGTATGAAGT
The DNA here is from genome assembly GCF_044757365.1 of Streptomyces sp. NPDC091289. Taxonomy (NCBI): domain Bacteria; kingdom Bacillati; phylum Actinomycetota; class Actinomycetes; order Kitasatosporales; family Streptomycetaceae; genus Streptomyces; species Streptomyces sp. NPDC091289. Next base: position 325,603 of record NZ_JBIVUT010000001.1, read on the forward strand.
CCTACGGCCGCGCCCCGACCTTCCTCGCCATGACCGGCTACGAGCAGGTCCGCTCCGTCGCCGCCGCCCTCGCCGGCGACCTCGAAGCCGCCGACCGGGTCGAACTCACCCTCCCCGAAACGGGAGTCTGCGGCGGGGCCGGGCTCTTCGACGACCCGGCCGCCGCACAGTCCGACGCCGACGCCGGAAGCTGCTGCGCGATGCCGGAACCCGCCCTCGTACAGCTCGGAGTCGACGCCCCGGCCGCCGCCGGGGCCTCCGACGAAACCTCGGGCGGCGGCGGCTGCTGCGGCTCGTAACCGGCCTGCCGCATCCGTTGCGCGGCCCCGGCCCGCCGGTCAGTGGTAGGCGTGGACGACGGCGTGGCCCTTGCCGCGGCCGATCATCCACTTGTTGACCGGGGTCGTGATCACGAAGGCCACGGCGAAGCCTCCCAGCAGCGCCGTCCAGAACAGCGCGTCCGACAGATGGGCGTCCATCGCGCCGGGCGTCAGGGCGATGATGCCGTTGTCGACGAGCTCCATCACCGCGATGGAGACGGTGTCGGCGGCCAGCGCCACCTTCACAGCGGCCTTGAGGCCCAGACCGGCCCTGCGGACCGCGAACAGCGTGAACGAGTAGCCGAACACGAACGCCAGCGCGATCGCCAGGACCATCGTCTCCACGTTGCCCCACATCAGGGCGGTGCCGATGACCATGCCGAGGATCTCGCCGATCGCACAGCCGGTCAGACAGTGCAGCGTCGCCTTCGCGGCAGCCCACCACGTCACCCGGCCCTCCCCCGGCCCGGCGTGCCCCTCGCCCGACGGCCGATCGCCGTGGTCATGGGCGGTGCCGGTGTGGTGCGTACCGTGATCCATGGTCGTCATCTCCCATCCCGTCCGGGTGGCATCCCGCTGACCCACGCGACAATCTTATACCCCATGGGGGTATAAGGCATCGCCGGATCAGCGGGATGAACGAGAAGAGGGGCCGACAGGCGAACCGGGCTTCCCGAGCCCTCGGACGCCGCACCGGCAAAGCCCGTACACCCCTCCTGAGTACGCCCACCCGGAGCCTTTGTACAGCTAATGGACAAAGTTTGTTCCGCTGTGCGTCAGCTCTTCCTGCCCCAGGATGAAGCTGCTACCTTCCTGGCCAACCTCCCCTCCGACAAGGGGAGTTGGTGCGAACCAGGGAGGTATGACCATGCCGGGAAGCCTGTTCGCCGGGCATCGCGTGCGATTATTCGCCGGCCTTCCGGCGACGGCCGACGGTGTGGGGAGCCTCCGCTCCGTCCGTGCCGCCTCACGGTGCGGGTGGGCCCGATGACCCTCCTGTCCATGGCGGGGATAGACAAGTCGTTCCTGGGGGTCCAGGTCCTGCACGGCGTCGGGCTCGATCTCGACGTGGGGGAACTGCACGCCGTGGTCGGCGAGAACGGGGCCGGGAAATCCACGCTCGTCAAGACGCTGGTGGGGGTCCACGCGCCCGACCACGGCACGATCCTCATCGACGGAGAACCCGTCGTCTTCTCCCATCCCGCACAGGCGCTGGCGGCCGGGATCGCCATCATCCACCAGGAGTTCACCCTCCTGCCCGACCGCACGGTCGCCGAGAACGTCTTCCTCGGCCGGGAGCCCACCCGCCACGGGCTGGTGGACCGCCGCGCCATGGAGACGGCCACCGCGCACCTGCTGGCCGAACTGGAGGAGACCTCGTTCGGCCCTCGGACCCCCGTCCGCCGACTCTCGGTCGCGCAGCAACAGGTGGTGGAGATCGTCAAGGCGCTGTCCACCGACGCCCGCGTCCTGATCATGGACGAACCCACCGCGGCCCTCGCGGACCACGAGGTCGGCCGCCTGTATGCCCTGATCCACCGTCTGATCGAACGCGGGATGGGCATCCTCTACATCTCGCACCGGCTGCGCGAGGTCTTCGACCTGTCCCGGCGGATCACCGTCATCAAGGACGGCCGCCGCATCGCCACGCTCACCACGGCGGACACCCACGAGAACGAGATCGTCCGCCTGATGGTGGGCCGTGAGCTCAGCACCTACTACCCGCCGCGGAGCACCGCGGCCGAGCGCGGCCCGCTCCGGCTCTCCGTCGACGGCGGGAGCACCGCGAAGCTCACCGGCATCACGGTGCGGCTGCACGCCGGTGAGGTGGTCGGCGTGGCCGGACTCCAGGGCTCCGGCCGCACCTCACTGGCCCGCGCGCTGTTCGGCATCGCCCCCTTCACCGGGGGCGGGATGACGGTGGACGGGCGGGCCCTGCGGCCACGCCGCCCGCGCCAGGCCATCCGGGCCGGTCTGGCGCTCGTCAGTGAGGACCGCAAGGCTGAGGGGCTCGCCCTGCGGCAGTCCGTCCGCGACAACGCGCTGCTCGTCGAACGGGCCGTCTTCTCCTCCCCCTTCCGGCGGCGGCGCTCCGACATCCCGGAGCTCCTGGAAAGCGTCGACCTGCGCACCCACGGCCAGGAGCAGCAGGTGCGCTATCTGTCCGGAGGCAACCAGCAGAAGGTCGTCATCGCCAAATGGCTCGGCGTACGGCCCGGTGTCCTGCTCGTCGACGAACCGACGCGCGGCGTCGACGTCGGGGCCAAGGCCGCCATCCACGACCTGATCCGCGGGCTCGCGCGGGACGGCATGGCGGTGCTGCTCATCTCCTCCGAGCTTCCCGAGGTCATCGGCATGAGCGACCGCGTACTGGTCATGAGCGAAGGCAGGATCGCGGGCGAGCTCCCCGCCGGTCCGACCGAGGAAGAGATCATGCGGCTCGCCACCGCCGGCCGCGCGCCTTCGGAGGCCGTGGCATGAACGCACCGACCCTCACCCCGCCCGGCAAACCCGGCAGGTTCGGCAGATCCGGCAGATCCGGCACAGCCATGAGCGCCACCGGGGCCAGGACCGCGACCGCCGCGAGGCTCACCGACCCCACCACCGTCGTCTACCTCGCCCTCCTGGGCGTCTATCTGCTCGGGTGGATCGTCGTGGAGGCCAGGGGCGGCGCGTTCCTGACCATGGACCACACCGTCGGCATCCTCCAGAACTCCGTGGTGCTGGGGCTCGTCGCCGTCGGACAGACCGCGGTGATCCTCACCGGTTCGCTCGACCTCTCGGTCGCCTACCTGATCAGCATCACGACCCTGGTCGCCGCGGAGACCATGGACGGCAGCGACGCCAACGTCCTTCCCGCGATCGGCGCCGTCCTGGCGATATCGGCGGCGGTCGGACTCTTCAACGGCATCGTCGTCACCACCTTCAAGGTCAACGCCTTCATCGCGACCCTCGGTGTCGGGTTCATGCTGCGCGGCTGGATCGAGGACAACTACTCCGGCCCGGCCGGCAAGGTCTCGGAAGCCTTCCAGCGCCTGGGCTACGACCGGATAGGACCGCTCCCGGTCTCCGCCTTCCTGCTGCTCGCGGTGGGCGCGGCGATGTGGCTGCTGCTGCGCCGCTCCCGGCTGGGCCACCACATGTACGCCGTCGGCGGCGACGAACAGACCGCCCGCCTCTCCGGAGTGCGCACGCACCGCGTGATCATCGCCGCGCATGTGCTGTGCGCAGTGTGCGCGGGCCTGGCGGGACTGTTCCTGGCCGCACGGCTCGGCGCCGGCTCGCCGTGGGCGGGCACCGAGGCACGCTACGACCTGACGTCGATCGCGGCCGTGGTGCTCGGCGGCACCGCGCTGGCGGGCGGCCGCGGCGGCGTGGCGGGGACGCTGGGCGGCGTCCTCATCCTGGCCGTCCTGGACAGCGTCTTCAACCAGATCGGCGTCGACCCGTTCTTCCAGAACGTGGTGCGCGGCGTCGTCATCATCGTCGCGGTCGCCCTCTACGCCCGGCGCGTGACCGGCAAGGGGGCCTCCGGATGAAGAGCACTCCCCTGACCGGGTCGCGGCGGGGCGCGGAACCGGCGGACGCCGGTGCCGTCGCGGAGTCCGTACGGGTGACCAGGCTGTCGCCGCGAGCCCGGTTCCTCGCCTCGCTGCGGGCCGGGGCCCCCGTGTATCTGCTGCTTGCCGTGCTCCTCGTCGCGCTCGGGGTCGAGGACCCGACGTTCTTCGAGCCCGATCCCTTCCTGGCCTTCCTGAAACGCTCCGCCCCGCTGGTCGTCCTGGCGGCCGGTCAGTATCTGGTGATCGTCTCCGGCGGCTACGACCTGTCGGTCGGCGCCCTGGTCACCGTCGGTGTCGTGGTGACGGCCGAGACGTACCACGCCTTCCCCGGCGCCCACTGGCTCGTCGTCGTCGCGCTCCTGCTGCTCGGCGGCGCGCTCGTCGGGCTCGTCAACGGGCTCGCGGCGACCGTGCTCCGGGTGCCGTCCTTCATCGCGACGCTGGGGATGACGCTGATCCTCGAGGGCGCCGTCTTCTACTGGACCCAGGGTTCGCCCAGCGGCGTCCTGCCCGAGAGCTTCCGGGCCATCGGCCGCGCGACCGCGTTCGGTCCGATGCCGTGGGCGGTCCTGGTGTGCGTCGCGGTCGGCGTACTGGTCGTCGTGCTGATGCGGTCCGACTTCGGCCGCACCCTGATCGCCACCGGGGACAACGCACGCGCCGCCGGGCTCGCCGGAGTGCGGGTGCTGCGCGTGCGGACCCTCGCCTTCGTGCTGTCCGGAGTGGCCGCGGCGGTGGCCGCGATCCTCGTCGGCGGCTTCTCCGGGGTCTCCGCGCAGGCCGGCCGGGGCTACGAGTTCGAGGCGATCACCGCCGTGGTGCTGGGCGGCGTCGCCCTCGGCGGGGGCGCCGGGTCCGTGGTCGCCGCCATGTGCGGGGCGCTCTCGCTGCAGACCCTGTTCACCCTCCTGAACCTGCGGGGCGTCTCCGGCGCGATGGAGACCGCGGTGCAGGGCGCCATCGTCATCACCGCCGTCGCCCTCGGGGCGCTGGACTGGTCCGCACTCCGCAGGCGGTTTGCGGCGTACACCCATCGAACACCACGAGGAGAGCGATGAAGGACAGCCGACCGAAGCGCCGCGGACTCCCCCTCGCGGCCCTCGCACTGACGGCGGCGCTCGCCGTCGCCATGACCTCGTGCTCCAGCGACGCACCGGGCAACGCCGACGGTGCCACCGCGGGCGGGGGAAACACCTCGGCGAGCGAGTCGGCCGACGCGGGCAAGAGCGACGCCACGTTCTTCGTACAGGAGGAGTACGACAGCCAACTGGCGCTCCTGGACGCCGAACCGGAGGGACCGGCCGGCAAGCCCTGGGCGCAGATGCTCGACCCGCGGGAGATGGCCGACACGTCCCCGTACAAGAAGAAGGGCCCGTACGAGATCTGCTTCTCCAACGCCAACGTGGCCAACAACTGGCGGCAGACCGGCCTGACGACCATGAAGGCCGAGGCGGCCACCCACCCGGAGATCAGCAAGTTCACCGTCCTGGACGCCCAGGGCAAGGACGACAAGCAGATCTCCGACATCCAGGAACTCGCGGGCAAGGGGTGCTCGGCGCTGATCGTGTCGCCCAACACGACCGCGACCCTGACCCCGGCGGTGAAGGCCGCCTGCGGCAGGATCCCGGTCATCGTGTTCGACCGGGGCGTCGACACCGACTGCCCGGTGACGATGATCAACCCGGTGGGCGGGTACGCCTTCGGACACACGGCGGCGAAGTTCCTGGAGGAGAACGTCGACCCGGGCGGCAAGATCCTGGCCCTGCGGATCCTGCCCGGCGTCGACGTCCTGGAGAACCGCTGGGCGGCCGGCGAGAGGGTTCTGAAGGCGGCCGGGCTCGACGTCGTCGACGTCAAGTTCACCGACGGCGACCCGGCGAAGACCAAGGCCGTCGTCACGGACGCCATCCAGCGGCACGGGACCATCGACGGGGTGTGGATGGACGCCGGGGACACCGCCGTCGCGGCGGTCGAGGCGTTCGAGGACGCGGGCAAGGAGGTCCCGCCCATCACGGGCGAGGACCAGCAGCAGTTCCTGGAGATCTGGAAGGAGAAGAAGCTCACCGCCGTCGCCCCGACCTATCCGACGTACCAGTGGCGCACCCCGGTGATCGCGGCCCTGCGGATCCTCGAGGGTGAGCCCGTGCCGAAGGTGTGGAAGCTTCCGCAGCCGACGATCACCGGCGAGACGCGCGACACGTACCTCACCACCGGGATGCCGCCGCTGCACTACGCGATGTGCGGCTGCGAGACCCTGCCCGGTTACCCCGGCACCTGGGGTGGCAAGTAGCCGCACGGGGACCCACCAGGGCGTCGGGCCCCGTACGACATCCCTCCCTACTCCCCCACCTCACCCCCCCCACACCTCCGAAAGGAGGAGCCGTGTTCGTCCTCGGTGTGAACACCTGGATCTGGACGTCTCCGCTCGACCTCCCCCGGTTACGTCAACTGGCGCCCGGGATCGCGAAGACGGGCGCGCAGGCGGTCGAGCTGCCGCTGGAGGACCCGGACGACTGGGACCCCGCGCAGGCCCGCCGCGTCCTCGCCGACCACGGTCTGGCACCGGCGGCCGTCTGCGCCGTGATGCCGCCCGGGCGTGACCTGGTGAGCACCTCGGCGGCGTCGCTGACCCGCACCCGCGACTACCTTCGGCGCTGTGCGGACGCCGCGGCGGAGCTGGGCGCGCCGACGGTCATCGGGCCGATGTACGCGGCGGTCGGCCGCACCTGGCGCAGCACCGACAGCGAACGCGCTGGCCTCGTCGAGGAGTTCCGGTCGGGGCTGGCGCCCGTCGCCGAGCACGCCGGGCAGAACGGTGTCTCCCTGGCGGTCGAGCCGCTCAACCGCTACGAGACCAGTCTGTTCAACACCGTCGCGCAGACCCGCGAGGCCATCGCGCCGCTCCCCGAGGGCACGGTGGGCATCGCCTTGGACACCTACCACCAGAACATCGAGGAGCGCGGCCTCGCCGCCGGGGTGCGCGCGGCGGCGGGACGGATCGCCCATGTGCAGGTCTGCGCCAACGACCGGGGCACGCCCGGCGCCGATCACCTGGACTGGACCGGTTTTCTGACGGCCCTTCGGGAGGCCGGCTACCGCGGGCCGTTGTGCATCGAGTCGTTCACCGCGCACAACGCGTCCATCGCCGTCGCCGCCTCGATCTGGCGGCCGCTGGCCGAGTCCCAGGACGCCATCGCCCGCGACGGCATCGCCTTCCTGCGCCGCACGATCTCCGCGCTCGAACCCTGAAACGGCTTCCGGGCCGGGTCCGGGTCTGGGTCCGGGTCCGGTTGGGTTCCCCGCGAACGAGCAAGCAGCCATGTCCCCTTGAGGAGAAAACATGCAGCTCTCCGATCGAAGTCGACTACGGGCGCTCGTCCGGCCACTGGCCACCGTCCTGGCGCTGGCACTCGCCGTTCTGGTGCTGTCGCCCCCGCAGAAGGCCGAGGCCCATGTGACGTTCCGCGCCCTGGTGTTCACCAGGGCGGTGGGGTACGTCCACGATTCGATCCCGTCGGCCGTCAAGATGTTCGAGGACGAGGCGGAGGGCGGGCACTACGAGGTGGTGCGGTCCGACGATCCCGCGGTCTTCGACGACGCGAACCTCGCGACCTTCGACGCCCTGGTCATGCTGCAGAACTCGGGCATGGTCTGGGACACCGAGGGCCAGCGTGAGGCGCTGCAGAAGTTCGTCCGGTCGGGCAAGGGCGTGGTCGCCGTACACAACTCCCTCGACATGGGCATCGAGGACGAGTTCCCCTGGTGGGACGAGCTCGTCAACGGGGGCAGCCACATGCCCGCGCACTCGCCCGGTGTCCTGCGCGGCACCGCCAAGGTCGCCGACCGGGTGCACCCGTCCACCAAGGGTCTGCCCGAGCGCTGGACGCGGGACGAGGAGTGGTACAACTTCGACCAGAACCCGCGCGGGAACGTGCACGTCCTGGTGACCGCCGACGAGACCACGTACGACCCCGGCGGGTCCGCGATGGGCGCCGACCACCCCATCTCCTGGTGCCGCAACGCCGAGGGCGGCCGGGTGTGGGCCACCGCGATGGGGCACACGGGCGCCTCGTTCGACGAGCCGGAGATGCGCGAGCACATCGTCGGGGGCCTGCGGTGGGCGGCCGGCGCCGAGCCGGGCGACTGCGGCGGGACGGTCTGGAACAGCTTCGAGAAGGTCACGCTGGACGACAACACCGCGGACCCGATGCAGCTCGACGTCGCCGCCGACGGCCGGGTGTTCTACGTCCAGCGCAGCGGTGAGGTCAAGATCCACAAGCCCGACACGGGCACCACCGTCAGTGCGGGCAAGCTCGATGTGTACACCGGCGGCGAGGACGGCCTGGTCGGCATGGCGCTCGATCCGGGCTTCGCGGAGAACAAGTGGATCTACCTCTACCACTCCCCCGCGTCGAGCCCCACGGACGTCAACCGGGTGACCCGGTACACGGTGAACGGCGACCAGCTGGACACCGCGAGCGCGCAGGACATCATCGACGTCCCCGCCTACCGCGACCGCACCTTCCCCGAGCCCGGACACACCGGCGGCGCCCTCGACTTCGGTCCCGACGGCTCGCTGTACGTCGCCACCGGTGACGACACCCCGCCGAACCTGGACAGCAACTGGCAGGGCTACGCTCCCCTCGACTGGCGGCCGGGCAAGGAGAACCTCGACGCCGCCCGGACGGCCGGCAACACCAACGACCTCCGCGGCAAGATCCTCAAGATCAAGCCGAAGGCCGACGGCGGCTACGACATCCCGGAGGGCAACCTCTTCGCCCCCGACACGGAGAAGACCCGCCCCGAGATCTACGCCATGGGCTTCCGGAACCCGTTCCGCTTCCGCGTCGACCCGGCCAACGGCTGGGTGCACGTGTCGGACTACGGACCGGACCGCGGGCTGCCGACGACCGACCGCGGCCCGGAGGGACTCGTCGAGTACAACGTCGTCAAGCAGGCGGCCAACCTGGGCTGGCCGTTCTGCCACGGCGACAACCAGGCGTACGCGCCCTTCGACCCGGACACCGGGGTCGTCGGCGCGAAGTTCGACTGCTCCGAGCCGACGAACCCCTCGCCCAACAACACCGGCCTGACCACCCTGCCGCCCATCCAGCAGCCGGAGGTCTGGTACGGCTACGGCGCCTCCCCGGACTTCCCCGAGCTGGGTGAGGGCGGATCGGCGCCCATGAGCGGTCCGGTGTACCACTACGACGCGGACAACCCCTCCCCGACCAAGTTCCCGGCCTACTACGAGGGGGCGAGCTTCTTCTACGAGTGGGCCCGCGGTTACGTCAAGGAGATGCGCTTCGACGCGGAGGACAAGCTCCTGAAGATCAACGACTTCGCGCCCACGGTGAAGTTCGCCAAGCCCATGGACATGACGTTCGGTCCGGACGGTTCGCTGTACGTACTGGACTGGGGATCCTCGTTCGGCGGCGGCAACAACGACTCCGGGCTCTACCGGATCGACTACTCGCAGGGTCAGCGGGCCCCGGTCGTCAAGGCCACCGGCACCCCGACCAACGGGACGTCGCCGCTGACCGTCGCGTTCTCCAGCGCCGGAACCGCCGACCCCGACGGCCAGCCGATCGAGCTGGCCTGGGACTTCGACGGCGACGGCACGACGGACTCGACGGAGGCGGACCCCACGCACGTCTACCGCGAGAACGGGGTGTTCACCGCCCAGCTCAAGGCGACCGACCCGGACGGGAAGACCGCGTTCGCGAACGTACCGATCACGGTCGGCAACACCGCCCCGACCGTCACGATCGAACTCCCGGAGGACGGAAAACTCATCGACTTCGGCGACACCGTTCCCTACCGGATCACCGTCACCGACCCCGAGGACGGCCCGGTCGACTGCTCCCAGGTCTTCCTGAACCCGGCACTCGGCCACGACGACCACGAGCACCCCACCGCCGACAAGGCCGGCTGCGAAGGCACCGTCTCCACGGGCGACCTCGGCGGCCACCCCGAGGGCGCGAACCTGTACTTCGTGCTCAACGCGCGCTACACCGACAAGGGCGCACCGGGAAGCGCCGAACTCACCGGCTACGGACGCGCCGTGCTGCAACCCCGGCACCGGCAGGCCGAGTACTTCTCCGCGCAGTCCGGAACCCGGATCGTCGAGCAGTCCGGAGCGGAGAACGGCAAACGCATCGGTGACATCAGCGACGGCGACTGGCTCGCCTACGACGGCATCAACCTGACCGGCACCGAAGCCGTGCGCTACCGCATCTCCGCACCGAGCGCCGGCGGTTCGATCGAGCTGCGAGCAGACTCCCCGACGGGCCCCCTGCTCGCCACCACACCCGTACCCGCCACCGGCGGCTGGGACGACTACCAGTTGACGCCGGCCGTGCCGCTGGACCCGATCAGCGGGTCGCACCGGCTCCACCTGGTCTTCAGGACAGGATCGGGCGGTGCGTTCGACGTGGACGCGATCCAGTTCGACGCGGCCGGAGGCTGACGAAGGCATAACACAGCGCGGAAGACGCACGGGAAGGCCGGGGCCGCCGCAGCTCGCACCATCGGGCTGCGGCGGCCCGCGTCCGTTGGACTCCCCCAGATACCTCAGGGCTCATTGACCTCTTCGACGGTGGCCACACCCGGTCACCCGGACCGCCGTCGCAGTGCGACTGTGTCGGACGTTCCGGACGGGATGGGCCGACCTCCGTTCAGGGGCGCACGGTGCACAGCGCGAGCAGGCAGAGGTTGAACCCCTGGGTATTGCTGGGGCCCGTGTGGCCGCCCGGTCCGGATGCGCCCACCGTGCACCGGGCCAGCAGACAGAGATTTCCGCCCTGTATTCCCCGGTAGGAGGCGAACGGTCCGGCGGCGGACCCTGCTTCGCGAGCGGAGTGGGCCTGCCGGGGCGCCGCTTCGGGAGCGGCGGTGACGGCGGATGCCGCGGGAGCGGTCGCCAACAGCGCGGTGCCGACGACGGCTCCGACGAGCTGCCACCGCAGGGCGGGAACAGGGAGTTTCATGGGGTTCTCCAGATCTCTTCGACGCATGGGCCGGAGGCGTCCGGACGGACGTCCGGACGTGAGTTCTTCGGTGCGAAGCCATCTCCGGATGGGCGTACGGCGTAAATCCGCCAGGCGGTTGGCTGATATGCGCCAGCGAAGTGCAAAGCACGGTCGCCTCCATGTGCCGTGCGTCACATGGGCAATCCGGGGCTGGAGTGTCTCCGAACGACTGGTGTGAAAGCCCCGTTGGGGCAACGTCAACACATCGGAGGCTGCCAGCGTGCACCGGGCCAGCGAAGCGGATGCTTCGCCATCGCGACTTCTGCGCGTTCCGCGCGTGTCGGATCTCCCTGCGGCACCGGCCCACGCCCCCGCAGCTCTCCCCCACCGAGGTGACATCGCGTGACCGACGCACCGCACACCGGCCCCCCGCCGGGCACCCTGCGCCTGACCGCCGCTCAGCAAGGAGTCTGGTTCGCCCAACGGCTCGATCCGGCGGACCCCTCGTACAACATCGCGGAGTACGCGGACATCCGGGGCCGCATGGAACCGGACCTGCTGCGCCGCGCCGTCAGCCACACGGCGCACGAGATGGAGGCTCTGCGCAGCACCTTCGGCGCACACGACGGGGTTCCGTTCCAGCGTGTGCGGAACGGTCAGGAGGGCACGGACATACCCGTGCCGTTGGTGGACCTCTCCGGTGCGGCGGACCCGCACGCCGAGGCCCTGCGGCGGATGAACCGGTGCCTGGCGGAGCCCGCGGATCTGTCGGCGGGTCCCCTGGTCCGCATCACCCTCTATCGTCTCTCCGCCTCGCATCACCTCTTCCACCAGCAGGTTCACCATCTCGCGCTGGACGGCTACGCGGCCGTGCTCGCCCTGTCCCGCATCGCCGAGGTCTACACCGCACTCGCCCTCGATCCAGAGATCGCTCCGGAGCCGCGTCCCACCGGCTCTCTCGCCGCACTCCTCGAGGAGGAGGACGCCTACGCCGCCTCCGAACAGGGCCTCCGCGACGAGAGGTTCTGGGCCGACCACCTCGTCGGCGCCCGCTCCCCCGAGGCCCCCGGAGGGCCCGGGGCGGGACCCGGATACGGGACGGTTTCGGTGCGGCGCGCGTACACCCCTGCGGAGACCGCCCGGCTGAAGGCGGCCGCCAAGAAGGCCGGCACCGGCTGGCCGACATTCCTCATGGCAGCCCTGGCGGTCTGCCTGCACCGGGAGAAGGGGCTCGGCGAGGTCGTCCTCGGGCTGCCCGTCACCGGCCGGCGCACTCCGGCGGCCCGGTCGACCCCGGCCATGCTCAGTTCGATCCTGCCGATGCGACTCGCCGTCTCCCCGGCCGACCGGGTGGCCGATCTCGCGCGGCGGGCGTCCGCCGAAGCCCGGTCGGTACTGCGGCACCAGCGCAGGCCGGCCGAAGCGCTGCGCCGCCGGCTGGGGCTGACCGGGACGAGGACCCCGCTGACCGGGCCGTCCGTCAACATCCTCGCCTTCGACGACGTCCTACGTTTCGGCCCGCATCCCGCGACGCTGCACAATCTGTCGATCGGCCCGGTCGACGACCTGGCCGTGGCCGTGCACGCCTCGTACGGCGACGGCGGTATGCACGTCGATCTGCTGGGCAACGCCGGGCACTACGGTCAGCAGGACCTCGTGGGCCCGCACGAGCGTCTGTGCCGGGTCCTCGACGCGTTCGTGGAGGACCCGGAGCGGACCGTCGGGGCGGTGAGCCCCGTCGGCGAGGACGAACGGCTGCGGGTGCTCGGCCTGGGCGGGGCCACGCCTTCGCGCGGTGACGCCGCGGCGTCGGCGCCGCTGCCGGAGCAGTTCGCGCGGCAGGCCCGGAGCACTCCCCACCGCACCGCCGTCGTCTGCGAGGGCACGACGCTCTCCTTCGAGGAGGTCAGCCGTCGGGTGGACAGGCTGGCCGGGGTTCTCGCCGCGCACGGTGCCCGTCCCGGCACACGTGTCGCGGTGGGGCTGCCCCGCTCCACGGACCTGGTGGTGGCGATGCTCGCGGTGATGCGGACGGGGGCCGCCTACCTGCCCCTCGATCCGTCCTACCCGGCGGACCGGCTCGCCTTCATGATCGAGGACTCCCGCCCCGTGGCCCTGGTGGCGACCGCGGCGTCCGCCCACGCGATCGACCCCGAGGGGTCGGTCCCGACCATCGACCCGTCGTCCACGGCACCGGCCGGTGCGAGCGGCCGGCCGGTCCTACCCGGGCCGCAGGACGCCGCGTACGTCATCTACACCTCCGGATCCACCGGCAGGCCCAAGGGCGTCGTCGTCGAGCACCGTTCCCTGAGCAATCTCCTGGACCACCACCGGCAGGAGGCGCACACCCTGGGCGAGGAGGCTCTCGGCCGCCGGCTGCGGGTGGCCCTGAGCGCCGCGACCTCGTTCGACGCCTCCTGGGACCCGGTGCTCTGGATGGTCGCCGGACATGAACTGCACATCGTCGCGGACGACGTACGCCGGGATCCGCAGGCTCTGGTGCGGTATCTCGTCGACCGACGCATCGACGCCATCGAGGCGACCCCCACCTACCTGCGGCAGCTGCTGGCGGCGGGCCTGCTCACCTCGGACGGTCACCGGCCGCGCGTCATCGCCCTGGGCGGCGAGGCCGTCGACGACGGACTCTGGGACGAACTGGCCGCCGATCCCGGCCTGCTGGTCTTCAACTTCTACGGGCCCACCGAGACCACCGTCAACGCCGTGACCGCCCGGGTCACCGGCGCCTCCCCGGTGATCGGACGTCCCGTCACGGGGGCGGGGGCGTATGTGCTGGACCCGTCGCTGCACCCCCTGCCGAGAGGGGCGGTCGGTGAGCTGTACCTGTCGGGCGAGGGCGTGGCACGCGGATACGCGGGGCGGCCGGGGCTCACCGCCGAGCGCTTCATGCCGGACCCCTTCGGTATCCCGGGCGGGCGGATGTACCGCACCGGTGACCTCGCCCGGTGGGACGAGGACGGCTCGCTGGAGTTCGTGGGGCGCGGCGACGGGCAGATCAAGGTGCGCGGTGTCCGGGTCGAGACCGGGGAGATCGAGGCCGCCCTGCGTTCGCTGCCGGGCGTCGAGGACGCCGCGGTGGCCCTGACCACCGCGCAGGACGGTCCGGAGCGGCTGGCCGCCTTTCTGGTGGCCGGAGCCGGTGCGCCCGGTCACACGGAGGCGCGCGACGCGGTCGCCGCCCTGCTGCCCGCCCCGTTCGTACCGACGGCGTGGGCGACGGTGGAGCGCCTGCCGCTGACGCCCAACGGGAAGCTCGATGCGTCGGCCCTGCCCGAGGCGCTGCCCGTGGCGTCCGACGGCGGCGCCCCGCGCACCGCCCGGGAGGCCCGGATGTGCGCGGTCTTCGCCGCGTGCCTGGGGGTACCGAGGGCGGGCCGGGACGACGACTTCTTCGCGCTGGGCGGCCACTCGTTGCTGGCGATGCGGCTGATCGGCCGGATCCGCGGCGAGTTCGGCGTGGAGGCGCCGATCAGCGCCCTGTTCTCCGCACCCACACCGGCCGGCCTGGTGGCGGCGCTGGGCGAGGCCGCCGTGGCACGCACCCCGGTGACGGCGGCCGGCCCACGGCCGAAAAGGCTGCCGCTCTCGTTCGGGCAGCAGCGGCTGTGGCTGCTGGAAACGCTGGGCGATACGGGCGCCTCCTACCATCTGCCGGTGGCGCTGCGCCTGCGCGGGGAGCTGGACCGTGAGGCGCTGGAGCAGTCCCTGTACGACCTCGTGGAACGGCACGAGGCGTTGCGCACCGTGGTGGCCGGGACTCCGGAGGGCCCGTGCCAGAAGATCCTGCCGACGCCCGGACCCGGAGATCCGCTCCTGAGGATCATGGCCGCCGGTGAGCCGGTGGGCCCGGCCTCGGCGCCTTTCGATCTGGAGCGCGAGATCCCGTTGCGGGCCCAGCTGTTCCCGGTCCGCGCCGACGAGCACGTCCTGGTCGTGACGCTGCATCACATCGCTGCGGACGGCTGGTCGATGGGTCCGCTGATGCGGGACCTGTCCGCCGCCTACGCGGCGCGCCGCTCGGGGCGGGCGCCCGGGTGGGACGAACTTCCGGTGCAGTACGCCGACTACGCGCTGTGGCAGCGCGCCCTTCTCGGGGATCCGGACGCGCCCGGCAGTCTCGCGGCCCGCCAGCTCGCCCACTGGGCGGACTCCCTGGCAGGACTGCCGGAGGAGTCGGCCTTCCCGGCGGACCGGCCACGTCCGGCCCGCCCCTCGGGGCGCGGTGGGAGCGTCCCGGTGCGGCTCGGAGCGCGGGACCACCGGACGCTGGTGAAGCTGGCCGGGGACAGCGGCTCCAGCCCGTTCATGGTGCTCCACGCGGCCTTGGCCGCCCTCATGTCACGCCTGGGCGCCGGCGAGGACGTCGCCCTGGGCACCCCGGTGGCGGGGCGCACCGACGAGGCGCTCACCGATCTGGTCGGCTTCTTCGTCAACACACTGGTGCTGAGGGCGGACACGTCCGGCGCGCCGGTCTTCCGCACCCTGGTGGAGCGGGTGACCCGCACCGACCTGGCCGCCTACGCGCACCAGGACATCCCGTTCGAACGCGTCGTCGAGACGTTGGCGCCCCCACGGTCGCTCGCACGTCATCCGCTCTTCCAGGTGATGCTGAGCCTCGACAACACCCCCTCGCCACGCCCCCGCCTCGACGGTCTGGCGGTCAGCCACGACACGTCCGTGGGGCGGGCGGGCGCCAAGTTCGACCTCAGCTGGGACCTGGCCGAGCAGCACGACGACCAGGGCCGCCCCGCCGGCATCACCGGGGAGCTGGAGTTCGACGAGGACCTCTTCGACCGTACGACTGCGGAACGGTTCGCCGAGCACTTCACCCGGCTCGTGGGCGCCCTGCTCGCCGAACCGGACCGCCCGGTGACGGACGTGGGCTTTCTGGCTCCCGCTCAGCGCGCCGCGGCTCTCGACGAGCTGCCCCGCGGCGCGCAGAAGCCGGTCAACGCGACGCCGAGGCTGCCCGGGGAAGCGGACGAGGACTGGACGGTGCTGGACGTCCTGGCCACGCGTGCCGCCGTCCAGCCGGACCGCACGGCCGTCGTGGCCTGCGACGGACGCCTCACCTTCGGTGAACTCCGCTTCCTGGTCGATCGCCTGGCCGCGGCTCTCGCGGAATCCGGGGTCGGTGCGGGCGACCGGGTGGCGGTGGCGCTGCCCCGTACAACCCTCGCCGTCGTGGCGGTGCTCGGCGTCCTGCGGGCCGGAGCGGTGTACGTCCCCGTCGATCCGGCGCAGCCCGCGGCCCGCACCGCGCTGATTCTCGAAACCGCGGCCCCGCGCCTGGTGCTGGCCACGTCCGGCACCCACGCGACGCTGCCGGACTCGGCCGACGTACTGCTGTTGGACGGAACCCGGCAGTGGCGTGCCGCTCAGCGGGCCACGCCTGTGCCGCCGCGCGGCCGGGACGCGGCGTACGTGCTGTACACCTCCGGGTCCACCGGGCTGCCGAAGGGTGTCGTTGTGGAGCACCGGTCGCTGGCCGCGCTCCTGGCCCATCACCGCGAGCGGCTGATGGGGCCCGCCGAGGCGGACAACAACGGGCTGCCGCTGCGCGTGGCGCTCACGGCCGCGATGACCTTCGACGCGTCCTTCGACCCACTGCTCTGGATGGTCGCGGGCCATGAGCTGCACCTCGTGGACGACGCGACGCGCCGGGACCCCGAAGCACTCACCGCTCTGCTCCACGACCGGGCGATCGACGTCGTCGAGACCACCCCCTCCTTCGTGGAACAGCTGCGTTCCTGCGGTCTGTTCGCTCCCGGCCGGCCTCGGCCGCGGGTGCTGGCGTTGGGCGGGGAAGCCGTGCCCGCACCCCTGTGGCGGGAGCTGGCGGCGCTGACGGACGTCGCGGTGTGGAATCTGTACGGGCCCACCGAGTCCACCGTGGACAGCGTGATGGGCCGTGTCCTGCCCGGCGTACGGCCGCACCTGGGGCACCCGGTGGCCGGCGGCCGGGCCCGGGTGCTGGACGGGCGGCTGGGGCCGGTCGCCCCCGGGGTGACGGGAGAGCTGTATCTGTCGGGCCCGGGCGTCGCCCGCGGCTACGAGAACCGCTCCGCCGCGACGGCCGACCGCTTCCTGCCCGACCCGTACGGGGCGCCCGGCGGGCGGATGTACCGCACCGGTGACCTGGTGCGCCGGGCCGGGGGACGGCTGGAGTACCTGGGGCGTGCCGACGGGCAGATCAAGGTCCGCGGCTTCCGGGTCGAGACCGGGGAGGTCGCGGCCGCCCTCGACGCACACGCCGACGTCGCGCAGTCGGCGGTCGCGGTGCGCGCACACCCAGGCCGTGACAACGACTCCGGCGAGGCCCGGCTGGTCGGCTGGGTCGTGCCCATGGGCCACCGGGTGCCGACGCCCCGGGAGTTGCGGGCTTTCGTCGCGCGGCGGCTGCCGGCCCACATGGTGCCGTCGCTGATCGTTCCGGTCGCCGCCCTCCCGCTGACCCCGCACGGGAAGGTGGACTTCCCGGCCCTGCCTCTGACACCGGCGGCCGGGGGTACGGAGGGGGAGGGGCAAGCCCGGCTGTCCGCCCCGGAGGAGATCCTCTGTGCCCTGTTCGCGGAGAGTCTGGGACAGGAACAGGTGGCGCGTGACGACGACTTCTTCGCGTTGGGCGGCCATTCGCTGCTGGCGACCCGGCTGATCGGCCGGATCCGGTCCGCGTTCGGCGTCGAGCTCCCGGTACGGGCCCTGTTCGAGTCCACGACCCCCGCCGCGCTGGCCGAGCGGCTGGCGGGAGCGGGCGCGGCGCGGCCGGCCCTGCGCCGGACGCCTCGCACGGAACGGCCGCCGCTGTCCGCGGCTCAGCAGCGCCTGTGGTTCCTGCACCAGCTGGACCCGGGAGCGGCGGCGTACCACATGGCGTTCGCCGTGCGGCTCGACGGCAGCCTGGACCGGCATGCCCTGCGGCGTGCGCTGGGTGATGTGCTGACCCGGCACGAGAGTCTGCGCACGGTGATCGCTCCCGGCGACGGCTACCCGCGCCAGCACGTCCTCGCGCCCGGTGACGCCCGTCCGGAGCTGCCGGTCGTGGCGGTCGAACAGGCGGAGCTGGGGGAAGCGCTGCGCGAGGCGGCGGCCGAGCCCTTCGACCTGACGCACGACGTCCCGCTGCGGCCGGTCCTGTTCCGGAGCGCTGAGGACCGGCACACCCTGCTGGTGACCGTTCATCACATCGCGGCGGACGGATGGTCGATGGGGCCGCTGGCGCAGGACCTGGCCGGGGCCTACGCGGCGCGGTGCGCCGGGCGGGCGCCGAGCTGGACCCCCCTGCCGGTCCAGTACGCGGACTACACCCTCTGGCAGCGCGACCTGCTCGGCAGTTTCGAGGACCCGGCCTCCGCGGCCTCGGGTCAGCTCGCCTTCTGGAAGGACCGGCTGGCCGGCGCCCCGGAGGAGACCGCGCTGCCCGCCGACCGGCCCCGGCCCACCTCGCCGGGCGGGCTTGGCGGCACGGTCCCGGTGCGGGTGCCCGAGGAGACCATGGCGGATCTGGCGCGGCTCGCGAGGTCGACGGCGAGCAGCACCTTCATGGTGCTGCACGCCGCGCTGGCGGCGCTGCTGCACAGGATGGGCGCCGGCACCGACATCACGATCGGCACCCCGGTGGCCGGGCGGACCGACGAGGCGCTCGACCCCCTGGTGGGCTTCTTCGTCAACACCCTCGCCCTCCGTACGGACCTGGGCGGCGAAGCGGACTTCGCGGAGCTGCTGGCCCGGGTGCGGGAAACGGACCTGGCCGCCTACGCCCACCAGGAACTGCCCTTCGAACGGCTGGTGGAGGCCCTCCGGCCGGCCCGTTCCCTCTCCCGCCACCCGCTCTTCCAGGTCATGCTGACCCTGAACAACCACCGGCCGCCGCGACTGGACCTGCCGGGTCTCAACGCCAGGCTGGAGGGGGTCGACACCGGGGGCGCGAAGTTCGACCTGTCGTTCTCCTTCACCGAGCGTGCGGGGACCGGCGCGGGTGCGGGGACGGGCGTTGATTCGGGTGCGGGCGTGGACTCGGGTGCGGGAGGCGACGGATCGTACCTGGACGGCACACTGGAGTTCAGCCGGGACCTGTTCGACGCAGAGACCGCCGCAAGGATCGCCGACCGCTTCGTCCTTCTCCTCGCGCACGCGGTCCGCGCCCCCGCCACGAGCGTGGGCGACCTGCCGCTGACCGGCCCCCGGGAACAGCGGCGGCTGCTGGCCCTCGGGGAGGGCGGGGGCACGGCTCGACACGTCGCGCCGCCGTTGACGGTGCTGGACCGGTTCGCGGCCACGGTGGCCGCGGCGCGCAGCGGTGACATCGCGGTGACCGCGGCGGACGGCAGCCTGTCCTTCGCGGAGCTCGACGCCCGCTCCGACCGGATCGCCGCACTGCTCGGCCGGGCCGGCGCGGGCCCGGCCGATCCGGTGGCGGTGCTGCTGCCGCGCGGTACCGGTTCGATCGCCGCGCTGCTCGGGGTGCTCAAGGCCGGGGCCGTGTACGTCCCGGTCGACGCCTCCCTCCCGCAGGGCCGGATCGACGCGGTGCTGGCCGATGCCCGCCCGTACGCCGTGCTCACGGCCGACGCCACGCACACCCGGGCGACGGGCGGATGGCGTCGCCTGAACCTGGACTCCCCGGACTCCCCGGACTCCCTGGACTCCCCCGACTCCGCCGCCGCGCCGGGCGCCCCGGTGCACCTGCGGGAGCAGGTCCGGCCGGGGCCCGCCGACCCCGCCTATCTCCTGCACACCTCGGGGTCGACCGGCCGCCCCAAGGGGGTCCTGGTCGGCCATGGCTCGCTCGCCCGGCTGCTGGAGCACCACCGCCGCCATGTCTTCGGGCCCGCGGTACGGGCGGCCGGGCGGCCCCGGCTCCCGGTCGCGCTGACGGCGGCGCTGTCCTTCGACGCCGCGTGGGACCCGGTCCTCTGGATGATCGACGGGCACCGGCTCCATGTGCTGGACGACCTGACGAGGCGGGACCCGGAGGCCCTGGTCGAGGCGGTACGCGACCAGGGCCTGGCGGTGCTGGAGTCCACTCCCACCCATGTCCGGCAGTTGCTGGACGCCGGCCTGTTCGCCGAGCCGGACCGGGCTCCGTCCGTGGTGGTCCTGGGCGGCGAAGCCGTCCCCGCCTCGCTGTGGAACGACCTGCGGGCCCGGCCGGGTCTGCGGGCCTGGAACTTCTACGGTCCCACCGAGGCCACGGTGGACACCCTCACCGCCGACCTCCGGGCGACGGTGCGGCCGGTGCTCGGCTCTCCCGTCGACGGAACGGCCGTCCGGCTCCTCGACGACCGGCTGCGGCCGGTGCCGGTGGGGGTGACCGGCGACCTCTACCTGGCCGGGGACAGCCTGGCCCTGGGCTACCACGGACAGCCCGGGGGAACCGCCGCCCGTTTCGTGCCCGACCCCTACGGCCCCGCGGGCACGCGGATGTACCGGACCGGTGACCGGGCCGTGCGCACGGCGGACGACGCCCTGGAGTTCTCCGGGCGCGCCGACGGCCAGGTCAAGGTGCGCGGCTTCCGGGTGGAACCGCAGGAGGTCGCCTCGGTTCTGGCGGAACACACCGATGCCGCCCACGTGGCCGTGGTGGCGTACGGGGAGGATCCCGGGGGCTCGCGTCTGGCGGCGTACGTGGTGCTCGCCGAACAGCCCGACGCCCACGCAGAGGCAGCAACAGAGGCAGGAGCAGCGGCGGCAGCAGGAGCGGATCCGGCAACAGGGGCGGATGGAACGGGTGTTGCGGAGCCCACCGGCACCATGCGGTCCGACGCCGCGCGACTCGACGGGCTACGGCAACACGCGGCGGCGCGGCTGCCCGCGTACATGGTCCCCTCCGGCTGGGTCGCCGTCACCGGGATCCCCCTGACGCCCAGCGGAAAGCTGGACCGCGCGGCACTGCCCGACCCTTCGTCGGCCACGCCGTCCACCGGCACGGGGCGCAGTCCCCGCAATCCGCGCGAGGACGTGCTGTGCACGCTCTTCGCCGAGGTGCTGGAGCGCGATCAGGTCCTCATCGACGAGGACTTCTTCGCCCTGGGCGGTCACTCCCTGCTGGCGGCCGGTCTCGTCGGCCGCATCCGTGACGCCCTCGGTGCGGACGTCAGCATCCGCAGTCTGTTCGAGGCGCCCACGGTCGCCGCCCTGGCGGAGCGGATCCGCGCCGGCGCCCAGGACAACCCGCTGGCGACCCTGCTGCCGCTGCGGACCAGCGGCAGCCTGGCGCCGCTGTTCTGCGTCCACCCGGCCGGTGGCCTGGCCTGGGCGTACGCGGGGCTGCTCCCCCACCTCGGCAGCGACCGGCCGGTCTACGGACTCCAGACCCCGAACCTGGACGGCACCGAGCCGTTCCCCGACAGCATCGAGGCGATGGCCGCCGTGTACGTGGCCGAGCTGCGGACCGTACAGCCGCACGGCCCGTACCACCTGTTCGGCTGGTCCTTCGGCGGCAACGTCGTCCAGGAGATCGCCGTCCAGCTCCAGGAAGCGGGCGAGGACGTGGCCTTGCTGACGATCCTGGACGCGTTCCCGCTCGCCCCGCTGGACGACCTGGACAGCGCGAGCCGGGACACGGTCTTCCGGGCCCTGCTCACCAACATGGGGGTCGGCCAGGGTGCCCTGGACGGGGACAGGCCGGTGGAGGCCGCCGCCGTACGTGATCAGTTCCTCGCGAACGGAAGTCCGCTCGGGGCGCTGGAACCGGCCACGATCGACGCGATGGTGGACAACTTCGCCGGTCAGGCACGGCTGATGCGGAAGTACACCCCCCGCGTGTTCCACGGTCCCGTGCTGTTCTTCACCGCCGCCGAGGGCCGCCCCGAGGACACCTTCGGCCTGTCCCTGTGGGACCCGTACATCGACGGACCCATCGAGAACCACGACGTGCCGTGCGCGCACGCACAGATGATGCAGCCCGCCGCGCGGGAGCAGATCGGCACCACGGTCTCGACCGTGCTCAACGCCGGCCACCGCACCGAACACCACACCGAACGCAGCACCGAACGCAGCACCGAACAAGGAGACCCGTCATGACGAATCCCTTCGACGACCCGCACACCCGGCACCGCGTCCTGGTCAACGACGAGGGACAGCACGCCCTGTGGCCGTCGTTCGCGACGGTGCCCGCCGGCTGGGACGAGGTGTTCGGCCCGGCGGAGCACGCCGCCTGCCTGGAGTACGTGGAAGTCAACTGGACCGACATCACCCCCAGGAGCGCCCGCGTACGGGTGGCATGACCCGGCCCCGTTCACCCCGACCGCGCCGGCCCACGCACCACGAGAGGCACCCATGACCGCCCCGCCGACCCGTCCGGCGATACGCGCCGAAGGACTCACCAAACGATTCGGGAAGAAGCAGGCCCTGGCCGGTGTGGACCTGGAGGCGGCCCCCGGCACCGTGCTGGGGGTCCTCGGCCCGAACGGCGCGGGAAAGACCACCACGGTGCGGGTGCTGTCGACGCTGCTGCGGCCGGACAGCGGCCGGGCCTGGATGGCCGGTCACGACGTCCTCGCCGACCCGGAGGCCGTACGCCGCGACCTCGGTCTTTCCGGGCAGTACGCCGCGGTCGACGAGAAGCTGACCGGACGGGAGAACCTCTATCTGGTGGCCCGGCTCTACGGGTTCGGCCGTCGTGCCGCCCGCCGCAGGGCCGGGCAGCTGCTGAGCGGCTTCGACCTGGAGGACGCCGCGGACCTGCCGAGCGGGACGTACTCGGGAGGGATGCGCAGACGGCTGGACCTGGCCGGAGCGCTGGTGGCACGACCGGCCGTGGTGGTCCTGGACGAGCCCACGACGGGCCTGGATCCCCGGGGCCGGGCGGACACCTGGCAGGCCGTCAGGGATCTGGTCGCCGAGGGGACGACCGTGCTGCTGACCACCCAGTACCTGGAGGAGGCGGACCAGTTGGCCGACGCCATCGTCGTGATCGAGAGCGGCAGCGTGGTGGCCCGCGGCTCGGCAGCCGAACTCAAGGCGCGGGTGGGCGGCGAGCGGCTTTCGCTGACCGTCGCGGAACCGGGGCACCGGGGCACCGCGGCCGGGATACTGGCCACACTGGGAGAGCACCTCCCCGACCTCGAACCGCGCACCGGCCGCCTGACCGTCGCCACCGACCACGGCGCGCGGAGCCTGGAATACGCTCTGGGCTGCCTGCGGCTGGCCGGTATCGCCGTCCGGGACGTGGAGCTGGCGCAGCCGACGCTGGACGACGTGTTCCTCTCCCTCACCGGCCGGCCGCTCGAGCCGGGAACGCCTCAGGCCGTCGCGGCGGCCTCGGCGAGCACCACGGCGACCGGGGGCGGTGACCGGTGACCGCCGTCCAGCAGTTGAGCCGCGACTCCTCCATCGTGGCCTGGCGCAACCTGCTGAACCTGCGCCGGACCCCGGGGTCGGTCATCGCGGCCCTGGTCCAGCCGGTGATGTTCGTCCTGCTGCTCGCCTACGTCTTCGGCGGGAGCCTCGGCGGGGCCGAATACCGGACGTTCCTGATGGGCGGCATCTTCGCCCAGGCCGTCACCTTCAACGCGGCGTTCACCGCCCTGGGTCTGGCCAACGACATGGACAAGGGCATCGTCGACCGTTTCCGCTCCCTGCCGATGCCCGCCATGGCGGTGCTCCTGGGCCGGACCCTGTCCGATCTGACGATGAGCGCCGTGACCCTGGTCGTCACCTCCCTGTGCGGGCTGCTGGTGGGCTGGCGGATCACCGCGTCGGCTGCCGACGCGGTCCTGGCCTACCTGCTGATCCTCCTCTTCGCCTTCGCCATGTCCTGGGTGGGAGCGGCGATCGGGCTGATGGCCCGCAGCGTCGAGGTCGCGCAGAGCGCGGGGCTGATCTGGCTCTTCCCCGTGACGTTCGTGTCCTCGGCGTTCGTCTCCACGCACACCATGCCGGGCCCGTTGCGGACGATCGCGGAATGGAACCCGGTCTCCGCCACGGCGACCGCCGTCCGGCAGCTCTTCGGCAACCCGCCGCCGTCCGGCCTCCCGACGAGCGACACCTGGCCCGTCGTGCACGCCCTCCCCTACGCCGTGGCCTGCGCCTGCCTGATCACGGGCGCGTTCATGCTGCTCGCGCTCAGGAGGTTCCGGCGCATCACCCTGGGATAGAGGCCCAGCACGGTGCGCTCCTCCGCGCGACGTCGCAGCCGGGCACGCAGTCGCTTTTGATGGTGGCGGTGCCACCGGGGATGACATAGAGAGCCGCCGCCGGTGGGCCGGTGCCTCAGTTCCGTGAGCGAGATCCGAAGGTCCGCGGTGCCGGGCACGGTGAGTTCGACGAGCCGGGCGATGCGGGTCTCGGTGTTCACCCCGCCGTTGACCGCGGGGTGCTCTCGGGGACGGCGAGGGAGAAGCGGACCGTGGCGCGGCTCTTCGGCCGTACGGTGACGGTGGCTTCGGAGTCCGGCTTCAGCCGGGCGCCGACGCCGGTCATCCGCCGGCCTTCCTGCGCGGGAGCCAGACCGAGTACGAGGCTGTGAGGAGGAGGCTCCACAGGGCAGGGAATCGCGCCCGGCCGGTGGTGGTGGCGCGGCTGCTGGGGAGCCCGCCGCCGACGTAGTAGTTGCTCGCCGTGCCCGGCGCTCCGGTGCCGTCGTTGGTCCGCACCGAGACGTTGTCGCCGTTGGTGTTGGACGTCAGCACGTCGGGCTCCCGGTCGCCGTACCGAGGTGACGAGGTCGGCCTTGCCATCGCCGTTCAGGTCGCCGAGTGCGGTAGCGGTGCCTTTCCGGAACCCGCGGGCAGCGGGACGGCGGTGGCCCCGCCGAAGGAGACGGTGAGGTCGGGCGCCGCCTGGGCGGCCGGGGCCGGACACAGCCCGGTGTGAGGGCGGCGGCGGAACCGAGCACGAGGCCGGCTCTTCGCGGTGGGGACGTTCTCAACGTATCTGCCCCTTGAGGACGTCGTGGCGAGAGATCAGGCGGAAGCGAGGGAGATCTCGGTCGACTTGATCAGGGCGACGACGGAGGTCCCGGCCTTGAGGCCCAGGTCCTCCACCGCGTCCTTGGTGATCGCCGAGGTCAGTTCGCCACCCTCGACGGAGACCTTCACGGAGCTCATGGCGCCGCCCGTCGCCACGTCGGTGACGGAGCCCGCGAGCTGGTTGCGGATGGAGACTCCCTCGACCCGGCCGGTCGCGAGCGCGACCTCGGTCGACTTGACGAGGGCCTTGACCGCGGATCCCTCGGCCAGGCCCAGGTCCTTGACCGCGTCGGCGGTGATGGCAGCGGTGATGTCCTGGCCGCCTGCCAGGCGTACCTTCACCGACGCCATGGCTTCGCCCGTGGTGACGGCGGTGACGGTGCCGGGGAGCTGGTTACGAATGGACAGGGTCATGGGAACGCGCCTCACAAGCCGGTAAACCAACAGGGGTCACTTATGTGACCTGCATGTCGACGGACGCTACCGGAAAGAAGGAAACCTTCCGCGGCACGCATCGCATCCACCAGCCGAACGGGCGCAATCCCCTCGCATGCAATTCTCCGGCACGTCAGCCTTCCAGAAGATCCCGGGCGAGATAGCCGCCGGGACGTACGCCACCCGGTACCGCGAACACCGCTGACGACTCGTGCACCAGATACCGGGAGAGCGCGTCCCCCTGCGCCAGTCGTCGCTGGACGGGCACGAAAGCGGTTCGGGGGTCCTGCTGCCAGGCGGTGAACAACAGGCCGGCGTCCGGTGTGCCGTCGGACCGAAGACCGTCGTGGTACGACCAGCCGCGCCGGAACATGACCGCGCCGCCATTGCCGGCCGGAGCGGCCAGCCGGATATGGGCACTCGCGGCGATCACCGGCACGCCGTCGGGGCGCGCCGCCTCCAGATCGACGGGGGTGTGCTCGCCGCCTCCGGTCAGCGGGGCGCCGTCGGCGGTCCGCCGCCCGAGGGCTTGTTCGCGGTGCGGCAGGGGAAGCGTGTCCCAGTGGTCGAGCAGCATCCGGATACGCCGGATGACGACGTACGAACCTCCCACGAGCCAGGGTGGCACGGCCGGCCCCGACAGCAGGGCCCGGCGGGGATCGGGGTTGTTGGTGCCGTCGATCTGTCCCATGAGGTTGCGCCGCCCGTCGGCGGCCGTGAATCCGCTCATGGTCCAGCGCAGTCGCGCCTCGCCGTGGGCCAGTCGCTGCAGGGTGCGCAGTACGTGCGCGGTGACGAAGGCGTCGTCGGAGCCGATCTGGGCCAGCAGGTGACCGCCGCCGCGCGCCGGGTCCAACCGGTCGTCGGGAAAGGCGGGGAGCGGGGCGAGTGCTTCGGGCCTGGCCGCCGTCAGCCCGGGCCGGTCGAAGAACCCGGGGCCGAGACCGAAGGTGAGGGTGAGGCGGGCCGGATCGGTTCCGGCGAGGGCCCCGGTCTCGGCCGCCCGCGATCCGGGGGGCTCGGCGCGGGGGTCCGGCGTCGCGCCCCGCATCAGCCGTTCGGCTGCCGACGTCCAGCGCAGGAACAGGGCCGCGGCCCGGCCTCGGTCCGTGTGGTCGCCGAGGTCGAACGCGGCCATGCGTACGTGTTTCTGTCGGGGTGTCAGGATTCCTGGCTGGTGTGGCCCGTGGAAGGCGGCAGGCCCGGCGGTGGCACCCCCGTCGTCGCCGTCATCTCCGTCCCGAAGTGCCGTGGTGACGGCGACGCCCCCGGCGAGAGCCGCTATCGCGCCCACCGACGGGCCGAACAGCGAGCGACGCGAGACCCGACCGCGGGTGGGGGAACCGCCGTCCGACGCCGTGGGCCGGTCCGCGTCAGCCCGCGGCACGGGAGGGTCCGGCACCGGCGTCGACGAGCGGGTCCACGGTTCCGACCCACAGCTGGTTCACCTCGGACACGTACCGGCCACCACGGGTGTCCTGCGGGACGACCAGGCGCGGACCGACCGCGTCGTCGAACGGTGTGCCGTCCTCGGAAACCGCCAGCAGAATCCGGGACTTGGCGAATCCGGGGTCGAGCTCGGCCCAGCCGAACACCGCCCGGTAGTCGCCGCCCCCGGTCGCCGCGACGACGCCCCGGAGCTGCCCGTTCTTCTTCGACTCGTCGAAGCGCGGCCGGGCGTCCTTGAGCACGTCGTGGAGCAGGACGCCTCGGTAGGTGTGCTGCTGGCTCCCCTTGGCGCTCGTGTACTCCACCTCCACGGATATCTGCGGCCGGGCGCGCAGGTCGGCGAGGGTCACCGTGAACGGCTTGTCCACCTGCCCCGCCACCCGCAGCTCGCCGGGCTTCAGCGGGGCCACGGTGGCGGCGGCCGAGCCGCTCGGTCCGGTGCCGGTGGCCGTCTGCCCCGGTGAACCGGGATCCTTCCCCGCCGTGTCGCCGGCGCATCCGACGAGTGCCGGGAGCAGCAGGGCCGAAACGACGGCGGCAGCGGTCATCGAGACATGACGGTTCATGGAAGAACTCCCTCCCCGCCAGGTGCGCACTACACATCTGCGACCCCGGCAGGCCATTTCGGGTGGCGAATACCGCTGAAAGATACCGAGCGGGTGGCATCTGTCAGTGCCGAGTCGAAGGATTCTGGGAATCCTCCACATCGGCTCCGCGACCATCGGAGGAAGCCACATCTACTACGTACGAGGTACTCGGCGGCGGCAGGCCATGCGCTCCCCTGCCGGCCCTCCTGCGTGGCATGGCGTGCGGGGCCTCGCCGGCCAGGGCGTGCTGCCGTCCCGGATGCGGGAGATGATCGGGACATGAGCGGCGAACGAGACCTGGTGTGCCGTACGGAGCCGGCCTGGCGTCCCCCGGTCCGCCGTGTCCGCGCCGCGAGCCGCATCCCTGCTCCGAGGCCCTGCGAAGCGGCTCTGCCGCCGTCGGACGGACACCGAAGGCGGGGGCGGTGAATCAAGAACGTCTTCTCCGGCATTACGCGGCGCTGATGGGGGCCGTGCCGCAGTCGGTCTGGGTGCTGTCGGCCGACGGGGTCGTCACCCTTCTGGCGGGAAGCGGCATGAGGGAGAGGCTGTGGCACCCCGATGGCGGGACGTCGTGGATGGACGCCGTGCATCCCAAGGACCGGGACTGGTTCCGGCGGGCCTGGCGCAGGACCTCCGAGGAGAGGTCTCCGCTCGACACGGTTGTACGGGTGCGGCTCAAGGACACCCCCGACCGCTTCCGGCACATCAAAATCATCGCCGTACCTGTCCTGGACGAGGAAGGCGACACCGAATGGGTCGGCACGGCCGCCGACGCCGAGGACCACTGGCGCATCCGGATGCGGGAGAAGCTGCTGGCCCGCATGGCGGCGGTACCGGCCGCGCACGACCTGTCCGAGGCGTTCCTGACGACCGCGGCCGCCGTCGTCCCCGAACTCGCGGATGCCGTCGCCGTCTTCCACGTACGGGGCGAGCCCGGACCTGGTCACGGGCTGCCCGAGGGTGCGGAGTCCGAGGCATCGACGGAGAGTGTGGGGCTGGCACCCGGGCTGCCGTCCCTCTATCCGCTGGACAGGGACATCCTGTGGGGGGCGGCCCCACGACAGGTCATCGAGAGCCAGGAGGCCCGCCTGTTGACCTTCCCGCCCGGAGAGCCTCCCGAGGACGGCCTGTCGAAGGCGTCCGTACGGTGGCTGCGCAAAGCCGGTGCGACCAGCGTCGCGTTGCTTCCCGTCGTGGTGGACGGCCGGGCCGTCGCCCTGGCGACCACGACGACCTGCCGGGGGAACCCGCCGCCCGACGAGGCCGATCTGAACCTGCTGCAGGACGTCTTCCAGCAGATGAGCGGACCCCTGCGCAGGACCATGGAGCTGCAGAGAATCCGTGACAAGGCTCTCGCCCTCCAGCAGTCCTTCCTCGCTCCTCCGTCGGCCGTCGACGGCATCTCGATCACCGCTCTCTACCATCCGGCCGACTCGACCGCGGAGGTCGGTGGGGACTGGTACGACGCGGTCAGGCTCTCGGCGGACTCGCTCGCCCTGTCCATCGGCGACATCGCGGGCCATGACCTGGACGCGGCCGCCGCGATGGGCCGCGTCAACAGCCTGTTGCGAGGACTCGCCTACGACAGCGGGCCGGCCGCCAGCCCGGCGGTCACCCTGAGCCGGCTCGACCGCATCGTGCAGGCGCTCGACGGGCCGTCGATGGTCACGGCGGTGCACGCGGTCGTCCGTCGGCTGGCCCCTCACGTCTGGCGTGTCACCCTGTCCAACGCGGGTCACCCACCGCCGCTGCTGATCCCCCGCGACGCACCACCGCGATACCTGCACGACCTCACGGCCCCGGACCCTCCGCTGTGCGTCACCGATGACGTGCCCCGTACCGATCTCCACACGGTCATGCGGGAGGGCGACACCCTGATCTTCTACACCGACGGACTGGTGGAAGCACCGGGTACGGACATCGGCGAAAACCTTCAGCGCCTGCGCGAGCACACCGAAGCCCTGGTACGGGCGGGGGTGCCCCTGGCGGCACTGATCCGAAGGCTCCTGCCGCCCGCCCAGAACCGGCGGGACGACATCGCCGTCATCGCCCTGCAGGCCCGGTCGGGCGAGTAGCCCATCGCCGAGGGGAGGAGCAAGCCGGGTGTGTCACCCCTCTCCGGGCCGCCGGACGTGATCCCGGCCCGCCGCCTCGCTTGCACACCCGCGGCCGCGATATACCGTCGAACAAGCCGTACCTGACCGAAAGAGGCCTCGCATGAGCACCCCCCAGAACCGGCAGAGCGGACTCGCCACCTCCCGGGCCCACTCCGCCCGGGTCTACGACTACATCTTGGGCGGGAAGGACCATTACCCCGTCGATGCCGAAGCCGGCGACGTGATGTGCCGCCACTGGCCCGCCCTGCCCGTCCACATGATGGAGAACCGCCGGTTCATGCACCGCGCAGGTCGCTACCTCGCCGAGGAGTGCGGCATCCGCCAGTTCCTCGACGTCGGTACGGGGCTGCCGACCCCTCCCAACCTGCACCAGGTCGTGCAGGAGGTGGCACCGGAGTCACACGTGGTCTACGTGGACAACGACCCCATCGTGCTCGCGCACGCGCGGGCCCTGCTCCAGAGTTCGGCCGAGGGTGCCACCGCGTACGTGGACGCCGACATGCACGACCCCGACGCCATCCTCGGCAGCCAGGAGTTCCAGGAGCTGATCGACCTGAACCGGCCCGTCGGCCTGATGGTGATCGGCATCATGCACTTCATCCTGCCGCCCGACGACCGGCGTCTGATCACCAGGCTGCTGGATCCGCTGCCGTCCGGCAGCTATCTGGCCATGACGATCGGCACCGCGGACTTCGCACCGGACGAGGTCAACCGGGTGGCGCAGGAGTACCGCGAGCAAGGTATGCCTTTCGTCCTGCGTGACCTGCAGACGGCCACCTCGTTCTTCGACGGGCTGGAGTTGCGGGACCCGGGAGTCACCCAGGTGCACACGTGGCGCCCCGGTCCGGAGCAGAGTGCCGTCGACGGCCGGGACATCGCCATGTACGGCGCGGTGGCCAGGAAGCCCTGAAGCCGGCCTTCCTCGCCGAGACCGCTGCCGCCATGAGGCCCGCCGGAGCACCCCACCCCCGTCGAACCGACGTCCGAGGCCTCAGGAGACTGGGCCCATGAGAGACATCGTTTTCACGCGCCGGAGCGGCTGGATTCCGAACGTGATCCGCGAGGACGGTGAGCTGAAGCTGATGCTCGGCGCCGGGGCCGACGCCAACCATGAGCCCCGTACGTTCACGTTCCCCGTCGAGGAAGCCCACCTCGCGGTGATCCAGGAGGATCTGGCCAGGCACCTGCTCCTGTGGAGTGCGGTGCTTCCGCTGTGCGATGCCGCCGGAACCCGGGGCAGCCTCGACGAGAACGCCGCCGTCGCGCTCCTGGATCCGATCCTCCTCTCCGCCCCTGGGGACGTCGACGCGCTCTTCCGGCGCATCCCGTGGGACCGGGGCCGGCTCGTCGCCCATGGGGCGGACATCGGTCTGCTGGAGCGCGGGCAGGTCTGCGCGGCCCTGCGCACGGCGACGGAGACGTCCGACGGGAAGCGGGCTCAGGAGCACCACGCGGAGCGCCGTCGCGCCGAGCGCGGGATCGTATTGGGTCCCCTCGACGCCGCGATTCTGCGGTACACGGGCCAGTACGTGCACGGCGCGACCCTTCCGAGGCGGACGCCGGATGCCGTCGATACCGCGCTGCTGCCCGAGGTCATGCGGGTGATCGGCACCGCCGAGCAGGCGTGCGCCGGAATGCGGATCGGCCTTGATCCACGACGGGGCAAGCGCGCCACGGACAAGCGCGACTGGGAGCGGATGACGGCGAGCGTCGACGCCGCCGTGCGCCGCGCGCACCCCGGACTCACCGATGACGCGGTGCGTACCGTGAGTTTCCTGATGTGCTCGGAGGCCTCGGAGCGCGCCAGGAGCATGCCCCTGGAGGGTGACGAGGAGGCGGCCGGCGTCGGCGGGAGCGGGCGGAAGACGGCCCTGTCGTTCACGGATGACAAGGGCGTCGAGAAGAAGTGGCGCCAGGGCGGTCCCCGCACCGCCACCGCGGAGTTCTGGGAGTTCGTCGGCGAACGCTCCGCCGGGGACAACGAAGTGTTCACCATCGAGGACGAGGAGATGGGCGAAGGGATCCAGCTCCACTTCTACGCGGACTCGATCGCCCGGGTCACCACGGTGCGCCAGGGGGCAGGCGGGGCGGATCCGGAGTACCGGGTCGAGTACGCCCTCGTCGACGGGATCGGCGGGTACCGGAAGCTGGTGAGCACCTTCGCCCGGGGCGGCTGCGCCGCACTGGACCAGCAGGGCTCCTGGATGTCGGACGTCGCCGATTTCGAGCGCGCGCGGCGGCGGCGCGACGGCAAGTAGTCCCGGCACTCGACGCCGGGGCGCACAGCCCCGGCACCACCGGACCATGACCGCCCTCGCCGGGCGACTCGTTCAGGCGCCGGCCTGGAGGCGCAGCCCCGCCAGGGTCAGGTCCAGCGCGGCGCGGAACTGGTCGATGTCGTCGTGCCCGTCGAACTCGTCGACGATCTCGTGCACGAAGGGGTAGTCGTCGGCGTCGAGTTCCCGCCATGTCCTGGCGAAGCGGCCGAGGAACTCGTCGCGGCCGACGGCTCCGTCGAGAACCTCCTCGGGCGGTTCCTGGCCCAGGTCGACCGCGGAGCCGACGACGACCGTCGTGATCGCCGAGACGGCGTGGAACCGCTGGCGCGCGGTGAGCTTCAGCCGCAGGGTCGGCTGCCCCAGCTTGTCGTACAGGCGCAGGGCGTTGCCCTGGACGTCGGTGTTGCGCATGAAGTAGTTCCCGAGCCAGGGCCGTACCAGGATCGCGTCGAACAGGGTCAGTGACATGGCGCGCAGGTCGTCGATCGGGTCGTCGCCGGGCTCCATCGCCTCGATGTCGGCGAGGACGCCGCCGATCACGTGGTCGGTGGCGCGGTCGAGCAGCTCTTCCTTGCTCGCTACGTACCAGTAGATGCTGGCCACTCCGCCCCCGAGGCGCTGTGCGAGCGCCCGGAACGTCAGAGCCGAAGGGCCCGCCTCGTCGAGGAGCGCCACCGCCTCGGTGAGCACGGACTCCATCGAGTGCGAAGCCCGGCGGCGGCCGCCCGCGGCGGCACGGTTCTGGTGGCGCGGCATGACCTCTGCCTCTCGTTTGCATCCCTATCGAACGTTGTTCTATCGTACCTCATGGAACACCGTTCGATAGTCGAGCGGCGTTCGATAGAAAGGAGCGCCGCCATGACGACCGCGATGCTGAAACCCCCCGCTTCCCGCACCTATCCCTCCCTGCGCGCCGCGTGGATCCCGATGGCCGCCCTCTGTCTGGCCTTCTTCGTGGAGATGGTCGACAACACCCTGCTGTCGATCGCGCTGCCCACCATCGGACGTGACCTCGGCGGTGGCACCACCGCGCTGCAGTGGGTCACCGGCGCGTACTCACTGACCTTCGGCGGCCTGCTGCTCACCGCGGGCTCCATGGCCGACCGGCTCGGCCGCCGCCGCGTCCTGCTCGTCGGGCTCACCGTGTTCGGCGCGCTGAGCCTGTGCGTCGTCTGGGTCACCACCGCGGGTGAGCTCATCGCCCTGCGCGCCGCGCTCGGCATCGCCGCCGCGGCGATGGCCCCGATCACGAACTCGCTGGTCTTCCGCCTCTTCGACGACAAGGCGCTGCGGATGCGCGCCATGACGGTGATGATCGTCGTCGGCATGTCCGGCTTCATCCTCGGACCGCTGATCGGCGGCACGGTCCTGGCCCACGTGCGCTGGGAGTGGCTGCTCGTCGTCAACGCCCCGATCGCGCTGATCGCCTGGATCGGGGTCCGCCTCGGCGTCCCGACCGACCGGCCCGAGGACCTGACCCGCGACCGGCTCGACATCCCGGGCGCCGCGCTGAGCGTCGCCACCATCGGACTCGGCTGCTACGCGCTGACCAGCGGTATCGAGAACGGCTGGCTGTCCGCCCTCACCATCGGCTCCGTCGTGGGCGCGGTCCTCGGCGCGATCGCCTTCGTCCGGCACGAGCGCCGCAGCTCCAGCCCGATGCTGGACCTCAAGCTGTTCTCCAACGGCACGGTCCGGGGCGCCGCCGTGGCACAGATCGGTACGTCCATCGCGATGGCCGGCGTGATGTTCGGGCTCATCCTGCACTTCCAGTACGCGTACGGCTGGAGCCCCGTACGGGCCGGCCTGGCCAACCTGCCGCTGATCGTGACCATGGTGCTCGCGACGCCCCTCTCCGAGGGACTGGCCCGCCGCTACGGCCACCGCGTCGCCTGCCTGGTGGGCGCGGCCTGCCTGGCCCTCGCGCTGGCGGGACTGTCCTGGGGTGTCGAACACGGGTACTTCGTCATCGCGCTCTGCATGGTGCTCATGACGATCGGGCTGCGGACCGTCATGACGATCTGCGCGGTCGCGCTCGTCGACGCGATGCCGGCCAACCGCACCTCGATGGGCACCGCGCTCAACGACACCGCGCAGGAGGTCGGCACCAGCGTCGGCACCGCCGTGATCGGCACGCTGATCGCCGCACTGGTCACCACCCAGCTCCCGGACGGGGTGTGGAGCAGCGACCTCGTCGCCTCCTTCTTCCACGGCGAGCGGATCGCCTACGCCGTACTCGCCGTCGCCGTCGGCCTGATCGCGACCACCGGCGCGCTGAGCCTCACGGACTCCCGCAGCGTGGAGGAGACAGCGCCCACGGAGGCCGCCTGACCAGGCGACCTCCGCTCTTGTGCGGCACGGTGGCGCGGACCGGGTCCCGCACCGGCCGGAGTCCGCGGCGGCAGCTAACCCCGATAGGTCTCCAGCAGCCGCAGCCACACCTCACTGATGGTCGGGTACGCCGGAACCGCGTGCCACAGGCGGTCGATGGGCACCTCCCCCGCGACCGCGACCGTCGCCGAGTGCAGGAGTTCGCCGATGCCCGGGCCGACGAAGGTGACGCCGAGGAGGATCTCACGGTCCAGGTCCACGATCATCCGGGCGCGGCCCCGGTAGCCGTCGGCGTAGAGGCCGGAGCCGGCGACCGCGGCGAGGTCGTGGTCGACGGCGCGGACGCGGTGGCCGGCGCGTTCCGCCTCGGCGAGGGTGAGGCCGACGGATGCGGCCTCGGGGTCGGTGAAGACGACCTGGGGGACGGCCGCGTGGTCGGCGGTGGCCGCGTGGGCGCCCCAGGGGGCGGTGTCCAGGGGGGCCTTCTCGGCGCGGGCGGCGATCGCCGCGCCCGCGATGCGGGCCTGGTATTTGCCCTGGTGGGTCAGCAGTGCGCGGTGGTTGACGTCCCCGACCGCGTACAGCCAGTCCGTGCCCTCGACGCGGCAGCTGTCGTCCACGGTGAGCCAGGAGCCGGGTTCGAGGCCGATCGTCTCCAGGCCCAGGTCGTCCGTGCGCGGGGCCCGGCCGGTGGCGAAGAGGATCTCATCGGCCTCGATGCTCTCGCCGTCGTCCAGGTCGACGGTGACCGGGCCGTCCGGTGCGGGACGCCGGACGGCGGTGACGGAGACGCCGGTACGGATCCGGGCCCCGGCCTCCGTGAGGGCGTCGGCGATCAGCTCGCCCGCGAAGGGCTCCATCTTCGGGAGCAGGCCGCCGCCCCGGATCAGCAGGGTCACCTCGGAGCCGAGCGCCTGCCAGACGGTCGCCATCTCCACGCCCACGACTCCCCCGCCGACGACCACGAGCCGGCCGGGAGCCTCCTTGGCGCTGGTGGCCTCGCGGCTGGTCCAGGGGCGGGCCTCCTCGATGCCGGGGAGGGCGGGGACGACGGCACGGCTTCCGGTGCAGACGGCGACGGCGTGCCGGGCGGTGAGCCGGTGCTCCGTGCCGTCGGGGGCGGTGACGGTGACCGCGCGGGGGCCGGTGAGACGGCCCGTACCCCGGTAGACGTCCGCTCCGACGCTCTCCAGCCAGGCGACCTGGCCGCCGTCCTTCCAGTGGCTCGTCTGCTCGTCCCGGTGGGCGAGGACGGCCCGGACGTCGAGCGGGCCCTGTACGGCGGCGCTCAGACCCGGTACCCGGCGGGCGTCGGCGCGGGCGACGACGGGGCGCAGCAGCGCCTTGCTCGGCATGCAGGCCCAGTAGGAGCACTCGCCGCCGACCAGTTCGGACTCCACCACCGCTGCGGAGAGCCCGGCTGCGCGGGCCCGGTCCGCCACGTTCTCCCCGACCGGACCTGCCCCGATGACCACGACGTCGTACGGCGGGTGCGCGAAGTTCTTCACGGCATCAGTCATGGAAACAGTGTCGTCGTGGGTGTGCGCCGCGGCCACATGGGCAGGCGGAATAGGGCAAGTGCAGTCACCGTTGTGCCGGACAGGACCCGACAGGACCCCCACGGGCACAGGAAGAGGTACCCCAAGAATGAGCACCGTCGAGCTCACCAAGGAAAACTTCGATCAGGTCGTCAGTGACAACGGATTCGTCCTGATCGACTTCTGGGCTTCCTGGTGCGGCCCCTGCCGACAGTTCGCACCCGTCTACGACTCGGCGTCCGAGCGCCACCCCGACCTGGTCTTCGCCAAGGTCGACACGGAGGCGCAGCAGGAGCTGGCGGCGGCCTTCGAGATCCGGTCCATCCCGACGCTGATGATCGTCCGCGACAACGTCGCGGTCTTCTCGCAGCCCGGCGCGCTGCCCGAGGCGGCTCTGGAGGACGTCATCGGCCAGGCCCGCAAGCTGGACATGGACGAGGTCCGCAAGTCCGTGGAGGAGCAGAAGCGGGCGGCCGAGGCCGGGGAGGGACAGCCGGAGCCCCAGTAGCCGCCCGACCGGCGCACGGCACCGGGTGAGGGGCCCTGACCGACACCGTGGACGCGGTGTACGCGGTCGGGGCCTTCTGCCTGCCCGGGCCCGCCCGGTGAACCCGTGCGATCAGGACGCCGGGCGCTCGCCCCCAGGCCCCGCCACGCGGACCGACATGCCGTAGTCCAGCTCCTCGCCGTCGATGAGCACGGCCTCCACCGTCCGGGTCTCCGGGTCGACGTCCGCCTCCATGCCCTCGCCCGCGTACCGGGGGTAGCCCGAGGCCCCCGTCTCGCCGGTGGCGGCGACGACCGCGGACCGGATCGGCCGGCCGGGGGCTCCGGTCCGCGTTCTGCTGTGGTCGGGGATCAGGAGCAGCTCGTAACTCTGCGGATGGCTCATGCCTCCGACGCTAGACATCCGCCGTGCGCCGCGCATGTCGTCGCGCCGGAGGCGGTCAGCTGGATTCCCGGTGTACGGCGCTGGTGCGGAGCAGGTCGTGGTGGACCGGAGGCCTGCCCGGGTGCTGGACCATGCGGTCGATCGTCTCGGCCAGCGGCTGGGGCATCGCCAGTTCCATGCGGACGGTGCTCAGCCTCGGGCGCAGCAGTCGGCCGATGAGCAGGTCGTCCGCGCCGATCACCGCCGTGTCGGCGGGCACGGCGACCCCGGCGTCCTCGAGGGCCCGCATCAGCAGCATGGCGTACTCGTCGTTGTACGCGAACACCGCGTCCAGTCCCAGTTCCGGCCAGCGGGCGGCCAACTGGTGCGCGGACTCCTCCTCGTACCGCAGCGGGAGCGGGCACACCCGGGCCGCCGCCGGTTCGGCGGCGCGCCGCGCCCCGGTGAGACGGGGTTCGGAGAAGAGCGCCCGGCCCGGTTCCTGGGGCATGACGACGCCGATGTGGCGACGGCCGCGGGCCAGCAGGTGTTCCACCGCGGCGGCTCCGACCTGGCGTTGGTCCATGACCAGGCCGTGCGCCCCGGCCACCGGGTCGGGGCCCAGGGTGATCACCGCCTTGGCGCCGGAGCGGGTCAGGATGCCGGTGCCGTGCGGGGTGAGGGTGATCCCCGGCGGTACGACGACGGCGACGGGCCGCAGTTCGGCCCAGGCCGTGGCCGCCTCGTCGGCGGTGAGACCGACGCTGCCGTACTGGACGACTGTGTAGTCCAGGCGGCGCAGCCCCGACTGGAGTTCCTCGAAGAAGTACTGGTGCAGCGGTCCCGCCGGTATGTGTCCCGAGGGCAGTAGGACCATGCGGCTGTGTCCGGCGCGCAGGCTGCGGGCAGCGGCGTGCGGAACGTAACCGAGCTGGAGTGCGGCCTCCCTGACCCGGCGTCGGGTGGGTTCACTGATCCGGACGGTGGCGTTGTTGTTCAGTACGTACGACACGGTGGCCCGGGACACTCCGGCGAGGCGCGCGACATCGGCGCTGGTCGGAACGGAGACTTCGGCGGGCTGCTTGGGTAACTGGCTCATGGCGTCGGGCAGTCTTCCAGACCCGGTGCGGCGGGTTTCGGCCCGGGGCCCGCAGCTCCGGTCATGGTGGCCGGAAGGCCGCCCCCCGGCGCCGCTCCGACGCCCCCCTCCCGGAACCGGGCGGTGGAGGTTCTACGGTGTTGCGATGACGTTCCACGACAGCGCGTACCGATCCGACAACCCGTTTGACGTGCCCGGCAGCAGCGGGCCGACCGCCACCGTGCAGGCCGACCCCGATGACGTGGGTTCCGTGCGCACGTCCTACGCCCCGAATCGCGACGGCGATCCCGACCCCGGCGAGATCGTCTGGACCTGGGTGCCTTTCGAGGAGAACGACGGGCGCGGGAAGGACCGGCCGGTGCTCGTCGTGGCCCGCGAGGAGGCGGGCACGCTCCTCGCCGTCCAGCTCTCCAGCAAGCAGCACGACCGGGACCACGAGTGGGTGGCGCTGGGCGCGGGCCCGTGGGACAGCTCGGGGCGGCCGTCCTGGGTCGATCTGGACCGGGTACTGCGGGTCCACGAGGACGGGATGCGGCGGGAGGCGTGCGCCCTGGACCGGGAGCGGTTCGACCGGGTCACCGGGCGGCTGCGCGAGCGGTACGGCTGGAGCTGAGCGGTACGGCCGGCGCTGAGCGGTCCTGCCGGCGCGCGGGACCCGGCGCGCATCGCGGCGACGGGCCCCGGGTCAGGGGAAGGTCCGGGCGAAGGCGGCCCGGACCGGGGAGTCGGGGTCCCGGTCCAGGATCCCGAAGACGATCTGCTCGAAGTGGCCGCCGAACCGGCCGCCCGCGCCGAGCAGCGCCCGGAACGCCTCCGCCACCTGCGCCGGGTCGTTCCGGAAGACTCCGCAGCCCCAGGCGCCCAGGACGAGCCTGCGGTAGCCGCGTACGGCCGCGACCTCCAGCACCCGTTCGGCGCGGGAGGCCAGGGCGGCCGGGACGCGATGGGCGTCCTCGGGGGTCTGCCGCTGGATCACCCCGGCGTTGGGCGCGGGCGAGGTGAGGAACCCGACGGTGTAGGGGGCGTCCAGGAAGCGGCCCCGGTCGTCGCGGAAGACCGGCACCCCGGGCGAGTGGATCACCCGGTCGGTGTAGAAGGCGCTGCGTTCGGCGCGGTGGTGCGCGTAGTAGTCGGGGGCGCGCAGGAGGGTCGCGTGGAGGGCCGATCCGCGGCACAGGGCCTCCTCCTGGGCCTGCGCCCCGTTGAGGTAGCCGCCGCCGGGGTTGCGGGCCGAGGCGTAGCTGAGGACGGCGACCCGGCCGGGGGCCTCGCCGGTCATCCGGCGGGCCGCGGCGAGGCTGCTCTCGCCGGTGACCTCGAAGCGCGGGACACGGTCGGTGTCCAGGGCGGCGACGGGCACCGGGTCCGGTCCGTAGAGCCTGGTGCCGGACAGCGCGGCGGTCACGGCCCGTTCGATGGACACGTCCTGACCTGCCGCGTTGCGATATCGCCCGGCCTCGACGACCGCTTCCGTATCGCGCGCGATGCCGCGCAGCCGTGCGCTCACCGGCGCTCCCCCGTGTGGTGCATACGGGGCATGCTGACGGGGAACCCGGCCTGGGCGCAACCGGATTATCCTGGCTCGGGGGCACCCTTGTGCGATCTCCGGGTACGGGTTTGGCTGGTAGGCAAGCAGCTGCGAAGGAGGCCCTCATGGGCTTGGACATTCCCGGCGCAACCGGCTCGCGCCCGGACGCCACCCCCCTCGACGAGAGCGGGGCGGAGGATTTACTGCGCGGCATATGTTTCAAGACGGGCCCTCCCCGAACCGTCGGGGTGGAACTCGAATGGCTCATCCACGACCGGGAACGTCCTGACCTCCCGGTCGGCCAGGAGCGGCTGGACAGCGCCGTCGAGGCGGTCCGTGCGCTGCCGCTCAGCGCGGCCCTGACGTTCGAGCCCGGCGGGCAGCTGGAGCTCAGCTCGCAGCCGGCCGGCTCCCTCATGGAGTGCGTCGACACCACCGCGGCCGATCTGGCGGCCGTCCGCGCCTCGCTCGGCGCGGCGGGGCTCGCGCCGGTGGGGCTCGGCGTCGACCCGTGGCAGTCGCCGCGCCGCAGGCTGCGGGAGCCCCGTTACGACGCGATGGAAGCCGCGCTGGACCGCGCGGGGCCGGCCGGGCGGGCGATGATGTGCACCTCCGCTTCGGTCCAGGTCTGCCTGGACGCGGGCGAGGAGGAGCCGGGGCCGCTCGGTTACGGGCGGCGCTGGCAGCTCGCGCATCTGCTGGGTGCGGTGCTGGTGGCGGCGTTCGCGAATTCGCCGTTCCAGCAGGGCCGCCGGACCGGCTGGCGCTCCACCCGGCAGTCCCTGTGGGCCGACCTCGACCCGGGCCGGACCCTCGCGCCGGGCTCCGGACGCGCCCCGCGCGAGGCCTGGGCCGCGCATGTGCTGGACACATCCGTGCTGTGCATCCGGTGCGAGGACGGCCCCTGGGACGTGCCGGAGGGGCTCACGTTCCGCGAGTGGATCCGTACCGGGTCGCCCCGCCCGCCGGTGCGGGCGGATCTGGACTACCACCTCACCACGCTGTTCCCCCCGGTCCGGCCGCGTGGTCATCTCGAACTGCGCATGATCGACGCGCAGAGCGGGCCCGACGGGTGGCTGGTGCCGCTCGCCGTCGCCACGGCCCTGTTCGACGACCCGGAGGCCGCCGAGACCGTGTACCGCACTGTGAAGCCGCTGGCCGAGACGGCGGGCGCACCGCCGGCCCCGCGCAATCCGCTCTGGACGACGGCCGCCCGCGAGGGCCTCGCCGACCCGGAGCTGCGGGCCGCGGCCACCGTCTGCTTCGGGGCGGCGCTCCCGGCGCTGGAGCGGATGGGCGCGAGTCAGGCGGTGCGCGACACCGTGGCCGCCTTCACCGACCGCTATGTCGCCCGGGGCCGATGTCCGGCCGACGACCTGCCGGAGCCCGGCGACCTGACCGATCCGAGCCTGCTGACCGATCCGGCCGGGCTCCCCGATCCCAGCCTGCCCGCCGGCCGAAAGGCGGCCTCCGCATGACCGAGCACCGTGAGGACGAGCGGCGCCCGGAGCACCGCGAGCACTCCGACGCCTTCGATCCGGCCCGTTCCACCGCCTCGGACGGCTTCCCCGTCGCCCCCGGCATCGATCCGGAGACCCTGCGTCGGCGTGCCCTCGACGCGCTGCTGACCGCGCGCGAGCGCACCGCCCTGCTCACCGGGAGCGTGGACGACGGTGAACTGACGGCCCAGCACTCCCCTTTGATGTCGCCCCTGGTCTGGGACCTGGCGCACATCGGCAACCAGGAGGAGCAGTGGCTGCTGCGCGCCGTCGGCGGCCGGGAGGCCCTGCGCCCGGAGATCGACGGGCTGTACAACGCCTTCGAGCACGCGCGCGCCGCGCGTCCCTCGCTGCCGCTGCTGGCCCCCGCCGAGGCACGGACGTACGCCTCCGACGTGCGAGGACGGGCGCTGGATCTGCTGGAGGGCGCACCGCTGCACGAGGGCGGACGCCCGTTGGAGCGGGCCGGGTTCGCCTTCGGGATGATCGCCCAGCACGAACAGCAGCACGACGAGACCATGCTGATCACCCATCAGTTGCGCGCGGGTCCGGCGGCGCTCGCCGCTCCCGCCCCGCCCGCGCCCGCCCGCGCCGAGGCGCTCCCGGAGGAAGTCCTGATCGCCGGGGGCCCGTTCACGATGGGGACCTCCGCCGAGCCGTGGGCCCTGGACAACGAACGGCCCGCGCACCGGCGCGACGTGGCGGCGTTCCACCTGGACACCTCACCGGTCACCTGTGGCGCCTACCTCCGCTTCATCGAGGACGGCGGGTACGGGGACGCCCGCTGGTGGGCCCCCGAGGGCTGGGCCATGGTCCGGGAACACGACCTGGAAGCACCGCTGTTCTGGTGGCGGGAGGCGGGGCAGTGGCTGCGCCGCCGGTTCGGGGTGACCGAGCCGGTGCCGGACGACGAGCCGGTGCTGCACGTCAGCTGGTACGAGGCGGACGCGTACGCCCGCTGGGCGGGTCGGCGGCTGCCCACGGAGAGCGAGTGGGAGAAGGCCGCCCGGCACGATCCGGTCTCCGGCCGCTCCCTGCGCTACCCGTGGGGCGACGAGGATCCGACGCCGGAGCGGGCCAATCTGGGCCAGCGCCATCTGCGTCCGGCGCGGGCCGGGGCATATCCGCAGGGCCGGTCGCCGTCCGGGGCGGGGCAGTTGATCGGCGATGTGTGGGAGTGGACCGCCAGCGACTTCCTGCCCTATCCGGGGTTCGTGGCGTTCCCCTACCGCGAGTATTCGGAGGTCTTCTTCGGCCCCGGGCACAAGGTGCTGCGCGGCGGCTCGTTCGCCGTGGACCAGGTCGCCTGCCGGGGCACGTTCCGTAACTGGGACCTTCCGGTACGGCGGCAGATCTTCGCCGGGTTCCGCACCGCGAGGGATGCCTGATGTGCCGCCATATCGCCTATGTGGGCGAACCGGTGGCGCTCGGCGAGCTTCTGCTGCGGCCCCCGCACGCGTTGGTGCGGCAGTCCTGGGAGCCGCGCCGGCAGCGCTACGGCACGGTCAACGCGGACGGTTTCGGTGTCGGTTGGTACGCGGACGGCGACCCGCTGCCCGGACGCTACCGCCGCCAGGGCCCCGTATGGGGCGACGAGACCTTCACCGATCTGGCCCGGGTGGTCCGCAGCACCGCGCTGCTCGCCGCCGTACGGGACGCCACCGAGGCGGGTGCGGACGGGGAGGCCGCGGCCGCGCCGTACGCCG
Organism: Streptomyces sp. NPDC091289; assembly: GCF_044757365.1. Classification (NCBI taxonomy): domain Bacteria; kingdom Bacillati; phylum Actinomycetota; class Actinomycetes; order Kitasatosporales; family Streptomycetaceae; genus Streptomyces; species Streptomyces sp. NPDC091289. Next base: position 367,830 of record NZ_JBIVUT010000001.1, read on the forward strand.
CCGGGCGGCTGCTGTTCAGCCACAACGGTGCGGTGAAGGGCTGGCCGGGATCGCTCGGCCCGCTCGCCGCAGCCGTGCCCGCCGAGAAGCTCCTGTCGCTGGCCGCCCGTAATGACTCGGCGCTGGTCTGGGCGCTGATCCGGCACCGGGTCGACACCGGGGACGCCGTGCCGGAAGCCGTCGCGGAGACCGTCCGCGAGGTCGCGGCCGCCGCGCCCGGTTCCCGGCTGAATCTGCTCCTCACCGACGGGGAGACGATCACGGCGACCGCCTGGGGCGACACCCTCTGGTACCTCACGACGCCGGGCCGCCGCACCGCGGTCGCCTCGGAGCCGTACGACGACGACCCGCTCTGGCGCGAGGTCCCCGACCGCACCCTGCTGGTCGCGACCGCCTCGGACGTCCTGCTCACCCCGCTCAAGGAGCCCACCGCGTGAGTCCTTTCCTGCTGACCCGCACCCTGCCGGTGGACGCGACGGACGCGGCGCTGCGCGCCGACGTCCTCAGCGGCCTGACCCGGCATCCCAAGACCCTGCCGCCGAAGTGGTTCTACGACGCGCGCGGCAGCGAGCTGTTCGAGGAGATCACCCGGCTGCCGGAGTACTACCCGACCCGCGCGGAGCGGGAGATCCTGGAGGAGCGCGCCGAGGAGATCGCCGCGGCGTCGGGGGCCCGGACCGTGATCGAGCTGGGCTCGGGGTCCTCCGAGAAGACCCGTCATCTGCTGGACGCCCTCCCCGAGTTGCACAGTTACGTTCCGGTGGACGTGAGCGAGAGCGCGCTGACGGGGGCGGCCGAGTCGCTGCTCGCCGAGCGCCCCGAGCTGTCCGTCCACGCCCTGATCGCGGACTTCACCGGCGGTCTGGCCCTGCCGGGGACGCCGGGGCCCCGTCTCGTGGTGTTCCTGGGGGGCACGGTCGGCAATCTGCTGCCGGAGGAGCGGGCGGCGTTCCTGCGGTCGGTCCGCTCGCTGCTCTCGCCCGGGGACGCGCTGCTCCTGGGCACGGATCTGGTGAAGGAGGAGGAGACGCTGGTGGCCGCGTACGACGACGCGGCGGGGGTGACGGCGGCCTTCAACAAGAACATCCTGAGCGTCGTCAACCGTGAGTTGGGGGCCGATTTCCCGCTCGACGACTTCGAGCACCGCGCGGTGTGGAATCCGGCGGACCGCTGGATCGAGATGCGGCTGCGGGCCCGCCGGGCGCTGAGCGTCAAGATCCGGGAGCTGGACCTGGTGGTGCCGTTCGAGGCCGGTGAGGAGCTGCGTACGGAGGTGTCGGCGAAGTTCCGTCAGGAGGACGTCCGCGAGGAGCTGGCGGCCGCCGGGATGCGGCTGGCCCGGTGGTGGACGGACGCGGCGGGGCGGTTCGCCCTGTCGCTGGCCACGGCGGTCTGACGGGGCCGGAGGAGGTCGTCTCCAGGGTCGAGGACGGCCGTTCGTGCCCTGCGGGCCAGGGTGCGGCGGTCGTCCTCGCCATTCGGGGGGATCGGTGCGAGGACGTCGACCCGGGCGGTGAGCCCGGCCGCCCGCACCACGCGCCAGAGCGAGGCGGCGAGCGGATCGTCCCCGACGAACGCCACGGCCCCGGCGGCCGGTTCCGAGGCGTGCGACGCGGCGGTGCGGTAGGCGATGCGGACCGGCCGGACCGTCGCGCCGGCGTCGATCGCCGCCTGGAACACGGCGGGCCGGAACGCGCCGCCGCCCCGTCCGCACCAGGTGCTGCCCTCGGGGAAGACCACGACCCGGGAGCCGGAGCGCAGGGCCGCCGCGACGGTCCGTACGGCGGCGGGCAGGGCGCGCAGCCGGTCGCGGTCGATGAACAGGGTGCCGCCGAGCGCGGCGAGGGGGCCGAGCAGCGGCCAGCGCCGGATCTCGCTCTTGGCGAGCATCCGGCCGGGCAGGACGGAGGCGATCAGCGGGATGTCGAGCCAGGAGATGTGGTTGGCGACGACGAGCTCGCCGCCGGTGGCGGGTTCCGGCGCGTGCCGCCGGACCATGACGCGTACGCCGAAGGCCCGGGGAACCGCGTGCGCCCAGCGCCGCACCAGCAGGTCACGGCGGGCGGCCCCGAGCTGCCGGACCAGCGGGACGCAGGCCACCCCCAGCAGGACCAGGGTGCAGCCGGCCAGCAGCAGGAGGGCGGCGGGCAGCGGGGCGCGGACGGCTCCGGTGTGCCGGGCGCAGCCGTCCGGGGTGCACGGGGCGACGGGCAGCCAGGTGCTCATCGCAGCGGGGCCAGGGAGAGGAAGTGGCGCAGGTAGCGCGGGTCGGTGCGGCGCAGCGAGAGCAGGACGTACAGGTCGGCGACGTTGAAGTCGGGGTCGTACGCGGGGGCTCCGCAGATCTGGGCGCCGAGCCGGAGGTAGCCGCGCAGCAGGGGCGGGAGGTCAGCCCGGGAGCCGGTCTCCGTGCCGTGCGCGGAGGAGTCCCAGAGACGGTGCGGGGTGACCCAGTGCTCCTCCGGCGCGAGGTGTCCCGCGCGCACGGTGTTCCAGCTCCGGGCGGCCGACGCGCCGCCGTCGGCCAGCGGCAGGGAGCAGCAGCCCGCGATCCAGGTGTGGCCGGTGCGCTCCATGTAGCGGGCGAGTCCGGCCCAGACGAGGGCGATGACCGCGCCGTCGCGGTGGGCGGGGTGGACGCAGGAGCGGCCGACCTCGACGAGGTCGTCGCGGATCGGGGCGAGCCGGGTGAGGTCGAACTCGCTCTCCGCGTAGAGGCGTCCGGCGATCCGGGCGCGGTCCGGGGGCAGCAGCCGGTAGGTGGCGACGACGTCCCCGGTGGCGGTCTCACGGACCAGGAGGTGGTCGCAGTACGCGTCGAAGGCGTCGCTGTCCAGGCCGGGTTCGGGCCCCTCGAGCCGGGCTCCGAGCTCCCCGGCGAACACCAGGTGGCGCAGGCGCTGGGCCGCTCGTATGTCTTCCTGGCAGGTGGCGAGGGAGACCCGGTAGGCCGGTTCGGGGGCCGGTGCCGGGACGGGCGCGGGGGCGGGGGCGACGGCGGGAAGCGGGGCGTGCGGGGCGACGGGCAGCACGGTCATGGCGGTCTCCGGGGACGGAAGCGGTAGGGGGTGCTACCGGGTCGTCGCGGGAGTGCGACGGCCCGGCCCCTTACTTCTTCCGTCACCGGCTGGATTCGACGTGACCGCTGTGGGGAGCGGGGATGTGCGACGGCTGAATCCCCAGGGACACTGAATCCGCAGGGACACCGGGTCCCGGGGACGCGGGGTCCCGGGGACGTCGTCGCGGAGGGGTCAGCCGCTGCCGGTGAGCATGGCGGTGATGCGCTCCGAGGCTGCCTTGGCCTCCCGGGCCGGGTCGCCGCCTTCCAGCACGGCCGTCATGTAGGGCTTGATCGGGTTCTCCGCCTCGACCCTGGCCCACTGGGAGGAGTTGGGGGTGGCACGGCCGCGGGTGGCGCCTTCCGCCATCGCCGCGGTGCCCTCGTCGCCCTCGATGACATGGGCGAGGCTCGGCTTGTTGGGGACGTAGCTCATGCCCCGGGCGAGCTCCGTCTGCCACTTCTCGCTCGCCAGCGCCTTGACGACGGCGATACCGGCGCTGCGCTCGTCGGCGTTCTTCGGGACGATGAGGTCGGAGCCGCCGGTGAATACCGAGCCGGGGGCTTTCGCGGTCTTGCCGGGAATGGGGAAGTAGCCCAGCTTTCCCTTGAGTTCGGGATTCTTCTGCTCGATGAGCGCGGCGCTGCCCGGTGTCGAGATGATCTGCGCGACGTCGCCCTTGGCGAATACGTCGGTCTGCGGGGGCTTCTCCTCGTCGGCGTCCGTCGGGCCGTCGCCGAGCGCCTGGAGTTTCTGGTAGAACTCCATGCCCGCCAGGGCCTCCGGGGTGTCCAGGGCGCCCTGCCAGTCGCCGCCGTTCTCGTCGGCGAGCTCGCCGCCCTCGTCCCAGATGAATCCTGCGAGCACGTACCAGTTCTGGCCGGCCAGATAAATGCCTTGGTTGCCCGCGTTGTTGAGCTTCTCGGTGTCGGCGATCCACTCGGCGCGCGTCTTCGGGACGGAGTCGATGCCCGCCTTCCCGAAGATCTCCTTGTTGTAGATCACCACCCGGTTGGCCGCGTACCAGGGGATGCCGTACTGCACACCGTTGATGCTGCCGGGCTGGGCGAGGCCCGGCAGCCAGTCGTCGCTGCCCAGGTCACGCATCGATTCCAGGGTCAGGTCGCGCAGGCCGCCGCTCTCCGCGTACTGCGCGACCTGCGTGTTTCCGACCTCGATCACGTCCGGGGCGTCGTCGCCCTCCAGCGCGGAGAGGACCTTGGGGCCGATGCCGCCCCACTCCTGAATCTTGAAGTCCAGCTCGATCGAGGGGTTCTCCTCCTCGTACGAGCGGGTGAACTTGTCCAGGAAACCGGGCGAGACGCTGTCCTTCATCAGCCAGACCGTCACCGTGCGGTCACCGCTGCCCGAGCCCGTTATGTAGCTGCACCCGCAGAGTGCGACGGATGAGACAAGCGCGATGGCTCCGGCCAGAATGCGGTTCTTCACGTGGTCACCTTCTGCGAAACGGCACAACGAAATCGGGACCCGGTGTGGGGGGATTGCGGGCAGCGCTCGCACGGGTGGTTGGCTGAATTTTGGTATGGACCAATCAGTAGGTCAAGGCGGACACCCGTCCCGATTCGCCCCACTCTCCCCCTCGCGGGACACCACGGATTGGGGCAACGTGGTCTCAGGAGAGGAGACACACCATGGCGAATCACACTTATCGGGTCACCGAGATCGTAGGAACCTCCGAGGAGGGCATCGACGCGGCGATCCGGAACGGCGTCGCAAGAGCGGCGGAAACGTTGCACAATCTCGATTGGTTCGAGATTAATCAAGTTCGTGGCCATATCGAAGATGGCCGAATCGCGCACTATCAGGTCGGCCTGAAGGTGGGCTTCAGGCTCGACGAAAGCGCCTGATCAGGTACGTCCCTCGCGCTCCTGCGCGTCCTTCAGCGCTGCCGACGGGTCGGCCCAGCGGGCCCGCACCACGGCAAATCCGGCCACCTCGGCCGCATCGCAGACCAGCTCGTCGTCGTCCACGAGCATGCGCACCCTCCCCGTCCGCCCCAGCCGCCGGAGGATGTCCAGCTTCGTCCGGCGCGCGGGGCGGCGGTCGTCGTTGCGCCGCATGAACAGCTCGCCCTCGGGCAGTCCCTGACGGCTCAGCCAGCGCACGGTGTCGCGGCGGCACCGCTCGGGCCGGCCGGTCAGATAGACGATGCGACACTCCTCGGCGCTGGCGAGCACCATCCGTACGCCCTCCGGGAGCGGCGGGTCGGCCGCGGCCGCGGCGAAGAAGCCGGCCCAGTCGTGCTTCGCCCCCTCCAGGAAGTGCTGCCGGTGGGCGGTGTCCGCGAGCGTGCCGTCCAGATCGAAAACGGCCAGCGGCCGTGCGTCGTTGTCCACTCCCCCAGCTTAGGAAGCTCCGCCCCGGGAAGCCCCGCGGGAATCCCCGCGGGGCCGGCGCGTTGAAGAGAGCGTGAGCTCTGTGATCGCTTCGACCCGCTTCTCCGTCCTGGACCGTTCCCGCACCCGTGAGGGGCACGACGCGCCCCGGGCGCTGCGCGACACCGTCGACCTGGCCCGGGAGGCGGAGACGCTGGGCTTCCACCGCTTCTGGGTCTCCGAGCACCACGGGGTGCCGGGGGTCGCGGGGTCCGCGCCGACGGTGCTGGCGGCCGCCGTCGCCGCCGCGACCTCCACCATCCGGGTCGGCACCGGCGGAGTGATGCTGCCCAACCACCGGCCCCTGGTCGTCGCCGAGCAGTTCGGGGTGCTCGCCTCCCTCTTCCCCGGCCGGATCGACATGGGGCTCGGCCGCTCCGTGGGGTTCACCGACGGCGTCCGCCGGGCGCTCGGCCACGGCAAGGAGGACGCCGAGGACTTCCCCGGCCGGCTCGCCGAGCTGCTCGGCTGGATCGACGGCACCCAGCGGGCCCACCCCCGGGTGCACGCCCATCCGGCGGAAGGCCTGCGCATCCCCGCGTACGTCCTGGCGATCGGGGAAGGCGCGTCGGTCGCCGCGGCCGCCGGGCTCCCCCTCGTCATCGGCGATCTGCGCGGCCGGGAGAAGGTGCTGCGCGCCATCGAGGTCTACCGCCGCGACTTCCGCCCCTCCGCCCGCGCCGAGCGGCCCGAGGTGATCGTCGCGGGCACGGTGGCCGTCGCCGGCACCGAGGAGGAGGCCCGCCGGCTGCTCGTGCCGGAGGCGTGGGCCATGGCGTACTCCCGTACGCACGGGGACTTTCCGCCGCTCGCCCAGGCCGCACGCATCGAGGCCCTCACCATGACGGCCAAGGAGCGGACGCTGTACGAGCGGGGGCTCGAGGGCCATGTCCACGGCACCGAGGAGCAGGTGGCCGGTCAACTGGAGCGGGCGATCGAGGAGACCGGGGCGGACGAGGTGCTCGTCACGACCAGCACGTACGACCGGGAAGGGCTGGTGGACTCGTTGCGGCGGCTCGCCCGGATCGCCCGACCGCGGGGCCGGGGCGACGAGCAGGCACCGCGGCGGAGCCTCGACGTCCGATAACCGCCGGACCCGGCCGCGAGGAGCGGGAACGCTGGGGGCATGACCCACACCACCCCGACGACGAGCCCCCGGGCGGTCCTGACCGCCATGTACGCGGCCGAAGCCCGCTATCTGGCGGCCGGCGGGCCGGGCACCGCCTCCTTCGACCTTCTGGCCCCCTGCTTCGCCCCCGATGTGGTCCTGCGTCAGGCGGCGGCACTCCCGTACGGCGGGGTCTGGCGCGGACACCGGGGCATGGAGCGGTTCTTCCTGGCGATGAGCGCCACCTGGGCCGAGTTCGAGCTGGTGGAACAGGATTTCCTGGCCACCGGGGAGACGTCGGTGGTGCGCACGATCGTCCGCGCCAGGTCCCGGGCGACCGGGCGGGAGCTGACGTTCCCCATCCTCCAGACCCTCACCGTCCGGGACGGCCGGATCACCGAGGTGCGGCCGTTCTACTGGGACACCGACGCGGTCGTCCGCGCCTGCACCCCATGAGGCGCGCCGTCGGATCCCGGGGGACCACCGTCGGCGCCGACGCCTAGAATCGGACTGTTTGTCCCGCCAGGCGTCAGAACCCCACCCGTACGGAGTCGAGCCCCATGCCCTCCCCCCACGATCCGTACGTCCGCGTGCGCGGCGCCCGCGAGCACAACCTGAAGGACGTCCGGGTCGACATCCCGCGCGACACCCTGACCGTCTTCACGGGCGTGTCGGGGTCGGGGAAGTCCTCCCTGGCCTTCGGGACCATCTACGCGGAGGCCCAGCGTCGCTACTTCGAGTCCGTCGCGCCGTACGCCCGGCGGCTGATCCATCAGGTGGGCGCGCCCGCCGTCGGGGAGATCACCGGGCTGCCGCCCGCCGTCTCCCTGGAGCAGCGGCGCTCCGCCCCGGGGGCCCGGTCGTCCGTCGGGACGGTGACCACGCTCTCCAACTCGCTGCGCATGCTCTTCTCCCGGGCCGGCGACTATCCGCCGGGTGCCGAGCGGCTGGACTCCGACTCCTTCTCCCCCAACACCGCCGTCGGGGCGTGCCCGGAGTGCCACGGGCTGGGGCGGATCCACCGGACGGACGAGGAGCTGCTCGTCCCGGACCCCTCGCTGTCGATCCGGGACGGGGCGATCGCCGCGTGGCCGGGCGCCTGGCAGGGCAAGAACCTGCGCGATGTGCTGGACGCGTTGGGGTACGACGTCGGCCGACCGTGGCGCGAGCTGGACCCGAAGGACCGGGAGTGGATCCTGTTCACCGACGAGCAGCCGGTGGTGACCGTGCACCCGGTGCGGGACGCGGGCCGGATCCAACGCCCGTACCAGGGGACGTACATGAGTGCGCGGCGCTATGTGCTGCACACCTTCGCCGACACCAAGAGCCGGACGCTGCGGGCGAAGGCGGAGCGCTTCCTGACCAGCGCCCCGTGCCCGGTGTGCGGCGGGAGCCGGCTGCGGCCCGAGGCGATGGCGGTGACGTTCGCCGGGCGGACCATCGCGGAGCTGGCCGGGCTGCCGCTGTCCGCGCTGGCCGAGGTGCTGTCCGGGGCGGGGGCGGGCGGTGAGGAGACGGCCCGGGTGCTGACGGGTGATCTGCTGGCGCGGATCGGCACGGTGACGGAGCTGGGGCTCGGCTATCTGAGCCTGGACCGGACGGCCCCGACGCTGTCCTCCGGTGAGCTGCAACGGCTGCGGCTGGCCACGCAGTTGCGGTCGGGCCTCTTCGGTGTCGTCTACGTCCTGGACGAGCCGTCGGCAGGGCTGCACCCGGCGGACACCGAGGCGCTGCTCGGGGTGCTGGGACGACTGAAGGAGGCCGGGAACTCGGTCTTCGTGGTGGAGCACCAGATGGATGTGGTGCGGCGGGCGGACTGGCTGGTGGACGTCGGCCCGCTGGCCGGGGAGCACGGCGGGCGGGTGCTGCACAGCGGTCCGCCCGAGGGGCTCGCCCAGGTCCCGGAGTCGGCGACGCGCCGCTTCCTGTTCGAGGAGGGGCCCGCGCCGGTACGGGTGCCGCGCACGCCGGCCGGGTGGATCCGGCTCACCGGCGTGGAGCGGCACAATGTGCGGGGCGTCGACGCGGCGTTCCCGCTCGGGGTGTTCACGGCGGTGACCGGGGTGTCCGGCTCGGGCAAGTCGACCCTGGTGGGCCAGGTGCTCGCCGGGGTCCTGGGTGACCGGCAGGCGGGCGAGGAGGCCGGGGCGGGCGAGCTGTACTGCGCGGCGGCCACAGGCCTGGAGGCGGTGGACCGGCTCGTCCAGGTCGACCAGAAGCCCATCGGCCGTACGCCCCGGTCCAATCTGGCCACGTACACCGGTCTGTTCGACGCCGTACGGAAGCTGTTCGCGCGGACGGAGACGGCGCGGGAGCGGGGCTATGGCGCGGGGCGGTTCTCGTTCAATGTGGCGGGCGGTCGGTGCGAGACCTGTCAGGGCGAGGGGTTCGTCTCGGTGGAGCTGCTGTTCCTGCCGAGCACATACGCGCCCTGCCCCGACTGCCACGGTGCGCGCTACAACCCGGAGACCCTGGAGGTCACTCTCGACGGCCTGACGATCGCTCAGGTCCTGGATCTCACCGTGGAGTCGGCGGCTTCCTTCTTCGCCGGGACGCCGGCCGCCGAGCGTGCGCTGACCACTCTGCTGGACGTGGGGCTCGGCTATCTGCGGCTCGGCCAGCCCGCCACGGAGCTGTCCGGCGGTGAGGCGCAGCGCATCAAGCTGGCGGCGGAGCTCCAGCGCACCCGGCGCGGGCACACCCTGTATCTGCTGGACGAGCCGACGACGGGACTGCATCCGGCCGATGTGGAGGTGCTGATGCGGCAGTTGCACTCCCTGGTCGACGGCGGGAGCACGGTGGTGGTCGTGGAGCACGACATGGCCGTGGTGGCGGGAGCGGACCATGTCATCGATCTCGGCCCGGAGGGCGGGGACCGGGGCGGCCGGATCGTGGCGACCGGCACCCCGGCGGAGGTGGCGCGGGAGACCGGGAGCCGTACGGCGCCGTATCTGGCGAAGGCGCTGCGGCGCTGATCCCGTACGGCTCCCACGCGTTCGGAGCCGTACGGGATCAGCTCCCGGTTCAGCGGCGGACTTTACGGGTCGCCCGCAGCCACTCCTTGTTCATCGCGGCGATCGAGGGCAGCGGGATGCCCTTGGGGCAGGCCGTGGCGCACTCGCCGGTCAGGGTGCAGCCGCCGAAGCCCTCGTCGTCCATCTGGGCCACCATGTCCAGGACGCGGGTCTCGCGTTCGGGGGCGCCCTGCGGCAGGACGTTGAGGTGGTTGACCTTCGCGGCCGTGAAGAGCATCGCCGAGCCGTTGGGGCAGGCCGCGACGCAGGCGCCGCAGCCGATGCACTCGGCGTTCTCGAAGGCCAGCTCGGCGTCGGGCTTGGGCACCGGGGTCGCGTGGGCGTCGGGGGCGGTGCCGGTGGGGGCGGAGATGTAGCCGCCGGACTGGATGATCCGGTCGAACGAGGAGCGGTCCACGACCAGGTCCTTGATGACCGGGAAGGCGGAGGCCCGCCAGGGCTCGATGTCGATCGTGTCGCCGTCGGCGAAGGACCGCATGTGGAGCTGGCAGGTGGTGGTGCGCTCCGGGCCGTGGGCGTCACCGTTGATGACGAGGCTGCACGCGCCGCAGATGCCCTCGCGGCAGTCGTGGTCGAAGGCGACGGGCTCGTCCCCGGCGAGGGTGAGTTCCTCGTTGAGGGTGTCGAGCATCTCCAGGAAGGACATGTCGGCGGAGATGCCGTCGACTTCGTAGGTGGCCATGGCGCCGGCCTCTTCGGCGTTGCGCTGACGCCAGACGCGCAGGGTGAGCTTCATGCGTAGCTCCGCTGGGTGGGGTGGACGTACTCGAAGACGAGGTCTTCCTTGTGCAGGACGGGGGCGTCGCCGGTGGCGGTGAACTCCCAGGCGGCGGCGTAGGAGAACTCCTCGTCGCGCCGTTCGGCCTCGCCTTCCGGGGTCTGGGACTCCGCGCGGAAGTGGCCGCCGCAGGACTCGGCGCGGTGCAGGGCGTCGAGGCACATGAGCTCGGCGAGTTCCAGGTAGTCGACGATGCGGTTCGCCTTCTCCAGCGACTGGTTGAACTGTTCGCCGGTGCCGGGGACCTTGATGCGCCGCCAGAATTCCTCGCGGATCTCCGGGATCTTGGCGAGCGCCTTGCGCAGTCCGTCCTCGGTGCGGGCCATCCCGCAGTACTCCCACATGAGTTCACCGATCTCGCGGTGGAAGGAGTCGGGGGTGCGGTCGCCGTCGACGGAGAGCAGCAGGTTGATGCGGTCCTCGGTCTCCGCCACCACCTCGGCGACGGCGGGGTGCCCGGCGTCGACGTTCTCGGTGTGCGGGTTGCGGGCGAGGTAGTCGTTGATGGTGGAGGGCAGGACGAAGTAGCCGTCGGCGAGGCCCTGCATCAGGGCGGATGCGCCGAGGCGGTTGGCCCCGTGGTCGGAGAAGTTGGCCTCGCCGATGGCGAAGAGGCCGGGGATGGTGGTCTGCAGGTCGTAGTCGACCCAGAGGCCGCCCATCGTGTAGTGCACGGCGGGGTAGATCCGCATGGGGACCGTGTACGGGTCCTCGTCGGTGATCCGCTGGTACATGTCGAAGAGGTTGCCGTACTTGGCCTCGACGGCCTTGCGGCCCATCCGGCCGATGGCCTCGGCGAAGTCCAGGTAGACCCCCTGTCCGCCGGGGCCGACGCCGCGCCCCTCGTCGCAGACGTTCTTGGCGGCGCGGGAGGCGATGTCGCGGGGCACCAGGTTCCCGAAGGCGGGGTAGATGCGCTCCAGGTAGTAATCGCGCTCGTCCTCGGGGATCTTGTTGGCGGGGCGGTCGTCGCCCTTGGCCTTGGGGACCCAGATGCGGCCGTCGTTGCGCAGCGACTCGCTCATCAGGGTGAGCTTGGACTGGTGGTCGCCGGTGCGCGGGATGCAGGTGGGGTGGATCTGGGTGAAGCAGGGGTTGGCGAAGTACGCGCCGCGCCGGTGGGCCCGCCAGATCGCGGTGGCGTTGGAGTTCATGGCGTTGGTCGACAGATAGAAGACGTTGCCGTAGCCGCCGGTGGCCAGGACGACCGCGTCGGCGAAATAGGTGTCGATCTTCCCGGTGACCAGGTCGCGGGCGACGATGCCGCGCGCCTTGCCGTCGACCACGATCAGGTCCAGCATCTCGGTGCGGGCGTGGAGTTCGACACCGCCGGCGGCGATCTGGCGGGAGAGCGCCTGGTACGCGCCGAGGAGGAGCTGCTGTCCGGTCTGGCCGCGCGCGTAGAACGTACGGGAGACCTGGACGCCGCCGAAGGAGCGGTTGTCGAGGAGGCCGCCGTACTCGCGGGCGAAGGGGACGCCCTGGGCGACGCACTGGTCGATGATCTCGACGGAGATCTGGGCGAGCCGGTGGACGTTGGACTCCCGGGCGCGGAAGTCGCCGCCCTTGACGGTGTCGTAGAACAGCCGGTGGATGGAGTCGCCGTCGTTGCGGTAGTTCTTCGCGGCGTTGATGCCGCCTTGGGCGGCGACCGAGTGGGCGCGCCGGGGTGAGTCCTGGAAGCAGAACTGGACGACGTGGTAGCCCTGTTCGGCGAGGGTGGCGCCGGCCGCGCCGCCGGCCAGTCCGGTGCCGACGACGATGACGGTGTGTTTGCGCCGGTTGGCGGGGTTCACGAGTTTCGCTTGGAAGCGGCGGGTGTCCCAGCGTTCGGCGACGGGCCCCTCGGGGGCCTTGGTGTCGACGGCGGGCTCGCCCGTGCGGTACTGCGTGTAGTCGGGCATGTCAGCTCACCACTCCGGTCATGACGGCGACGGGTACGGAGATGAAGCCCACCGTCAGCACCACGGCGAGGAGGTTGGCGAGGGTCTTCAGGATGCGGTCGCGGGTCGCGTTGCCGACGCCCAGGGTCTGCGCGGCGCTCCAGAAGCCGTGCTGGACGTGCAGGCCCATGGCGAGCACCGCGGTGATGTAGATGACGTTGCCGTACCAGGTCGAGAAGGTGTCGATGACGTTCTGGTAGGGGTGCCCGGCCTCGAAGCCGGTGTGCACGGTGCCGGTCGTCAGGTCGAGGATGTGCCAGACGATGAAGAGCGCGAGGATGATCCCGCCCCAGCGCATGGTCCGGGTGGCATAGCTGGCACGGGGCCTCTTGTGGACGTACTTGGCCGGGCGCGCCCTGATGTCGCGCCGGCTCAGTTGGTACGCGGAGACGCCGTGCAGCACGACGGCGGCGACCAGCCCCACGCGGACGATCCAGAGCGCCCATTCGTAGTGCAGGATCGGTTCGCCCATGGTGCGCAGCCAGTGGGCGTACCCGTCGAACTCACCGGGCCCGAAGAAGATCTTCAGGTTGCCCGCCATGTGGGCGACGAGATATCCGAGCATGATCAGGCCGGACACGGCCATGATCGTTTTTTTGCCGACGGTCGAGTCCCAGAGCGTACGCGTCATCGACGGCCGTCGGTCCGTCCGCGTTGCCAATGCCATGGACACGACGGTAGGGCGGGAGAGCCCGATCAGTCCAAGACATGGTCCGGCTGATCTCCATAGCCTGTGACTATAAAGAGAGGCTATCGTCGGCGTATGCACTTCCAGCAGCTCACCTACTTCGTGGCCGTCGCCGAGGCCCGGCACTTCACCCGGGCCGCCGAGGCGGTGCATGTCTCGCAACCCTCGCTCTCCCAGCAGATCCGGGCGCTGGAGACGGAGTTGGGCGCGGATCTGTTCAGCCGGGCCCGGGGCAACATCGCCCTCACCGACGCGGGCGAGGCGCTGCTGCCGCTGGCCCGGCGGATCCTCGCCGACGCGGAGACGGCGCGCCAGGAGGTCCAGGAGCTGGTCTCGCTGCGCAGCGGCCGGGTGCGGCTGGGGGCGACGCCGAGCCTGTGCACCGGGCTGCTGCCGGACATGCTGCGCGCCTTCCACGACCGGCATCCGGGGGTGCGGCTGCTGCTGGAGGAGGGCGGTTCGCACGACCTCGTACGTCAGCTGGCGCGGGGAGCGCTCGACCTGGCGCTGGTGGTGCTGCCCCTGCCTGCCGCCTCCCCCGCGCTGACCACGGTGGAGCTGCTCCACGAGGACCTGGTGGTGGTGTCGTCGGCGGCGGAGCCGGCCCCGGGGCGGGGCGGAACGGTCCGGATCGCGGATCTGGAGGGGGCGCCGCTGGTGATGTTCCGGCACGGGTACAACCTGCGGGAGCTGACGCTCGCCGCCTGTCGCGCGGAGGGCTTCGAGCCCTCGTTCACCGTCGAGGGCGGCGAGATGGACGCGGTGCTCGGTTTCGTACGGGCGGGGCTCGGCATCGCCGTGGTGCCGAGCATGGCCGCCCGCCGGGCGGGCCCCGACCTGCGGATGACCCCGCTGGCCGGTGCCGGGCTGCGGCGCACGATCGCGCTGGCGCACCGCAGCGACGTGGCCCCGCCCCGGGCGGCGCGCGAACTCCAGCGGATGCTGCTGGAGCACGGGCCGGTCCCCGGCCGACCGTGACCGGCCCCGCCCGATGGCTCAGACCGCGTCCGCCAGCAGCAGGGAGTGGATGCGGTCCGGGGCCCCGGGGCGGGCGTAGTACCAGCCCTGGGCGGTGTCGCAGCCGAGCCGGCGCAGCTGCTCGGCCTGGGCGCCCGTCTCCACGCCCTCCACCGTGACGGCCAGCTCCAGGCTGTGGGCCAGCGACACGATGCCCTCGACGATCTTCAGGTCGACCGGGTCCGCCGGGTGCTGCTGCATGCCCCGGGTGAAGGAACGGTCCAGCTTGAGCACGCTCACCGGCAGCCGGCGCAGGTTCGCCAGGTTCGAGTAGCCGGTGCCGAAGTCGTCGAGCGCGATGTCGACGCCCATCTCCGCGAGCTGCCGCAGCGGCTTGAGGAGATCGTCGTCGGCGCCGATCAGGGCGGACTCGGTCACCTCCAGGCAGAGCGCTCCCGGCTCCAGACCGGAACGTTCCAGCACGTCGACCGTCTCGGCGACGAGGCGCGGGTGGTGCAGCTGGGTCGGCGAGAGGTTGACGTTGATCCGCAGGGGGCCGCCGTCGCTGTGCCGCTCCTGCCAGAAGTTCGCCTGCCGTACGGACTCCTCCAGCACCCAGCGCCCGAGCGGCACGATGAGCCCGGTGTGCTCGGCGAGCGGGATGAACCGGTCGGGACCGAGCACCCCGTGCTGCGGATGGCACCACCGTACGAGCGCCTCGGCGCCGTGCACGGTGCCGTCGCCCAGGTGCACCAGCGGCTGGTACTCGATGAAGAACTCTCCCCGGTCCAGGGCGGCCGGGAGCGCGGTGGTCAGCCCGTGCCGGGTGATGGCGCGCGCGTCGGCCTCCGCGTCGGCGAGCTGGAAGCGGTTGCCACCCGCCGCCTTGGCCCGGTACATGGTGATGTCGGCGCTGCGCAACACCTCGGCGGCGCTGCGCTCCCCGGAGGGCCCCTCGACCACACCGATCGAACCACGGACGGTCAGTTCACGGCCGTCGAGGCGGATCGGGGAGGCGAGCGCGTTCAGGATGCGGCCGGCCAGTTCGTCCACCTCGTCGGCGGTGTCCGGGCCGGTGGTCAGCGCGACGAACTCGTCGCCGCCCAGCCGGGCGACCATCTCGCCGGGCTTGGGCGCGCAGCTCTGCAGCCGGTCCGCGATCTCGACCAGGAGCCGGTCGCCGGCGGCGTGGCCGAGGCTGTCGTTGATGGCCTTGAAGCCGTCGAGGTCCAGGTAGCAGAGGCCGAAGCGGATCCCTTCCTGGGCGGCGAGGGCCTTCTCCAGACGTTCGAAGAACAGGGTCCGGTTGGGCAGTCCGGTGAGCGCGTCGTGGGTGGCCTCGTAGCGCAGCCGCAGATTCAGCAGCCGCCGCTCGGTGGTGTCCTCCATCAGCGCGAGCTGGTATTCGGGACGGCCTTCGGAGTCGCGGAGCAGCGAGACGGTGAGGTTGGTCCACAGGACGGTGCCGTCGTTGCGGTAGTACGCCTTCTCGACCCGGTAGTGGTCGCGTTCGCCGCGTACCAGCTCGTCGTAGTACTTCCACACCTGGGGCGAGTCCTCGGGGTGGACCCACTCGTTCACCTTGTGGCTGCGGACATGGTGCTCGAGTCCGCCGAACATCTTGGTGAGGGTGTCGTTGATCTCCAGGATGTTGCCGTCCAGGTCGGCGATGCCGATGCCGATGGCCGCGTCCTTGAAGACCGCGCGGAACCGCGCCTCCGTGGCATGCAGGGCCTGTTCGGCGTGCGAGCGGGCGGTCAGCGCCGAGCGGGCGATGGCCTCCTGCTCGGCGAGCGTGCGCTCGCGCAGGGCCGCGGAGAAGCCGGCGGCCAGCGTGTGCTGGATCCGTGCGCAGCGGGCCCGGCCGTCCTCGGTGGACAGCGCGCCGGGTCCGTTGCCGCCGCAGTACAGCACGAGGTAGGAGTCGACGACGCCGAGCGTGGAGCTGAGGGCGTCCGGGTCGGTGCAGTGCGCGTCGATCAGGGCCGCGCCGATCCGCTGGGCGGGCGAGGCGTCGAAGGGGCGGGCGTGCAGGATGCCGTTCAGCTCGCGTGCCAGGGGCAGCAGATGCTGTTCGAACTCGGGCCGGGTGAGCGAGGTGGCCGTCAGGGGGAAGATGGCCCGGCTCCAGATTCTGGCGAATCTCCGGAGCCGGCCTTCCGGACCGTCGGGCTCCGCGTCCGGTTCCCCGGACGCCTGGGCGGGAATGCTCACGCCTTGCGCCCAACCCCTGCGAAGCCCGAGAACGCGTACGGGTCTTCCTGCTCCGGCGCCTGCGGGGTGTCGGGCCGCCACGCGGGCATCGACACGAGCCCGGGCTCGACCATCTCGTAGCCCTCGAAGAACCGGCCGATCTCCTCGTGCGAGCGCATGATCAGCGGGTTGCGGATGTTCTTGTAGACGCCGACCGTGCCGGCCGCCTCCTCCTCGGGCAACGGGATGCCCTCGTACGAGGCGTGGGTCAGAACGAGCAGGCTGCCGGGGGCCAGCGCCTCGCGCAGTTCGGCGACCGCGGCGCGCGGGTCGTCGGCGTCCTCGACGAAGTGGAGCACCGCGACCAGCAGGAGGGCCACCGGGCGGTCCAGGTCGAGCAGTCCGCTGATCTCCGGGTCGGCCAGGATCTCCTTGGGGCGGCGCAGGTCGGCGGCGGCGATGACCGTGCGGTCGTTGCCCTCCAGCACGGCCTGGCTGTGGGCGACGGCCACCGGGTCGTGGTCGACGTACGCCACCTTGGCGGCGGGATCGGCGGCCTGGGCGACCTCGTGGACGTTGCCGAAGGTCGGGATGCCGGAGCCGATGTCCAGGAACTGGTCGATGCCCGAGTCGACGGCGTAGCGGACGGCCCGGCGCATAAAGGCGCGATTGGCCTGCATGATCTTGGGAAGGCCCGGGAGGAACTCCATGGCCTTGCGCGCGGCTTCCCGGTCCACCTCGAAATTGTGCGATCCGCCCAGATAGAAGTCGTACATGCGAGACACGCTCGGCACCGAGATATCTATGCCTTGCGGTGCCCAGGCGGGACGCTCCATCGATGTCTCCAACAAGTTCGCCACGGCGATCCGGCCATGTTCATGGTCAGTGTTGACCAGAGGCTACTGATCGGCCGCCAAGAGAGCGAGTGGAAACGGAAATTAGCGATCCGTTATTGGTCACACTCCGGTGGCATCAACGGCCGGTCCGTCGCTGCGCGTATGCGCGCAGCGACGGACCGGCACTCCGTACGCCGTTTCCCGGTGGTTCGGGGCCACTTGGGGCTCCTGGGCGATTGTTCGCCGGGGCCCGTGATTACTTGGAAGCGCCGACGAGTTTCGAATCGGGAGAAACGGCATACCAGGTGCCGCCGACTCCCTGTCCGTTGGTGTCGCCGGGCTTGGAGTCGCCCGCGAAGGTGTAGATGGGCCAGCAGTCGATGCTCTGCTGCTTGACGCCGTCGGGGCGGTCGAAGGTGACGAATCCCTTCGTCGTCACCCCGTCCACCGCATTTTTGGCCACGGGAGCCACTACCGGCCACTTCTTGAGGCAGTCGCCCGTGCACGCGGTCTTCATCGGCCAGGCGGAGTCCTTGGTGAACCGGTAAACCGTCATGCCCCGGCCGTCCACCACGATGTCGCCGAGTTCCGGGTCCTTGCGGACCGAAAGCCCCGCGGGGTCGGCCGGTTCGGTGACGCCCTCGCTGTCGGCGTTCTTCGCCGCCTTCTTGCCGTCGGGGGCCGCGGCGAACCAGGTGCCGCCGACCCCCTGCCCGTTGACCT
Organism: Streptomyces sp. NPDC091289; assembly: GCF_044757365.1. Classification (NCBI taxonomy): domain Bacteria; kingdom Bacillati; phylum Actinomycetota; class Actinomycetes; order Kitasatosporales; family Streptomycetaceae; genus Streptomyces; species Streptomyces sp. NPDC091289. Next base: position 385,546 of record NZ_JBIVUT010000001.1, read on the forward strand.
GGCCCGGGGCGGTGTCCTTCGCGTACCGGTACATCGGCCAGCCGTCGACGGTGAGTTGGCTGGTGCCGTCGGCGCGGCTGACCTCCCCGAGGAGATCGGCGTCGGTGCCGGCCGCGGCGGTGGCGTTGCCCGCGGCCACCACCGGCCAGGTCGCGGCGCACTCGCCCTCGCAGGTCGACTTCGGCGGGTTCGCGGTGTCCTTGTCGAAGCGGTAGAGCGTGAAGCCCTCGCTGTCGGTGAGCACCTTCCCGAGCTTCTTGCTGTCCTGGACGGCGAGTTGGCCGGCCTCCTTCGGTTTCGCCGCCTCCTTGCCGGCCCCGGAGCCGTATCCCCCGCCGGCCGAGCCGTACCCGCTCTCTGCGGGCTGCTGGGCCGGGGCGGCGTTGCCCACCGACTGGCCGTTGGGCGATGCGGTGCCCTGCTCCTGACCGCACGCCGTCGTGAGCGTCAACAGAGCCGCGGCGGTGACCGCGAGCGAGGCGTTGCGCCAGGTGTTCATGTCGACTCCCGTGGTGCTTCGTCGTTCCGCTTCCGATGCCGGCGCGGGACCGCGCCGTTCATGGCCCTAGGTACGGGACGCCGACGGGGTCGTGTTCAAAGGAAGGCCGAGAAGAATCCGGCGGCCGGGGACGCGGCGCAAACACGAATGGCCGATTATCCCCACGATCAGGCGAATCACCCGCGGGTACCGCGTGTCCCCCGGCGGCGTGGATCATGCTCCCCGTCGTGTACGGATCACGCATCGCGCGGCTCACGGCAGCCGCCGCACTCCTCTGGCTGACAGCCGTACCGCTGCCCGCGACCGCCGACAACTGTGCGGTGGCCTCGATCGGGCAGGGCGACGGCAGTTCCTCGGTCGCCGTGGCCGGCGACGGGGGCTGCGTCGCGGTCTCCGAGCCGGAGCCACCTCCGCCGCCGCCCCCGCCGCCGAAGCCGGCACCCCCACCGCCACCGCCTCCCCCGCCTCCGCCTCCGCCGCCCCCACCTCCGCCGCCACCGCCACCGCCGGCGGTCGTGGAGCCGCCGCCACCGCCACCTCCGCCTCCCCCACCGCCTCCGGCGCCGGCACCACCGCCGCCGCCGAAGCCCTCGCCCTCGCCGAAGCCGCCGGTGCGGACCGAGCCGCCGGAGCCCCGGGCCGTCGCCCTGCCGACGTACCGCAAACCGCCTCGCAAACAGCCGCGGAGCGGGCCGTCGCTGGTGTCCCTGACGCTGCTCATCACCGCTCCGGCGGTCTTCGCCGTCGCCGTGCTGCGGCCGCGATCGTCCCGCTGACCAGGAGAGACGCATGTCCGAATGGCTCGTACTGAGCATTGCCATGGCGGCCGCCTGCGCGGTCGTCCTCACCATCGCCGTCCTGAACAACCGGCGGATCGGGGATGACGACGACCCGTCCGAGACGCCCGACGTCATCGAGTACATGACGATGATGATCGGCGTGGTCTACGCGATCGTCCTGGGCCTCGCCATCGCCGGGGTCTGGGAGGGACGCAGCGCCGCCCAGGAGTCCGTACGCATCGAGGCGCAGGCGCTGCACGAGGTGCAGGCCCGGGCCTCCGTCTACCCGGTCGAGGTCCGCGACCGCATCCGGGCGGACGTGGACGCCTATGTCAGCCATGTCGTCCACGACGAGTGGAAGGTGATGTCCGAACGGAACACGCTCACCGAGCGCGGCACCCAGCTGCTGGACAAGGTGCGGGCGGACGTCACGGACTACGAGCCGAAGACCGACCACGAGGGGCAGGCCTACCAACCGCTGGTCGACCAGGTGGCGGCGGCGGACGACGCCCGCAGCTCACGCGCGCAGAACGCCGGGGCGACGATGCCCGGGGTGGTCTGGTTCGGGCTGATCATCGGGGCGCTGGTGACCGTGGGGCTGATCTTCACCCTCCAGATCCGCAGAACGTTCCGCGAACTGCTCCTGGCGGGCCTGTTCAGCGCCTTGATCGCCTTCCTGCTCTTCCTGATCTGGGACTTCGACGCCCCCTTCGGCCGGGGCATCTCGGCCACCGCCGAACCGTTCCTCGACATGTTCCCGGGGGTCACTCGCTGAGGGCCGCTCCCCCGGTCGGTGAGCAGGCCGGAGGGCAGGTCGGTGGGCCGGTCGGGGGACGCGGCTAACCCATTCGCCGGACCCCGATCGCGGGCCGGGGGGACCCCTCCTAGCGTGTCGGGCATCGAGGTGCATTTTTCCTGCTATGTGGAAATTGGTTCCGCAGCTGCCCCTCGGGGAACCCGGAGGATCCACCATGCGCGCGATACGTGTCGCACCGCTCGCCCTGCTCGGCGCCAGTGCCCTGACGCTGCTGGCCCCGTCCGCCGCCCACGCCGCGCCGGACGGGGCCAGCAGCACGTTCAATCCGACGATCAGCCCGTCGGTCATCGCACCGGGCGGCCGGGTCACCCTCGGCGCCGGTGGCTGCACGGGCGAGACGACCGTCAGTTCGGGCATCTTCGACACCGTCACCATCCCGAGCGGCAGCACGACGGCCACCGCCACCGTCGACACGGACGCCCGCCGGGGCGCCGTCTACGCGGTGACGTTCGCCTGCGGCTCCACCGGCACCTCCCGGAACGTCAACCTGACCATCACCGGCGGCGCCACCAGCACCCCCACCCCGACGCCCACCCCCACCACGGTCCCGACCGCCAGCTCGACGGCCCTCGTGCCGGGCGGCGTACGCGGCGGCCTCGGCGGAAGCTCCGGCACCACCGACACGGTGGAGGTCGCGGCCGGAGCGGCCCTGGTGGTCGCGGCGGCCTCGGGCGCCCTCTACTTCGCGCGCCGTCGCACCACCGACCGCCGCCACTGACCGCGAGCATGCGGCGCACGACAGTCGCCCCGGGTCCTGATGCAGGACTCGGGGCGACGGGCGTATCGGGCCGGGCGGGAGGTTCGACGCCTTAGAACGCCGCATGGCTCGTCCGCCGGCGCCGGACGAGGAAGACCGCGCCGCCGACAGCCGCCGCGGCCACCAGACCGCCGCCGACCTGCATCTCCACGGAGCTCGGACCCATCGTGCCGCCGAGCCCGCCCTGCGCGCCGTTGCCGGCGAGCACGGTGAACTTGTGCGTCTCGATCCGGTTGTTGTCACTGCACTTCACGGAGAGGTTGTAGTGCCCCGGAGTGGTGTTGTGACGGATCTGCGCCTTGGCGTACCCGGTGCCGCCGGCGGAGAGCTCGGTCGTCGGGAAAGCGTTCGACCAGACCTTGCCGCCGTGACCGCAGCCCTGCGCGGTGACCTTCATGGTCGCGCCCTGGTGGACCGAGTACGGGTTGACGGTGATGTTGCTCGGACCATTGGTGGCCGCGGCCATGGGGGCCGCGAGCCCGACGGCCGCGAAAGCGGTCGCGGTGACCGCGAGAGCGCGTGAAGCACGCATCGTGTGAACCTCCAGCGGGAAACGCCCCCGGGGGCTTGTCCCCCGGGCTGGATCGACGAGAACGCCTCCCATGACGAACACTCACCAGCGGACCGACGGCTCGCACTTCGGCGTTGCTCCACCCCGGTGACGCGACACGCCGTACGAAAACCCTCGAACCTGACGGAGCCGCAGGTCACAGACCGTCAGAACTTTTATCTGCTCATTACTCCGATGGGCAGTCACCCAGCAGGGCTCCCCACCCGGCCGCCACCCGTTCGCCCCTCTCTGATCGCCGCCCGGACGCGACGCCCTTAGCGTTCACAGCGTCGCGACGAAGGGAGAACCATGGGCCGGGACTACGCTGGCGCCGAGCGGACCAGACGTGTGCCATGGGGTGCGATCGCCCTGGTGCTGCTCAGCGGCCTCGCCCTCATGCGCAACGGTACGGAGTTCGGGGAGGCGGGCCCGCCCCAGCCCGCCGCGGCCGCCTCGCTGGACCTGGGCAAGGACTCCGCGGGACCGCCGGTGGAGGGCGAGCCGGTGCAGCCGCTGCCGTACGCCCCGGCCTCCCGGGTGAAGATCGGTTCCATCAACGTGGACGCCCCCATCATCGACGTCAACCTGGACGCCAACGGATGGATCGACGCCCCGCCCGCCGAGGACCCCAACCTCGCCGGCTGGTACCAGAACGGCATCGCCCCCGGTCAGCAGGGCACGGCCGTGGTCGTCGGCCATGTCGACAACATGTCCGGGCCCGCGGTCTTCTACGGCCTCGGCTCGCTCCAGAAGGGGCACCGCGTCGAGGTCACCCGCTACGACGGCCGGGTCGGGATCTTCGAGGTGTACGGGGTGGAGGTCTTCTCCAAGAACGACTTCCCCGGCCCCCGGGTCTACGGCGACACCGGCCACGCGGAGCTGCGGGTCATCACCTGCGGCGGCGGCTACTCGAAGGCGGGCGGCTACGACGGCAACGTGGTGGTCTTCGCCCGGCTGGTCGACACCCGCTGACCGGACGCACCCCCACGCGGCCGCGCCCCCGGTGGTCCCCGATTTCTCGGGGTCGCCGGGGGCACAGCCGTGCACACACGCGCTTCTTCGCTCAGACGCGGTGCGGCACCGTGATGCGGTAGCCGGAGTCGATCAGCCGGGGCAGATAGCGGCGCAGGGCCGCGACACTCTGCGAACGGTTCCCGCCCGCGTCGTGCGAGAGGACGACGACGCCGGGCGCCGCCCCGTCCAGCACCCGGCTGACGATCGTGCCGGTGCCGGGCGTCGTCCAGTCGAGCGTGTCCACGGTCCAGGCCATGGGTTCCATTCCCAACTCCGCCCCGATCTCGAAGGAGTTGCGGTTCCACGCACCGTACGGGGCGCGATACCACAGCGGTGGGGTGCCGAGCGCCCGCTCCACCACCTCGCTGGTACGCCCCAGCTCGTCGCGGATCGCGGCGCGGGAGAGCTTCGGGATGAGCGGGTGGGACCAGGAGTGGTTGCCCACCACATGGCCGTCGTCGGCCATCTCGCGCAGCAGGTCCGGGTTGCCGTCGGCCATCTCGCCGCAGACGAAGAACATCGCGCGGACCCGGTGCTCGCGCAGGGTGGCCAGGATGTCCGGGGTGTAGAGCGGGTCGGGGCCGTCGTCGAAGCTGAGGACCATCGAGTGCCCGAGCTCGGGAAGGCGCTCGAAGGGCCGGGTCCGCACGGGCGGCCTGGCCGGTCTGAACCGGGGCGGGGTGTGCGCGGTCATCGGGTCGAGACGGTACGGGGAAGGCCGGCCCCGGACGTGTCCCGGAGGCCCCGCGGCCGCGGCGGGCGGGGTGCCGGCGGTGCGCGCGGGACGGCTGGGCGTCGACGCCGGATCGGCGGCGATCAGGTGCACGGCGGTGGCGGCTCCGAGGCCGAGGGCGACCCTCAGCAGGGTGCGGCGCCCGGGTCCGGTGTGATCACTTCTCATGGCCAACTGCTCGCACGGCCGGACGTCCGCTCCGGCCGCCGACACGGACACCGCCACGGACGCCGACCGTTTTGTACCCGATCGACGCAGTATGTTCATCTTCACCGGGGCCCGTCGCCGTCCCGGAGCGTCGCCCTCCGGACGAGCCGATAGCCTCGGAGCCGTGACAGAGCAGCAGCCTCACCGGTTCGAACGCGGCACGGACGGCCCCAAGGTGATCGTCGCGGGGCTCGACGGCTCCGATTCGTCGATGCGCGCGGCGGCCTACGCCGCCGGACTCGCCCGCCGGCAGAACGCCATGCTGGCCCTGGTGTACGTCCAGCCGGTCATGACGGCGGGCGCCGCGCTGGGTGTGCCGGTGAGCGACACCACGGGCGAGGTCGCCGACGACCTGGCCGCCGAGATCCGCGCGGCGACCGAGCGCTTCAGCGACGCGTGGGACATGCGCTGGGAGTTCCACACCTTCCGGGGCGACCCCTACAACGGCCTGGTGACGGCGGCCGACGAGCTGAAGGCGGACGCGGTGGTGGTCGGGGCCTCGGAGTCGGCCGGGCACCGCTTCGTCGGCTCGGTGGCCGTACGCCTGGTGAAGGCGGGGCGCTGGCCGGTCACCGTGGTGCCGTAAGGGCGTTCACCTGCCCATGAGCAGTCCGTCGCCTTCCGCTCCCCGGCCGAGGACGACGGTACGGATGCGGTCGCGGACCTCGCGGAGGTGCTCGGCGCCGTCGTCGAGGGCGGTGTTGAGGTTGACGGCGCGTCCGGTGACGGTGTCGTACCACTGGGGGACGAACTCCGCCTTCTTCACCGTCCAGCGCTCACCGGGTTTCGCGGGCGGCGCGAAGGTGAAGCGGCCCATCGAGCTCTGGTTGCCGCGCGGGTCCTGGGCCCCCTCGTAGTTGATCATCGCTCCGGCGATCTGGTCGCCCATGCCGTAGACGACCCAGGTGCCGTTGACCTTCTCGTACGCCTGCGGCACATGGGCGTGGGTGCCGATGATCAGGTCGATGTCGGGGCGGCCCTTGTCGGCGGACGCGGTGAGCCGCTTCGCCAGCTCCAGCTGCCGCTCGTCGGGCTCGTCCTGCCATTCGGTGCCCCAGTGGGCGGAGAGGACGACGACGTCGGCGCCGGCACGCCGGGCGGCCCTGGCCTCCTCGACGATCTTCCGTTCGTCGGTGACGTCGACCGTCCAGGGCCGGCCGGCGGGGAGCGGGATGTCGTTGGTGCCGTAGGTGTACGCGAGGTGGGCGACCTTGGCCGCGCCCTTGCCCGGTCCGGCGGGCAGGATCGTGGGCCGGGCGGCCTCGGCGGCCGTACGGGCGGAGCCCGCGTGCCGGATGCCCGCCTTGTCCAGCGCTCCGAGGGTCCGCGAGACGCCCTCGGCCCCGTCGTCGAGGGTGTGGTTGGAGGCGGTGGAGCAGGAGTCGAACCCGGTGGTGCGCAGGGCGGCGGCGACCTCGGGCGGCGACTTGAAGCTCGGGTAGCCGGTGTAGGGGCCGCCCTCCTTCCCGTACACCGTCTCCATATGGCAGAACGCCAGGTCGGCGCCGGAGACGACGGGGGCGACGCCCGCCAGCATCGGGGCGAAGTCGTAGCCGCTGCCGCCCGCGTCGGCGGCGGCCCGGTCGATGACGGAGGAGTGCGGCAGGACGTCGCCCGCGGCGAGCAGTGTGAACGGGCGGGGCCCGTCGGCGTCCTGGCCGCCCGCGCCCCGGGCGGCGGCGGGCGGTCCGCTCGGTGCGGGGGCCGTGGACGGCTGCCCGGTGCAGCCGGTGGCCGCGGCGAGCAGGAGGGCGAGGGCGGCCACGGCGCCCGGTCGGATGCGCTGCGTCATCTGCTCGACTCCATGTTCGGATGATTATGACCATCCGACTACACATATCTTCATATCGCATAAGCAAGGAGCATTGCCGCATACCTAGCTGAACTGGTCGTACCGGCCGACCCCGACGGCCCCTCGACCGTTCACCGCACCATTCGCCGCACTGAGCGACCGCTCGTCGCACGCCTCGGTGCACCGCCTGTTCCCGCGCCGCCGAATGCGTTCGGATACGCCCGTCGGCAACGAGGCCGTCAGGGGCCTCGGCGGGAGAGGACGTTCATGAACACCACGACGACGACCGACGAGCGGACCCTCGCGGAGTTGCAGCGGGAACACGGCCCCGCCCTGTTCCACTTCCTCCTCGGCCTGACCTTCGGGGACCGGCAGCGGGCCGAGGACCTGGTGCAGGAGACCCTCGTACGCGCCTGGCAGCATCCCGAGGCCTTCGACGCGCCCTACGCGTCGATGCGGCCGTGGCTGTTCACCGTCGCCCGCCGCCTCGCCATCGACGCGCGGCGCTCGCGCCAGGCCCGCCCCGTCGAGGTCAGCGACACGGTGCTGGAGAGCACCCCGGCCGCCCTGGACACCGCCGACAGCGCCGTCCGCGCCCTGGACGTCCGCGAGGCGGTCCGCACCCTCAGCCCCGAGCACCGTGCGGTGCTGGTGCAGATCTACTTCCGCGGGCTGAGCGTCGCCGAGACGGCCACGGCGCTCGGCATCCCCGCCGGAACCGTCAAGTCCCGTTCGTACTACGCCCTGCGGGTCCTCGCACGGACCCTGCCCGGCTACTCCCTCAGGTCCTCGGCCCGGAGCAGCGCCAGCAGGGCGGAGGCCTCGGCCACCTCCACATAGACCCGGGCGCAGGCGTCGCAGCCCTGGAGGTGGCGGGCGACCCGGCAGGCCTCACCGTCGTCCAGGGCGTCCAGGACGTACGCGCCCAGCAGCAGGCGCACATGCGGGTCGTCGCCGGGGTCGGCACTCATTCACAGCCTCGTATCTCCTGGGCGATCCTCCCCTTCTGCCCACGCGGGGCGCCCGCCCCCGGTTCAATGCTGCGTGAAGCCCGGTACCGAGCAAGGAAAGAGGCGAGACGGGATGCGTCCCGAGGATACGGATGGGACCGGTGGGAACGGGCTCCAGGTACCGATGACCTGGCTGTCCACCGAGTACATCGCCGATGACCTGCTACGGACCGGCGATCTGATGGAACCCTCGACCCTGGAGTTCCGGGCGGGGCGCGACGCGCTCGCGCTGACGATGTTCCTGTGCGCGTTCCCCGGGGACGCCCCCGCCTCCCGGGCCCTGCCCGAACCGCGGGTCGACGAACTGCGGATGCTCACGGCGTACGGGTGCACCTGGCGCAGCTGGATCTGCGAGCGGCTGGCGGAGGCGGGACGGTGCGCCGCGCCCGGCGACCCCGATCTGGCGCTGGCCCGGGCGGCCTGGCGCTGGCTGGACGAGACCGAGCTGCTCGCGGCGGACCTGGACGCGATCGGCCCCGGTTCCTGGGAGCCCGCGGCCGGCCCGGCGGAGGACGGCGAGGTCCGGATCTGGACGCCCGCCTGGCAGTTGGGGCTGCCGCTGGGACATCTGGCCGTGCATCTGTGCTGAGCTCTTCCCTCAGGAACCGTGCACGCCCGCACGGTACTTGGGCAGCCGGACCGTGATCTTCATGCCCGCCCCGACCCCGGTCTCGATGACGAGGCCGTAGTCGTCGCCGTAGACCTGGCGCAGCCGCTCGTCCACGTTGAGCAGCCCGATACCGGTGGACGTACCGCCCTCGCCGCGCAGGATCTGCCGCAGCCGCTCGGGGTCCATACCCGTTCCGTCGTCCTCGATGACGACCTCGGCCTCCGAACCGGCGTCCAGGGCGCTGATGGTGATACGGCTGCGGGTGACCGCCCCTTCGAGGCCGTGCTTGACGGCGTTCTCCACCAGCGGCTGGAGGCACAGGAACGGCAGCGCGACCGGCAGCACCTCGGGGGCGACCTGAAGGGTCACGGCGAGGCGTTCACCGAAGCGGGCGCGGACGAGGGCCAAGTACTGGTCGATGGAGTGCAGTTCGTCCGCCAGGGTGGTGAACTCCCCGTGCCGGCGGAACGAGTAGCGGGTGAAGTCGGCGAATTCCAGCAGCAGTTCGCGGGCCTGCTCGGGGTCGGTCCGGACGAACGAGGCGATGGCGGCGAGCGAGTTGAAGATGAAGTGCGGGGAGATCTGCGCCCGCAGGGCCTTGATCTCGGCCTCGATCAGCTGCGTACGGGAGCGGTCCAGCTCGGCCAGTTCCAGCTGTACGCAGACCCAGCGCGCCACCTCCCCCGCCGCCCGGGCCAGCACCGCCGATTCGCGCGGGGCATAGGCGACGAGTGCGCCCAGGACCCGGTTCTCCACGGTGAGCGGCACGGCGACGGCCCAGCGCAGCGGGCAGTCGAGGTCGGCGCAGCCGCTGTCGAAGGCGGTGCCCCGGCCGTTGTCCAGCAGCACCTTCAGATGCTCCATCACGTGCTTGTCGTGGTGTTGCCCGGCGCCGTCCCAGACCAGCACCCGGTCCCGGTCGGTGAGGCAGAGGGCGTCGGTGCCGAGCAGGGAGCGCAGTCTGCGGGCGGCCCGCCGGGCGCTCTCCTCGGTGAGGCCGGCCCGCAGCGGCGGGGCGGCCAGCGACGCGGTGTGCAGGGTCTCGAAGGTGGCGTGCTCGACGGGGGTGCCGACGTCGCTGGGGCGCACCGGGCGGGCGGTACGGCGGCCCAGCCGGAAACCGGCGGCGAGCAGCAGCCCGGCCAGCACGACGAGTACGGCGATCGCGGCCCCGGTCATCGTTCCCTCCCGGCGGACCGCGCGGAGGTGAGGGCCTCGGGCAGGTGGAAGCGGGTCATGGCGGCGTTGGTGCCCGGGGGTATCCGCCCCGGGGTGGCGAGCGAGACCAGGATCATCGCCAGGAACCCCACGGGGACGGACCAGACGGCGGGCCAGGCGAGCAGGGCGTGCGGCCAGCCCGGCGGGGTCACGGCCCCGCTGACGGTGATGGCCACCGCGAGCAGGGCGGAGCCGCCGCCCAGCAGGAGCCCGGCGACGGCCCCGGGCGGGGTGAGCCGTCGCCACCAGATGCCGAGGACGAGCAGCGGGCAGAAGGAGGAGGCGGAGACGGCGAAGGCCATGCCCACCGCGTCGGCCACCGGCACCCGGCTCACCAGCAGGGAGCCGGCGAGCGGCACGGCGATGGCGAGGACGGTGGCGAGCCGGAAGTGGCGTACCCCGCGCGAGGGCAGGACGTCCTGGGTGATGACGCCGGCGACGGCCATGGTGAGCCCGGAGGCGGTGGAGAGGAACGCGGCGAAGGCCCCGCCGGCGATCAGCGCCCCGAGGAGGTCGCCGCCGAGTCCGCCGATGACCCGGGCGGGCAGCAGCAGGACGGCGGCGTCCGCGTCTCCCCCGTACCGCAGTTCGGGGGTGTAGAGCCGGCCGAGCGCGCCGTAGATCGGCGGCAGCAGGTAGAAGAGGCCGACCAGGGCGAGGACGGCGACGGTGGTGCGGCGGGCGTCGCGGCCGTTGGGGCTGGTGTAGAAGCGGACGACGACATGCGGCAGGCCCATGGTGCCGAGGAAGGTCGCCACGATCAGTCCGTACGTCGCGTAGAGCGGGTGGTCGGCGCGGAAGACGGCGAGCTGGTCGTCGAAGCTGACGCGCGGCCGTCCGTCTCCCTGCCACGCCAGGATCAGGAAGAGGGCGGGGACGAGGAGTGCGGTGAGCTTCAGCCAGTACTGGAAGACCTGGACGAAGGTGATGGAGCGCATGCCGCCGGCGGCGACGGCGGCGGTCACGACGGTGGCGACGAGCACGTCGCCGAGCCAGCCGGGGGCGCCGGTGAGGATCTTCAACGTCAGCCCCGCGCCCTGGAGCTGCGGTACGAGGTAGAGCCAGCCCGCGCCGACGACGAGCGCGCTGACCAGCCGGCGGACCTGCCGCGATTCGAGCCGGCCCTCGGCGAAGTCCGGCAGGGTGTACGCCCCCGAGCGGCGCAGCGGCGCGGCGACGAAGATCAGGAGCACCAGGTATCCGGCGGTGTAGCCCACCGGATACCAGAGCATGTCGGGGCCGTGGACGAGGACGAGCCCGGCGACGCCGAGGAAGGAGGCGGCGGAGAGGTATTCGCCGCTGATCGCGGCGGCGTTGAGGCGGGGACGCACGGTGCGGGAGGCGACGTAGAAGTCGGAGGTGGTCCGGGAGATACGCAGACCGAAGCCGCCGACGAGGACGGTGGCGAGGACGACGAGGGCGACGGCCACCCAGGACGCCATGGGGGCGGGGGTGCTCACGGGACGGGACGGCCCTCCACCAGCCGGGCGAAGTCGCGTTCGTTGCGCTCGGCCCGGCGGACGTACCACCAGGCGGCCAGGGTGAGCGGCGGGTAGGTGGCGAAGCCGAGCACCGCCCAGACCAGGGCGGAGCTGTTCAGGGCGGCGAAGAGGAGCGGCAGCGTGCCCGCGACGAGGGCGAGCACGCCGAAGACGGTGAGCCCGGCGCGCAGCTGTCCGCGCATCAGCGAGCGCACATAGGCGCCGCCGAGGGCGGTCTGCTCGTCGATCTCCGACTGGGTGCGGTAACGGGGCAGCGGGCGCACCCGCCGCGGCTCCCCCGTGACCACTTCGCGCCGGGGGGCTGGCTCTGCGGACATGGGCTCGGAGTGTAGGCGTCGGCGGGTGGTGCTGGGAAGGGATCGAGGAAGGTCGCCCCAGGTCAGCGGCGGGCTCAGGGCTTTGGTCAGCGGCCGCCCTGGCGCATCAGGAGGTCGCGCAGGGCGCGCGTGTGGCGGCGGCTGACGGCGAGCTCGGCCTCCCCGATGCGCACGCTCATGCTGCCCGCGTCCAGCCGCAGTTCGTCGATGCGGCCCAGCGCCACGAGGTGGCGGCGGTGGATCCGGACGAAGCCGCGCGAGCGCCAGCGCTCCTCCAGGGTGGTGAGCGGGATGCGGACGAGATGGCTGCCGCCGGCGGTGTGCAGACGCGCGTAGTCGCCCTGCGCCTCGGCGTACGCGATCTCGTCGATGGGGATGAAACGGATGACGCCGCCGAGCTCGACCGGGATCTGGTCGCCCGCGCTGTCGTGGACGGGCGCGGACCGGTCCCCCACCTGTTCGGCGACCCGGCGGACGGCTTCGGCGAGGCGTTCGCGGCGGACCGGTTTGAGGACGTAGTCGACGGCCTTGAGGTCGAAGGCGTGGACGGCGAAGCCCTCGTGCGCGGTGACGAAGACGATCAGCGGGGGCGCGGCGAATCCGGCGAGGAGCTGGGCGACGTCGAGGCCGGTGAGTCCGGCCATGTGGATGTCGAGGAAGACGACATCGATGGCGGACGGGTCGTCGGGGCCCGCGTCCACGGCACTGCCGATGCGGCGCAGTGCCTCGGTGGCGCCGGTGGCGCCCTCGGCGCTGCGGACACGGGGGTCGGCGCGCAGGAGGTAGAGGAGTTCCTCCAGGGCGGGTTGTTCGTCGTCGACGGCGAGTACGCGCAGCATGAGGCCGGAGTTTAGGGGCTCGGGGGCCTGATGGCTTGAGTGATGTGTGGCTTGTTCCCGTACCGCAGTACATGCAGACGACCGAACCCCACATCCGGGTGGGGGCCTATGCCCTGGGCGTGCTCGGAAGCACCGACGCCTTCCGGTTCGAGGAGCATCTGACGGACTGCCCCGGGTGCCGTGAGCGGGCCCGGGAGTTCGCCGGGGTGCGGGACGGTCTGGCGGTGGCGGGGCCTCCGGTGGCGCCGGGGCCCGGTCTCGCGGAACGGCTGACGGCCGTGGTGGCGGCCGCGCGGCGCAGGGCGGGGCGGCGGCGGCTCGCGCTGGTGGCGGCCGCGGTGGTGCTGGCGGTGGGCGGTACGACGCTGGTGGCCGGATCCTCGGGCGGCCCGGCGGACGGGGCGGGGGTGCGGAGATGGTCCGGGAGCGACGGGGCGTCGGGGGTGGCGGCGGTGGTGACGGCGGCGGGGCACGAGTGGGGGTCGGCGGTGGCGCTGGAGGTCGCGCGGGTTCCGGTGGAGGGGGTGTGCGCGCTGGTGGCGGTGGGCCGGGACGGCAGCGAGGAGACGGTGGGCAGCTGGTCGGCCGGGGGCGCGGGTGACGGTCCGGTGGAGGTGTCGGGCGGGGCGGCGCTGCGGCCGGAGGGCATCGACCACTTCGAGGTGCGGACGGCGGACGGGCGGCGGCTGGTGACGGTGACGCGGTGAGCCGGGCTGCCGTTACTTGAGGAACTTCGAGAGCCTCCGGTCGGCCAGCGGCTTGCCGCCGGTCTGGCAGGTCGGGCAGTACTGCAGCGAGGAGTCGCTGAAGGAGACCTCCAGGATGGTGTCCCCGCAGACCGGGCAGGCCTCTCCGGTACGTCCGTGGACCCGCATCCCGCTCTTCTTCTCGGCTTTGAGCTTCCCCGCTTCCACCCCGCTGGAGCGGGCCACGGCATCCTTCAGCGTGGTGCGCAGCGCGGTGTACAGACGGGTGACGTCGTCCTCGCCGAGGTCGGCGGTCCGTTTGAACGGGGACATCTTCGCGACGTGCAGGATCTCGTCGCTGTAGGCGTTGCCGATGCCCGCGATCAGCGACTGGTCGCGCAGCGCACCCTTGATCTGGCGGCGCTCCCCGGCGAGCAGTGCGGCGAACGCGTCGCGGTCGAAGGCGTCGGCGAGGGGGTCCGGGCCGAGGCGGGCGATGCCGGGGACGTCCATGGGGTCGTGGACGAGGTGGACGGAGAGGCGCTTCTTGGTGCCCATCTCGGTCAGGTCGAAGCCGTCGCCGTCCGTGGTCACCAGACGCAGGGCGAGGGGACCCTTGCCGGGGCGGGGCGGGGTGGCCGGGAAGGAGTCCTTCCAGCGGAGCCAGCCGGCCCGGGCGAGGTGGGTGCACAGGTGGAGCCCGCCCGCTTCGATGTCGAGGAACTTGCCGTGCCGGGCGATCGAGGTGACCCGCTCGCCCTCCAGGGCGGTGAGTGGCGGGTCGTACGTCTTCAGGACGCTGATCGCCAGCGGGAGGACGCGGGCGATCTCCTTGCCGACCAGATGGTCGTCGAGGAAGACCCGCAGGGCTTCGACTTCGGGCAGTTCGGGCATGGTTCCAGCCTGCCGCAGCCGGTGGGCGGCTGCCTGTCAGGACACCGGCGTGCGGTCCGTGCCGGTGATGACGGCGTACAGCTCGGTGAACTCCTCCTCGACGGCCGCGGCGAGCCGGTCGAGGTCGGGCAGCGCCTTGCCGTCGGCCACCAGGCCCACGTGCACCCGCCCGCCGTAGGTGGAGAGGGCGACCGCCAGGGACTGGCCCCGGGCCAGCGGCGCCATGGGGTAGAGGGCGGTCAGCGGGCAGCCGCCCAGCGAGAGCGCGGAGCGCGGCAGCGGCACGCTGGTGACCAGCACGTCGAACAGCATGCGGGCGGCACCGGCCGCCAGCGGTGCGCCGAATCGATGGGCCAGCGGCGGCAGTTGGTCGGCGAGTACGGCGACGGCTCCGGCGCCCTTCAGGGGTCCGGCCGCCTTGTTGCGGTCCATCGCGCTCCGGACCGCCCGGAGCCGCTCGCGCGGGTCGGCCGCGGTGACGGGCAGGCCGAGCAGATAGGCGGAGAGCCGGTTGCCGGTGGCGGCCCCGCCGGGCCGGCGCCGGGAGACGGGGACCAGGGCGCGCGGGTCGGCGGCGGGCAGCGGCTCGCCGCGCCCGGCCATCCAGCGGCGCAGGGCTCCGGCGACGACGGCGAGGAGGATGTCGTTGGCGGTGCCGCCCTCGGCCCGCCGGATCCGCTGGAGGTCCCCGGCGTCGAGGTCGGCGGTGGCCAGGCGCCGGGTGCCGCTGGAGGGTGCGGTGAAGGCGGTCGTGCCGCGCAGGTCGAGGCGGCCGGCGCGGACGACGGAGGCCCCCACGCCGAGCGCCCGGCCGACCTCGCCGATCCGTCCGAGGGCCATGCCGGCCATCTCCCGGGGGTCGGGCAGCCAGGAGCGGGGCGGGACGGCGGGGCGGCCCCGGGCGGCGGTGCGGGCGCTGGTGACGGCGGCGATCTCGTCGAAGATCCCGGCGCCGATGGCGACCGCCCGCATGCCGTCGGCCAGGGCGTGGTGCAGCTTGACCAGGACGGCGAAGGGCCCGTCGGCCGCACCGCCGATGAGATACATCCGCCAGGGCGGCAGCCCGCGCCCGAGCGGCCGCTCCATCAGTTCACCGGCCAGCCGGGTGGCCTCCGCCATGAAGTCGCCGTCGGCCACGACGACGCGCTCGACGTGCCGGTGCACGTCGAAGTCCTTGTCCACCGTCCAGGCCTTGCCGCCGACCGGTAGCAGGACGTCCCGTACGCACATGCGCAGCCGGGGGATCGCGGCGGCGCGGGTGCCGAGCAGGTCGAGGATCCGCTCCGGACCGGCGCCGGGCGCCGGGGCGAAGACGGCGAGCGCGCCCAGGTGCATCGGATGGGCGTCCGATTCGAGGTGCCAGAAAGCAAGATCGAGCGGGGCGAGTAGCTCGGTACCCAACGGGGACCTCATGTCGTCGAAGGCGGCGGGGCCGGGTGCGGCCGGTGCCCCGCAGTCAATCCTTTGCGGTCGGTTACGGTCAAGCACAGACATGTTACGTACTGTTACATCACTGTGCGGGGTTCAGCGGCCGGGAATCAGCGGGCCGGGATGAGGAACTCGCACCACACGCATTTGCCGCTGCCCCGGGACTCCACGCCCCAGACGTCGGCCAGCCGGTCGACCAGCATGAGGCCGCGCCCCGACACCCCGGACCCCCCGGCGTCGCGTCGCCGGGGCAGCGCGCTGGAGCGGTCCTCGACGTCGACGCGCAGGCGTCGCTCGGTTCCGGCGAGCACCCGGATCGTCACGACCGCGCCGCCGTCGGTGTGCATGAGCGCGTTGGTGATCAGTTCGTCGGCCGCGAGCTCGATCTCGTCGGCCCGGTCCTTCGCCCCCCAGGCGCGGACCGCGGCCCGGATCATGTGCCGGGACGAGCTCAGCGCCTCGGGGTCGTTCTGGGCGACGTGCTGCTGGAGCCGGCCGCCCGGCTGCGGGGCGTGCGCGGCCCGGCGGCGCAGCAGCAGGACCGCGACGTCGTCCTGGCCGCCGCGCCCGTCGACGGCGTCGCAGAGCTCGTCGGCCAGCTTCTGCAGGTCGCGGGGGCCGTTGGTGACGAGGGTGGTGAGCAGCTGCATGCCTTCGTCGAGGTCGGAGCCCGGCATCTCGACGAGGCCGTCGGTGAACAGGATCAGCGTCTGGCCGGGGTCCAGCTCGACCGTGCCGACCGGATATTCCAGCCGGCCGAACTCCGCCGAGAGGCCGAGCGGCAGGCCGCCCTCGGACGGCATCCTGCGGCAGCTCCCGTCCACGTCCCGGACGAGCGGGTCGACATGCCCGGCGCGGACCACCTGGACGACGCCGGTGGTGAGGTCGACCTCGGCGTAGGTGCAGGTGGCGAAGCGGTCGGTGTCCAGCTCATGGAGGAAGACGGAGGCCCGCGCCATCACCGTGGCGGGGCTGTGCCCCTCGGCGGCGTACGCGCGCAGGACGATCCTGAGCTGTCCCATGACGGCTGCGGCGTGGGTGTCGTGCCCCTGGACGTCCCCGATGACGGCGCCGACCCGGCCGCCGGGCAGCGGGATCAGGTCGTACCAGTCGCCGCCGATGTCCCGGCCGAGGCGGGCCGAGCGGTAGCGGACGGCGACCTGCGCGCCGGGCACGGCCGGGATCCGGCGCGGCAGCATCGCCTGCTGGAGCCCCTCGGCGAGGTCGTGCTCCTGCTCGTAGAGCATGGCGCGCTGGAGGCTCTGGGCGATGGAGGTGCCGAGCGCCATCAGCAGATTGCGTTCGTCGGCGGTGAAGCCCGCCTTGTCCCGGTAGAGGAGACCGAGTGCGCCGATCGGGCGGGCCTGGGCGATCAGCGGCATGTAGGCGGCGGAGGTGATCCCGAGGTGGCTGATGTCGGGCCACAGGATCGGGTAGGAGGCGGCGAAGTCGTCGGCGGACTCGATGAAGCGGGGGGCCAGCGTGCGGACGACTTCGCTCATCGGGTACTGCTCGTCCACCCGGGTGTACCGGGTGCCGGGGACGTACGCGCCTTCGGGGCCGTCGGCCACCAGGTGGATGCGGCCGGACTCCAGCAGGCCCATGACGAGGCTGGTGGCTCCGAGGTGGGCGAGGCCCTGGGAGTTCTTGAGGACGGCGATGACGTCCTTGACGGTACGGGCGTGGGCCAGGGCCGCGGTGGTGCCCTCGACCAGGCTGGTGCGCTGGCGGCGCTCCTCGTCCAGTTCGCGCCGGGCGGTGGAGTCGGCCAGTTCCTGGGTGGCGTCGCGGACGATCCCGATGATGCGGCGCGGGCGGCCGGTCCCGTCGCGGCGGACGAAGCCCTGGGTGTGGGTCCAGCGCAGGGTGCCGTCGCGCCGCTGGATGCGGAAGTACGCGCCGTAGTTGGTGCGGCCGCTCTTCAGCGCGTGCGAGACCATCCCGTCCAGGCGCTGGGCCTCGTCCGTCGGCACGCGCGGCGCCAGCGAGGCCGGCCGGTCGTCGTACTCGTCCGCGGTCAGGTCGAACACGTCGAGGGCGGGCTGGTCCATGTGCATGAGGCCGGTGTCAAGATCCCAGTCGAAGCTGCCCATACGGTTCAGGGCGAGGCTGAGGTCCGGGTGGGCGGGCCAGTCGTCGGGGAGTGACAGGGCACCCGCTACCCGATCATCCATATCGGCCACTCTGCCACCATTTGTCAGATTCCTCGACTGGTTCGTACGACGCCCGGGTCAGCCGGCGAACACGTCGCCGAGGCCCGCTTCCATGGGCTCCTCCGGCTCGGCGGGCTCCAGCGGCTCGTCCGGTTCGGCGGGGAAGACCTGGGTCGGCTCCGGCGCGACGTCCGGGTCGCCCTCCTCCTCGTACTCCCACGGCTCCTCGGGCGGTGTGTCGCCGAAGCCGTCGGACGACTCCCCGGGGCCGGGGTCCGTCGGCGCTTCCGGCTCGGAGGGGGCCGGGTCGGACGGCGGGGCCTCCGGGGGCGCGGACTCGGTGGGGCGGCCCGGTGACGGGAAGAGCAGGCCGGCGTCGGGCTCGAAGGGCGGCGGGTCGTCGGGGGTGCGGTCGCGGCCGCCGCTGTCGCCCATGGCCCGTTCGATCCAGGTGTTGTCGTCGGTGTTCGCGATGATCAGGCTGGTGGCCGCCTTGACGCCGGGCTCGATGGCCAGGATGCGTGTGGGGTCGTAGCCGGGCCAGCGTTCACCGCGGTGGGCGACCTTCCCGTCGGCGACCACGGGCGGGCCCAGTGGGTTGCCGCAGGCGCAGCGGACGCGGGGCATGCCCCGGCTGTCGACCAGGACGGCGGTGCCCGCCTGGAGCACGGCCTGGAAGGCGGTGGACGAGCCGGCGCTGTAGCCATGGTTGGTGACCTGGGCGTCGGCGCGCAGGACGACCGGGGTGAGGGACTTCAGATAGCCGGGGATCTGCACGGCCTCGATGCCGGCCGCGTCGGCGAAGGCGCTCGCCTTGTCCTCGTTGCCGGTCAGCAGGGTGGCCTGCCGCTCGACATCGCAGGCGGCGACCGACCGGGTGCCGCCGTAGAGCCCCGGGACGGCGCCGGAGACCGGATGGACCGTCCGGGTGGCGGAGGTCGGTTCGGCGTCCGGTGCGCCGGTGGGGGACGCGGAGGCCGCCGCCCGCGCCGTGGACGCGGTGAACGGTCCGGGGCCGGGGGACGCGAGCGGCTGGAGGAGGACGTCCTTGGCCTCCGCGGTGCCTGTGGTGCCCTTTGCCGTCCGGTCTCCGCCGCCCCCGCAGCCGGCGACGGCGAACAGCACCCCGGCGGACAGCGCGGCGAGCGCGGTACGCCGGAAACGTCCTTGTGAGCGCACAGAGCTCTCCTGCCTGTCCCTGTGGAACGGAGTGGGTGTCACCATCTGTGCCGCACCGGGCACGGACCCGCAAGCGGACAGCCCGCCGCCACCCCAGCCTTGAACGCGTTCAATAAACCCTCTACGCTCACTCCCAGGACTTGAACACGTTCAAAGCTGGGGGGAAGTCGTGTCCGCACTGGTCAACGCCATCGTGATGCTGGGCATGCTCGTCGTCGTGCCGGCGGGGCTGCGGCTGACCGAGCTGCGGGAGCTGGACCGGATCCGTCGGCTCTGGCCCCTCTTCGCCGCACCGGGTGCGGTCGCCCTCTGGCTGCCGCGCGGCACCACGGCCACGGTGCTCGCCTGCTGCTACGCGCTGGGAGCCGTCCTGCTCGCCCTGCACGCACCGCGCCGGGCGGCCCGCGGCCAGGACCTCGACCCCGCCGGGATCGCCCTGCTCACCGCGCTGGTCACCCCGGCCGTCGCGGCGACCGCCCTGGTCGCCGAGCGTGCGGGACACGAGCTGTTCGGGTTCGACCTCGGCATCCTCGCGCTCACCGTGCCCCACTTCCACTTCGCCGGATTCGCCGCGGCCCTGATCGCGGGCCTGGTCTGCCGGGTCGCCGACGGCCCGGCGGGCCGCTTCGCCGCACTGAGCGTGCCGCTGGGCACCCTGCTCGTCCTCGCCGGCTATTTCGTCGGCGACTGGGCCGAGCTGGTCGGGGCCGTCGTCCTCACCGCCGGAATGTGGACGGTCGGCCTGCTCACCCGGCGCCTGGGGCACGCCGACGGCCGGGACCGGACGACCCGGCTCCTGCTGCTCACCTCCGCCGCCGTCCTGGTGGCGACGATGCTGCTCGCGCTGAGCTGGGCGCTCGGCGAGGCGACCGGACTGCCCCATCCCACCCTGACCTGGATGGCCGCCACCCATGGCCTCGGCAACGCGCTGGGCTTCGCGCTCTGCTCGCTGCTGGCCTGGCGGCGCATCCGTACCGAAGACCCGCTCCGTACCGAAGCACCCCACCTCACCGGAGGCAGAACCGCATGAGCACCCTCACCTACCCGGAAGTCGGCGCCACCCGTCTCGGCCCGCTCCCCCGGGGCTACCACCACCTCCACCACCGCACCCCGATCGGCCGGGGCGAGGCCGACTTCGCGGCCGCCGGCGCGGCGATCACCGAGTGGCGGATGCACCGCGCCTCGGGCGCACGGGTGGAGGCCCCGGCACCCCGCGCGGAGCCCGGCGGCGGCGTCCGGGTCTCCCTGGGGCTTGGACCGGTGCGCTTCACCGCCCCCTGCGAGGTGATCTGGACGGCGTACGGGGAGGACGGCCGCACCGGCTTCGGCTACGGCACCCTGGCCGGGCATCCGGAACGCGGCGAGGAGTGCTTCACGGTGGACCTCGCGGACGACGGCACGGTGTGGTTCACGGTGCTGGCCTTCTCGCGCCCCGCCTCCTGGTACGCCCGGCTCGCCGGACCGCTGGTGCCGCCCGTGCAGCACTGGTACGCGCGCAGGCTCGGCCGCACGCTGCGCCGCATCGTCGCCGCGAGCTGACGCGCCCGGCTGCGACCGGAAGGGCCCCAGGACGCCCGCGGGCCGATACTGGCAGGGATGGAATGGTTCACCGCGGACGGCTACTGGCTGAGCCGGCTGATCTTCCAGCGGGCTCTGGCCGTGGTCTATCTGGTCGCCTTCCTCTCCGCCGCGCTCCAGTTCCGGGCGCTGATCGGCGAGCGCGGCATGCTGCCCGTCCCGGAACTGCTGCGGCGCACGCCCTGGCGGGCCGCTCCGGGGCTCTTCCGGCTGCACTACTCGGACCGCTTCTTCGCCGCCGTCGCCTGGAGCGGCTGTGCCGTGTCCGTGGCCCTCATCGCCGGTCTCGACGGTCTGTTGCCGCTGTGGGGCGGCATGCTGCTCTGGGCGGTGCCCTGGGTGCTGTATCTGTCGATCGTCCAGGTGGGGCAGGTCTGGTACGGATTCGGCTGGGAGTCGCTGCTGCTGGAGACGGGATTCCTGGCGGTCTTCCTCGGCAGCGGGGACACGGCCGCGCCGGTGCTGGTGCTGTGGCTGCTGCGGTGGCTGCTGTTCCGGGTGGAGTTCGGCGCGGGGCTGATCAAGATGCGCGGGGACGCGTGCTGGCGCGAGCTGACCTGCCTGGACTTCCACCACGAGACGCAGCCGATGCCGGGGCCGCTGAGCTGGTTCTTCCACCATCTGCCCCGGCCCGTGCACCGGGTGGAGGTCGCGGCCAACCATGTCACCCAGCTGCTGGTTCCCTTCCTGCTGTTCACCCCGCAGCCGGTGGCGAGCGTGGCCGCGGGACTGATGGTCCTCACCCAGCTCTGGCTCGTCCTGTCGGGGAATTTCGCCTGGCTGAACTGGCTCACCATCGCGCTGGCGCTCTCCGCGATCGACTGGACTCCGCTGGCCGGTCCGGCGCCGGCCCAGGTCGCGCCACCCCTCTGGTACGAGGTGGTCGTCATCGCGGTCACCGCCCTGGTGCTGGTGCTCAGCTACCGCCCGGCGCGCAATCTGCTCTCGCGGCGGCAGGCGATGAACCGGTCCTACGATCCCCTGCACCTGGTCAACACCTATGGGGCGTTCGGTTCGATCAGCCGGATGCGGCTGGAGGTCGTGGTGGAGGGCAGCGCCGATCCGGTGGCGCACGAGGGTGCCGAGTGGCGGGAGTACGGCTTCCGCGGCAAGCCGGGCGATCCGCGCCGGCTGCCGCGCCTGTTCGCCCCGTACCATCTGCGGCTCGACTGGATGATGTGGTTCGCGGCGCTCTCCCCCGCGTACGCGCGCTCCTGGTTCGGGCCGTTCGCCGAGCGGCTGCTGGAGGGCGACCGGGACACGCTCCGGCTGCTCGGCCGCAACCCGTTCCCCGACGGACCGCCCCGGCACGTCCGCGCGCGGGTGTTCCGCTACCGGTTCACCGGGTTCCGGGAGCTGCGGGCCACCGGTTGCTGGTGGCACCGCACCTATGTGCGGGAGTTCCTGCGGCCCGTCTCCCGGCCGCTGCCGCCGGAGCGGTAGGGCGAAGGGGGACGGGCCGCAGGGGACGTACGGGGGAACCTCTGGGGTCAGTCGATGCCGGGCAGGATGTGCGGCTCGGCGAGGTCGTCCTCGTATCCGGCGAGCCGGATCGGGGCGGACCTGGCCCAGACCTCGATGTTCCGCAGCTTCTCGGGGCGGCCGGGCCGCCCCGTGTTGCGTTCGGCGGGGCGCATGTCGCGCTCGGTCAGTTCCGGTGTCGTCACCGCGCACTCCTTCGTGTCGCGTCACCCGGGGCGTCGCCGTCGCTCCGGCGGTTGTGCCGGTGCGCGACCGCCCCGCGCGGGGCAGGGGTTGGGATATGTCGGTCGCGGTGGCGCCGGTTGGGGGCGGAACAGCGGCCGGGTTACCGACCATGTCCCAGGACGGTCGAGGAACCTTCGTGGGCTCCTCGATGGCGTCCGTTCGCCTCAGCGTAACCAAATGAGCGCCACCGCGCTCGATAGAACGTGTGCGGTAGGTCACTTTCGGCCACCGGGTACGCAAAAACCCGGCCCAGAGAACATCCTGGGCCGGGTTTCGGGCCGCCGCGCGGAGACCGACCGTCCGGTTGAGCCGTTCGGGTTACCAGTTCGCGGGGGCGTAGTCCTTGAGGAAGCAGCCGTAGAGGGCCTCTCCGCCCTCACCGCGCACGATCGGGTCGTAGACCCGGGCGGCGCCGTCGACCAGGTCGAGGGGGGCGTGGAAGCCCTCCTCGGCGAGTCGCATCTTGTCCGGGTGCGGCCGCTCGTCCGTGATCCAGCCGGTGTCCACGGCCGTCATCAGGATGCCGTCCTTCTCGAACATCTCCTGGGCGCTGGTGCGCGTCAGCATGTTGAGCGCGGCCTTGGCCATGTTGGTGTGCGGGTGGCCGGCGCCCTTGTAGCCGCGGCTGAAGACGCCCTCCATCGCGGAGACGTTGACGACGTACGCGTGCTTCGCGGCGGTGGCGGCCATCGCCGGGCGCAGCCGGCTGATCAGGATGAACGGCGCGGTGGAGTTGCAGAGCTGGACCTCGAGGAGCTCGATCGGCTCGACCTCCTCGACCGTCTGGATCCAGCTGTTGCTGTCGTGCAGGTCCGGGACGAGGCCGCCCGCGTCGATCGCGGTGCCGGCGGCGATCCGGGCCGGCGAGGCGGATCCGGTGACCAGGGCGAGGTCCGTGACCTCCTGGGCGCTCAGGCTCTCCTTGCGGGCGGCGGGCAGCGCCGCCACCCGGTCGACCGTGCCGCTGCCGAAGGTGCCGATGACCTCGGCGGCGGGCAGCTCGCCGGCGGGCAGCGGGGCCGACTCGGCGTTGACCAGCTCGCTGTAGGCCCCCGGGGAGCGGCGGACGGTCTGGGCGGCGTTGTTGATCAGGATGTCGAGCGGGCCCTCGGCGGCGACGGAGTCGGCCAGCGCGACGACCTGGGCCGGGTCGCGGAGGTCGATGCCGACGATCTTCAGCCGGTGGATCCACTCGTCGCTGTCCTCCATCGCCTTGAAGCGGCGGATCGCGTCGTTGGGGAAGCGGGTGGTGATGGTGGTGTGCGCGCCGTCGCGCAGCAGCCGCAGCGCGATGTACATGCCGATCTTCGCCCGGCCGCCGGTGAGCAGCGCCCGGCGTCCGGTCAGGTCGGTACGGGCGTCGCGGCGGGAGCGGTTCTCCTTGGCGCAGGACGGGCAGAGCTGGTGGTAGAACGCGTCGACCTCGACGTACCGCGTCTTGCAGATGTAGCAGGACCGGGGCCGCTGGAGGATGCCCGCGATCTCGGCCTGGGCGGAGGAGGAGGGCAGCACACCCTGCGTCTCGTCGTCGATGCGCTCGGCCGAGCCGGTCGCCGTGGCCTCGGTGACGGCCCGGTCGTGGGCGGTCTTCGCGGCGCGGCGCTCCTGGCGGCGGCGCTGCTTCACGGTGCGGTAGATCCCGGCGGTGGCCCGGCGGACGGCGATGGCGTCCGGGTGGTCCACCTCGATCCGGTCGAGTTCGTCGAGCACGCTCAGGCAGACGGCCAGCCGCTCCGGGTCGATACCGGGACCGAACTCCTCGATTC
Organism: Streptomyces sp. NPDC091289; assembly: GCF_044757365.1. Classification (NCBI taxonomy): domain Bacteria; kingdom Bacillati; phylum Actinomycetota; class Actinomycetes; order Kitasatosporales; family Streptomycetaceae; genus Streptomyces; species Streptomyces sp. NPDC091289. Next base: position 409,581 of record NZ_JBIVUT010000001.1, read on the forward strand.
CGGGAGCGAGCTCCGGGCTGTCCTCTGTCACCGTCATTGCCGTTCCTCTGTCATCTTCTCGCCGCGGATCATGGATCACCGCAGGCTGTAACACCCCGCCCAAGTTTGCCATGCGCGGGCCACTGCTCCGTTCGAGCGGTGTACGAGCGGACCCGGCGGAGAAGGCGCGGAAGCGCCCCCGGGAACGCGGCACGGGCAAAGAAGCGGAACGGGGACGCATGACTTCGCGGGGAGCGGGCAGGCGATCGTCCGACACATTGGGCAGCAGGGAGGGCGACACCATGACGGCGATGTCAGTGCGAGCCACCGGAGCGACGGCGCCGCTGAGCGACGACCGGGCCGGTGCGCGGACGGCGGACGTCACCGGAGAGCTGCCCTGGGTGGAGGACGCCGGGAAGATCGCCCCGCAGGACGCACGGGCCCTGTCGAAGATGTTCTTCGACCGGCTCCAGGTCCTGGAGGAGGGCACCCCCGAGCACCAGTACGCGCGCAACACCCTGATCGAGATGAACCTCTCCCTGGTGCGCTTCGCCGCGTCCCGGTTCCGCAACCGGGGCGGCGACGACACCGAGGACATCATCCAGGTCGGCACGATCGGCCTGATCAAGGCGATCGACCGGTTCGACCTGTCGCGCGAGGTGGAGTTCGCCACCTTCGCCGTGCCCTACATCGTCGGGGAGATCAAGCGGTTCTTCCGTGACACCACCTGGTCGGTGCATGTGCCGCGGCGGCTCCAGGAGCTGCGGGTGGACCTCGCCAAGGCGAAGGAGCAGCTCTCCGCCGAGCTCGACCGCGACCCCACCGTCAAGGAGCTGGCCACCCACCTCGACCTTCCCGAGGAGGAGATCATCGAGGGGCTCGTGGCCGCCAACGGCTACTCCGCCGGTTCCCTCGACACCCCCTCCGCGGACAGCGACTCCGGCCAGGAGCAGCGGGCGTACGCCGATGTCCTCGGCGAGACGGATCCGGCCATGGAGACCGTCGAGAACCTGCACACCCTGGCACCGCTGCTGGACCGGCTCGACGACCGGGAGCGCCGGATCGTGCAGATGCGGTTCGGGGCGGAGATGACGCAGTCGCAGATCGGCGAGGAGCTGGGCGTGTCCCAGATGCATGTGTCGCGGCTGCTCAGCAGGATCGTCCAGCAGCTGCGCAAGGGGATGAGCGTCGAGGCGTGAGCCCGGGCGGCCCGGCCCTCGCCTATGCTTCCTGACGGTCAGGCCGGATCAACCGCGCCGTCGCACGAGGGGGTGGAGGGTTGACCGAGTCGCCCGTGGGCACCTCGCCGAGTCCTGTGGGCATATCCGGAATTCCCTCCCAGCAGGTCGGGGCCGCACAGCCCGCCGAGGCGCCGCTGTGGAATCTGAACGCGTCGATCCTGCTCGTGGAGGACGACGCGGGTGACGCTCTGCTCGTCGAGGAGATGCTCACCGACAGCGAGCTGGACTCCGCCCTCACCTGGTGCAAGACCCTGGCCGAGGCGCGTGCCTTCCTGCGCGCGTCCACCGTCCCGGTGTGCGTGCTCCTCGATCTGCACCTTCCCGACGTCCACGGCCTGGACGCCGTGCGCCAGATCCTGGAGTCCGACGGCGAGGCCGCGATCGTCGTCCTGACCGGTCTGCAGGAGTCCGGCACCGGGCTCCGCGCGGTCGCCGGGGGCGCCCAGGACTATCTGGTCAAGGGGCTCCTGGACCCGGAGGTGCTGGCGCGCGCGATCCGCTACGCCCTGCAGCGCAAGGACGTGGAACGCGCCGCTGCCGCACTGCGCGCCAACCGGCTGATCGCCCAGGAGAACGCCCGGCTGGAGCGCGGGCTGCTACCCGTGCCCCTGCTGCGGGACGACCGCTTCCGGGCGCGCGCCCGCTATGAGCCGGGGCGGGTCCACGGGCTGCTGAGCGGTGACTTCTACGACGTCGTGCAGACCTCGGACGGCACGGTGCACGCGGTGATCGGCGATGTCTCCGGGCACGGCGCCGCCGAGGCAGCGCTCGGGGTGTGTCTGCGGGTGGCCTGGCGTACCACGGTGCTGTGCGGTACGTCCCAGCCCGAGCAGATAGCCCTGCTGGAGGAGATCCTGGTCGCCGAGCGCTCGGACTCGCATGTGTTCGCCACCGTCACCTCGCTGGCGTTCCCGCCCGGGCAGGAGCACGTCCAGATCCTGCGGGCCGGTCACCCCGGCCTGCTCCTGCGTCAGGGCACGGACGTGACCTGGGTGGAGCCCGAGGGCGGCATGGCGCTCGGGCTGCTGCCCGGGACCGGCCGATGGCCGACGGTCGACATCCCGCTGACGCCCGGTGCGGGCCTCGTGCTCTTCACGGACGGGCTCTTCGAGGGACGCGACGGACCGGACAGCCGCCTCGGGGAGGAAGGGCTGCTCGCCATGGCACGGGCCAACGGGCATCTGCCGGCCCGTGCGTTCGTCGACGCCCTGGTGGCGGGAGCCACCGAGGGGGCCGCGCCCTACGGCGGCCTCGCGGACGATGTGGCCGTTCTGCATCTGGGCTGGGGAGCGGAATCCGATGAACGGTGACATGACCGGGAAACCGGCGCCCGGCGGCTTCGCCGCACGCCTGTCGGTGCAGAACTGGGTCCATCTCATCCTCGGCGGATTCATCGTGGTGGTCTGCGGCTGTCTGGTGATCGGCGGGCTCGTGATGTCCCGGATCTCCGACCGTACGACCGATCTCGTGGACCGTATCCAGCCCGCCAGATCGGCGTCCTTCCAGCTCCAGAACGCCCTGCTCGACCAGGAGACCGGGATCAGGGGATTCGCGCTGACCGGCGACGACTCCTTCCTCGAACCCTACGAGGCGGGGAAGGCCGCCGAGCAGGAGCGCCTCGCGCAGGTCCGGCGCCTGGTGGGCCCGGACAACCGGTACGCCGAGGATCTCGACGCCATCGCCGCCGCCGCGCGGCAGTGGCGGCGGAGCAAGGCCGAGCCGCTGATGCGGACGGTCCGGGAGGTGGGGCCGAGCGAGGGCGCCACCGGGGCGCAGTTGCAGCGCAGCAAGGCGGACTTCGACCAGCTGCGGCAGGCGTACGGCGACCAGCAGGGGCATCTCGCCGAGGCCCGTGACCAGGCGCGGGCCGACCTCGGTTCGGCGCGCACCACCCGCGACCGGGTGCTGATCGCGCTGGTCACCGTCTTCGTGCTGACCGTGGTGGCGCTGAGCCTGCTGCTCCACCGGGTGGTGGGCGTCCCGCTGTACCGGCTGCGCGGCGCGTCGGACCGTGTCAGGTCGGGGGCCTTCGGGACGCGGATCGAGATCAAGGGCCCGTCCGACGTGCAGGCCGTGGCTTGGGCGGTGGAGGACATGCGGCGGCGGCTGGCCGACGAGCTGGCCGAGGCGCAGGAGCGCGAGGCCCTGCTCGCGGAGCAGACGGAGGAGCTGCGCCGTTCCAACGCGGAGCTGGAGCAGTTCGCGTACGTGGCCTCGCACGACCTCCAGGAACCGCTGCGCAAGGTCGCCTCCTTCTGCCAGCTGCTGGAGAAGCGGTACGGCGAGGAGCTCGACGAGCGGGGCAAGCAGTACATCGCCTTCGCGGTGGACGGCGCCAAGCGGATGCAGGTCCTCATCAACGACCTGCTGACGTTCTCGCGGGTGGGCCGGGTGCAGGAGACCTGGAAACCGGTCGATCTGGACCGGGCCCTGGACCGCGCCCTGGCCAATCTGACCCTCGCGATCGAGGAGTCGGGGACAGTGATCGAGCGGCCCGAGGCGCTGCCCGAACTGCTCGGGGACGCGACCGCGCTCACGATGGTCTGGCAGAACCTCGTCGGCAACGCGGTGAAGTTCCGCCGGGAGGGCATCCCGTGCCGGATCTCGATCGGCTGCGTGCGCGAGGGCGAGGACTGGCATCTGACCGTGTCGGACAACGGGATCGGGATCGAGCCCGAGTTCGCGGACAAGGTGTTCGTCATCTTCCAGCGGCTGCACGCCCGCGACGCGTACGAGGGCACGGGCATCGGCCTCGCGCTCTGCCGGAAGATCGTCGATTTCCACGGTGGCCGGATCTGGCTGGAGCCCGAACCGGACGAAGGCACCCTCATCCACTTCACCCTGCCCGTGGCACCCGAGGCGCCCACGCACACCACGGCGGAGCTGCTCGCTCCCGCCCTGCTCACCAGCCAGCCGGGAGACCCTTCGTGAACACCCCTGTCCAGCCCATCGAGGTCCTGCTCGTCGAGGACGATCCCGGCGACGAGCTGATGACCCGTGAGGCCTTCGAGGACAACAAGATCCGCAACACCCTGCACGTCGTGCGCGACGGGCAGGAGGCGCTGGACTTCCTCTACCGGCGCGGCGAGTACACCGAGGCCCCCCGCCCCGACCTGGTGCTGCTGGACCTGAACCTGCCCAAGTACGACGGCCGGCAGGTGCTGGAGCAGATCAAGGGCGACCCCGAGCTCTCCCTCATCCCGGTGGTCGTGCTCACCACGTCCTCGGCCGAGGAGGACATCCTGCGCAGCTACAAACTCCACGCCAACGCGTACGTGACGAAGCCGGTGGATCTTGATCAGTTCATCGCCGCGGTGCGCCAGATCGACGAGTTCTTCGTGACCGTGGTGCGGCTGCCCGGACGTGCGTAGGATCGGTCCGGATCTCCTGGAGTGGGATCCTTCGCCAGGGGTAGACGCATGGCGGAAAAGGTCTCCGACCTCACTGCGGCGCCCTGGCTGGAGCACATGAACGAACAGCTCACCTCCCCCCCGGAAGACCCGGGCCTGGGGCCGGCTTCCGCCGAGGTACTGCTCAGCGCCGAGGTCTTCGACGGCGAGCCGGGCTGCATCGCGCTGGCCCGTGCGCTCGCCGACCGTTTTCTGACGAGACTCGCGGTGGAATGCCTCGCCCCGATCGGCGAACACACGCGCAGCGACCTGATGCTGGCCGTGAGCGAGCTGGTCACCAACGCCGACCGCTACAGCCACGGCCCCTACCTCCTGGAGCTGGAGGGCAACGCCGAGCTCATCAGCGTCACGGTGTACGACAGCAGCACCGCGATGCCCGTGCTGTACGCCCCCGACCCGTCCCGCCTCGGCGGTCACGGCATGGAGATCGTCGTGGCCCTGTGCGACCGGCTCACGGCCGAGCGGGTGCCGGTGGGCAAGCGGATCCGGGCGGAGTTCCAGCTCAGCACCTGAGCCCGGCCGGCACTCCCCCGGCCGTCGTCCGCCCGTTCGCGATGCCCGTCCGCCGTCCGGGGCGCCCGTCAGGCGTCGAGGACGGCGGTGGCCTCGACCTCCACCAGGTGCTCGGGGATGTCCAGGGCCGCGACGCCCACCAGTGTGGCGGGCGGTACGGGCGTGGTCCCCAGTCGCGCGGCGGCCCGGGAGACGCCCTCCAGGAACAGGGGCATCTTCTCGGGCGTCCAGTCCACGACGTACGCGGTCAGCTTCGCCAGGTCGTCGACGGTGCCGCCGACCGCGGCGAGGGCCGTGCCGATGTTGACGTAGCACTGCTCGACCTGCGCGGCGAGGTCGCCCGCGCCGACGGTGGCGCCCGCCGCGTCCCAGGCGACCTGTCCGGCGATGAAGACCAGCTTCGATCCGGTCGCGACCGACACCTGTTTGTAGGCGCCGATCTCCGGCAGTCCGCTCGGGTTCACCAGGGTGATGGCCATGCCGCTCGCCTCCTCGTTCCGGGGGCCGTGCCCCCCCCTCTTGTCCGCCGGACCGGTCGTTTCCCGGTCACTTGTGGTTACCCGGGAACCGTAGGAGAGTGGCCGCTGACATGGAAGAACGCACTTTTCGGTGACGGGGGAACCTGACGGTGACCAAGCAGTTCAGCGGCTCGCCCGAGGACGCGGATCTGCGGCGCGCGGACTCGCTGGCGCGGGAGATCTTCTCCGACGTCGCCAACAAGTGGGCGCTCCTGATCATCGAGGCCCTGGGCGAGGGCACCCTCCGCTTCACCGAGCTGCGCGGCGAGGTCGAGGGCATCAGCCACAAGATGCTCACCCAGAACCTGCGGATGCTGGAGCGCTACGGACTCGTCGAGCGGTGTGTGCACCCCACCGTGCCGCCACGGGTCGAGTACACCCTCACCGGGCCGGGGCAGGGCCTGCGCGCGACGGTCCATGTGATGTGCGACTGGACCCATGAGCACATCGGGCACATCGAGGCCTCCCGCCGCGCCTTCGACGCTCCCTAGTCGCCCTGCCGGCCGAACCAGTCCAGGCACAGCACCAGCGCGTCGTCGGGCGTCTCCGTGCCCCGGTACTCCGCCAGTTCGCCGAGCATCGCACGCGGGACGGTGGCGGCGGGCAGGAGCCGCGTCGACTGGATGGCGCGGGCCAGCATGCGTTCGCCGTACGTCTCGCCGAGCGGGGACACCGCGTCGTAGACGCCGTCGCTGAACAGCAGGAGCCGGTCGCCGGGCTCCACGTGGAACTCCTGGACCGTGTACTGCGACTCCTCGAACATGCCGAGCGGGAGCTGCGCCTCCAGCTCCACGCGGCGGACCGTGCGGCCGCGCTGAATCCACAGCTGGGGCGAGCCCGCGTCGACGACGCCGACCCGCCCGGTCGCCAGCTCGAAGCGGAGCAGCAGGGTGGAGACGTGGGAGGCGCCGCGGTGCTGGTCGTAGAGGGCCTGGTCGGCGAGGGCCGCCTGGTCCGCGATGCCGATGCCGGCCCGGCGGGCGTTGCGCAGGGCGTTGACGGCGAGATTGGTGAGGAGGGAGGCCTGTATGCCCTCGCCCATGCCGTTGGTGACCGCGAGGGTCAGCTCGTCGGCGTCGGCGGCCCAGTCGAAGTTGTCGCCGTGGATGGCGTACGCGGGCTCCAGCTGGGCCCCGATCGCGAACTCGGCGGCGGTGCAGGCGCGGGCGGGCAGCAACTGCCACTGCATCTCGGCGGCGAGGGTGAGGCGGCTGGTGCGCCGGGCGCGCTGGTAGAGGTCGGTGTCCCGTTCGGCGACCAGGATCTCGTGGCCCAACAGGTCGGCCATGTGGGTCAGCTCGCCGACCAGCTCCGGGGTGGACAGGCCCTGGGGCAGCCGGACGGTGAGGATGCCGAGGCGTTCGCCCCGTACGGTCACGGGCAGGTGGTGGTCGACGGCGTCGTCGTGCCGGACCTGTTGTTCGCGGGGCTCCTGGCTGCCGAACGCCCGGCCCTCGGGACTGTTGTGGAGGGACAGCGGCTGGTTCTCGCCGTCGGGACGGTCCAGGGATGTGAGGACCCGCAGACCGTAGTCGGCGAGGTGGAGTTCCACCGCGAGGGCCCCGTAGACGCTGCGGAGCTTGGTGCGCAGGGTGGCCAGCAGGGCGTGCGGCGCGGCGGCCCGTACGGCGGCCTCGATGTCCGTTCGTCTGTTCACGGTCTCTCGCGCAATCTTCGTCCTGCGACGTGGTAGGGGCCAGGCCCGGGCTGACAAGCGGGCCTGACGGGTGACACAGTGGCCGAATGCCCCACCGAGGATTTCGCCCGAGCAGTCGCGAACAGGCGTCCGCCGACGCCGTCGCCGCCTCGGAGCTGCTGGAGGTGCTGTGGGGCCGGGGCCAGGAGTCCGCCGCTTCGGGAACCGTATCGCCCTCGCAGCTTCGGGCCCTGCTCGTGATCGAGAGGCAGGAAGGCACCAATCTGCGGGCGCTGTGCGAGGCCCTGGGCTCTCGGGCTCCCTCCGTCAGCAGGCTCTGCGACCGGATGGAGGCGATGGGGCTCGTCCAGCGGGCACCCAGCCCGACCAGCCGGCGCGAGCTGGAACTGCGGCTGAGCCTGCGCGGCCGCGCCCTTCTCGAAGAGTACCGGGCCCTGCGCGCCGCCGAGCTGAACGCTGTGCTGGAGCGGATGGATCCCGCCGCCCTGGCCGCGCTCACCGAGGGCCTCGCGGCCTTCCACGCCGCCGCTTCGGAGCGCCTCTCCCCGCAAGGGGGCACGGCCGCCTCCCCCCTCCACGACGATGTCGCCGACAGCGCTTAGCTTCATCCGGCTCCTGCTTCCGCGTCCATCGGTCGACCGCCTTCGACGGGGGCCCGAGCAACCGTCGGGGATCAGATTGTTACCCCATGGAGAATGTTGTCAAATGACAACTGTTACTTCTATCGTTGCCCCGTACCCCGCCGCGACCAGGGACGGAACGATGCCGCCCCGTCCGGCAGAACGGCTCTCCGTCCCCTTCCGACCCGTCCGAGGTGCCTTCCGTGCTTTCATCGCCCAACGAAGACAGAGCCGTCAGAATCTCCACCCGGCAGGAGCGGGGGGCTCTGGTCCTCGCCGTGTCGGGTGACCTCGACATCGACAGCGTCGCACCGCTGGGCCTCGCCCTGACCTCGGCGGCCGACGACGGCTCCGGCCCCGTCGTCGTGGACCTGTCCGGCGTCGGTTTCGCGGACTCGACGACGGTGAACGTGCTCCTCCAGGGACACACCGCGCTGGGCGACCGGCTGCGGCTGGCCGCCCCGTCCCCGTTCATGCGACGCCTGATCGACATGATCGGCCTCGACAGCGCCCTGCCCGTCCTGCCGACCGTGGACGACGCCATCGACGCCGTACTGCCTTCCTGACAGTACGAGGATGGTCCGGCGGTCCCGGATCGGCTGCGGCGGGGCGGACTAGCGTCCCGCCGCAGCCGATCCGGGCGCCCGGTCGAACACGCAGTCCCCGCACAGCCCGCCGCCCGGACAGCGCCAGTACAGGCAGCAACTGCGCCGCCGGAACGCCGGACCGTGGGGGGACCCGGTGTCGCGCAGCGCCTCGTCGTCGAAGAGCTCGGCCGCCAGCGCACGGGCCCGTGCGGCCACGTCCGGCCGGTCGTGGGCACGTGCGAACGTGACCAGTTCGCGTACGGCTCCGGCGAGCGCGGACCCCGCGTTGCCCCACAGCAACTGCGGGGAGATGTTCCCGTCGCGCCGGAACGCCTCGGCCAGCGGGACCAGATGCCCGTACTGGACCTCCTCGCGGATCCGGGTGGCCGTACCGGGCAGCTCCGACGTCCCCGCGAGCCACAGATCGTCCGGCGAGGTGAACGACGGGTCCCAGTGGAGGGCGCCGGGCGTCAGAGCGGGGATCCGCCCGAAGAGCGCGGCCGGCCCCAGGGCGAGGGACCAGAGCCGGGCGGCCAGCCCGAGATGGGCGATGGAGGCGGCGACCCTGCGCTCGGGGGCCGCGAGACGCGCCGCGACCTTGTCGACACGCGCGGCGAGAGGACCGTTCTCCCCCGCGTACAACCGCTCCAGCGGCCGGTGCCCACCGCCCGGCACCGGGGTGGTCCGCAGGGCGAAGAATCCCCCGACCGACGCCTGTAGCACCAGGTCCATGCCTTGCTCCCCCTCGGTTCCCGGGTCCGGATCCGGGCCGCTCCCTCGACCGGCCCCACGGACACCGGCTGTGCCGTCCTCGCGGCTCACCGTATCCGCCGGGCGCCAACTTCTGACGGCTGGGGGCGGCAGGACTACCGTCGGGAGGAGGACGTCGGTCCGACGGGCGTACTACTGGGGCAGTACGCCGAAGTGCAGTCTCAAGGACGACGACGTGGGGCCCCGGACGGGACATCGTGGTGTACATGAGCTCCCTTGCGTTGTCCGTGCTGCTGTCACTGATCTCCGCGGTCGCGTACGCGGCCGGGGCGATCATCCAGGAGCGCGTGGCCGCGACCGGTGACAACTCCTGGCGCTCCCTGGTGCGCAACGGCGTGTGGTGGGTCGCCGTCGCCCTCAACGGGACCGGTGCGGTCCTGCACGTGGTGGCCCTCGCGTACGGCCCGCTCAGCCTGGTCCAGCCGCTCGGCGCGCTGACGATCGTCTTCGCCCTGCCGATGGCGGCCCTGTTCGTCGGGCGGCGGGCGGGGGCGACGGCCTGGCGCGGCGCGCTGATGGCGACGGCCGGGCTCGGCGGACTCCTGGCGCTCACGGGGAACGCCGAGCCGCACACCCTGAACGGTCCCGAACAGGTACTGCTGGCCTCGGTGACGTTCGGGGCCGTCGGCGCGCTCGTCGTGCTCGCCCGTACGCTGCGCCGGCCGGTCCTGCGCAGCATCGTCCTGGCGACGGGCGCGGGTGCGGCGTTCGGTATGGCCTCGGTGTTCACCAAGACCGTGGCCGTGGAGTGGACGTCCGGTTCGGTGCGCTCGGGCGCGCTGCCGCTGCTGGTGATCGCCGGGCTCGCGGCGGCGGGCCTGTTCCTGTCCCAGGCCGCCTACCGGGGCGCGGGGCTCACGGCTCCGCTCGCGACGGTGACGGTGGTCAACCCGGTGGTGGCCGCCGCGATCGGCATCACGTTGTTCGGGGAGCACTTCCGGCTCGGCGTCCCGGGCACCGTCCTGGCCCTCTCCTGCGGGGCCGTGGCCGCCGGCGGCCTGATCATGCTGACCCGGGAGCGGCTGAGCACGGAGCACGCCCAGGGGCCCCGGACGGACCCTGAGGCGGCGGCTCCCGGCGGAGAGCGCGCGGCCCCGGCCGCCGGCTCCGGTCCGGGGGACGCCATCGCCGTCACGGAGGAGCCGGAGGACGGACACCCCTCGCCGTCACCGGTCGTGCCGGAACCCGCGTCGGGGCGGCTGCCCGTGGCGCACACCTCGTCGCCCCTGCCGCCGGGACACGCGGTGCCGCAGGTGGAGTTCGGCGCGCCGGGCCCGCTCGCGGAACAGCGGCGGCGCGGCGGGGCCACGCTGCGGCGCTCCCGCGCCGAGCGGTCGGTTCAGACCCTGACGCCGCCCGCCCGGAGGTAGGCGAGCGGGTCGACGTCCGACCCGTAGCCGGGACCCGTGCGGACCTCGAAGTGCAGGTGCGGGCCGGTGCTGTTGCCCGTGGAGCCGGAGCGGGCGATGCGCTGCCCGCCGGAGACCGACTGCCCCGCGCGCACATGGAGCGCGGAGAGATGGGCGTACTGGCTGTACTTGCCGTCGCTGTGCCGGATGACGACCTCGTAGCCGTACGCTCCGGCCCAGCCGGCCGAGACGACGCTTCCCGGGGCCACCGACTTCACCGATGTCCCGGTGGGCACGGGGAAGTCCACCCCGGTGTGATACCCGCTGGACCAGGAGCCGGCCTGCCGGTAGGGGGTGCCGGTGCCGGCGGCCACCGGGGCGCTGAAGCCGGAGTTCTTCACGGCGCGCTCCGGAGCGGGCTGCTCCTTCTTGGGAGCGGCCTCCTTGGGAGCTTCCTTCTTGGGCGCTTCCCGCTCGGGCGCTTCTTTCTTAGGCGCTTCCTTCTTGGGTGCTTCCTGCTTCGGTGCTTCCTTCTTGGGTTCCTGCTGCTTCGGGGCTTCCTTCTTCGGCGCGGCCGCCGGGGGCTTCGGGGTGGTCTTCCCCGCAGGCTTTCCGGTGCTCGTCCCCTCCCCCGCCTTCGGCGCCCGGCTCTGGTCGAGGCTCAGCCGCTGTCCGGGGAAGATCAGGTCCGGGTCGCTCCCGACGACGGTGCGGTTGGCCGCGTAGAGGCCCTGCCAGCCGCCCCGCACCCCCTGGGCGGACGCGATCCCGGAGAGGGAGTCGCCGCTCGCGACGGTGTACGAGTCGCGCTTGCCCGGCACATGGGTGGGCGTCGCCGCGGCGGGCCGGGTCTGCGGCTGCCTGGGGGGCGCGCTCTGCGGCGGCGCCGCCTGGATGGGCCGGTTTCCCGCGCTCTGCGCACCGGTCCCCGCCTCCGGGGCGGTCCCGGGCGCGTCCCCGCCCCGGGTGAGCCCCGCCCGTACGGAACAGGTGGGCCAGGCGCCGGGGCCCTGGCCGTCCAGCACCTTCTCGGCGATGGCGATCTGCTGGTCCCGGGTGGCGAGGTCGGCGCGCGACGCGTACTGCGTGCCGCCGAAGGCCGCCCAGGTGGAGCCGCTGAACTGCAGCCCGCCGTAATAGCCGTTGCCCGTGTTGACCGCCCAATTGCCGCTGGACTCGCAGGCGGCGACCTTCTCCCAGACGTCGACCGGCGCGGCCCCCGCCGAGGCCGCGGTGATGAGCGGGAGCGCGATGCCCGCGCCGCCCGCCGTCACCGTGAGCGAAGCACGGTTGATCCGGCTGGGCTGATACCTGCGGTGCCGTCCGTTCGCGGCCATACCTGGCTCCCCCACTGGCTTTGGGACATCTCGCAAGGGGCAACGTAGGTCCGGGCTGTGACTGATCACAAGCAAAACGTGATACTCGGCCGCCCAGGGCCGATCCGTGGCCGGAATCCGATCCTCGGCGATCCGGCCGGGACCGCATCCGGCCGAAGCCGTGAACTCCCGTCACCCCTGGATGCGTTCAGGCCCCCGGGGACTCCTCCGGCCAGGCGCCCATGGCCACTTCCGCGACCGTCTCGAGCTCCGCGCGGCTCGCACCGTCCCGCGCCTGCTGCGACATTCCCTGGATGACGGCCGCCATATAGCGGGCGAGCGCCGCCGCGTCGGCGTGCGCGGGCAGCACTCCCGCGTCGATGTCCGCCTGGATCCACCGCTGGAACTCCGTCACGTTCCGGGCGCGTTGGCCGCGCAGCGCCGCCACCACCTCGTCCGACGAGCAGTTCTCGGCTGCGCTGAGCACCATGCAGCCGTGCGGCCGGCCGGCCGCCGTGTACTCCGCCGCCGCCTCGCGCAGCATCCGTGCGAAGCCGCGTCGCGTGGTCGGCTCCTCGGCCATGGCACGGTCACCGAAGCCGCCGAAGAGGTTCGCGTACGTCTCGACGACCTCGGCGAAGAGGGTGCGCTTGTCGCCGAACGCCGCGTACAGGCTCGGCGCGGCGATGCCCATCACGCGTGTCAGGTCCGCGATCGAGGTCGCCTCGTACCCCTGCTCCCAGAAGGTCAGCATCGCCTTCCGGAGAGCGGCCTCCCGATCGAAGGACCGTGGCCTGCCCCGCTGCTTCGTCGCCATGCAGCAATTCTATAGCGACCACTAGAGAACGTGTTACGTTTCTTTCTGTAGCGAGCACTAATCAAAAGCTGGATCACGAGAGGGAGAGCGGAGCCATGGGCTCACTCACAGGGAAGACGGCACTGGTCACCGGCAGCAGGGGCATCGGACGAGGCATCGCCGAACGGCTGGGACGGGACGGAGCGGTCGTCGGCGTGCACTACGGCAGCAATGAGGCGGCGGCCGTGGAGACCGTGGCCGCCATCGAGGCCGCGGGCGGCAAGGCGTTCGCGCTCGGCGCGGAGCTGGGGGCCCCGGGGGCCGCCGCCGCACTGTGGGCCGCCTTCGACCAGCAGGCGGACGGCCTGGACATCCTCGTCAACAACGCCGGGATAGGCAGCTCGCAGAGCTTCACGGAGATCGAGGAGGAGGAGTACGACCGGCTGTTCGACGTCAACACGAAGGCGCCGTTCTTCCTCACCCGGCTGGGCCTCGACCGGCTGCGCGACGGCGGACGCGTCATCAACATCTCGACGGGCCTCAGCCACGCGGCGATGATGCCGGACCTGATCGCCTACGCCATGTCCAAGGGCGCGCTGGACGTGTTCACCCGGTATCTGTCCAAGGTGCTGGGCGACCGGGGTATCACCGTCAACGCGGTCGCGCCGGGCATCGTGGACACCGACGCCAACGCGGACTGGCTGCACGCCGGCGATGACGCGTGGGCCGGTGCGGCCGCCCTGTCCGCACTCGGCAAGGTCGGCACGCCCGCGGACATCGCCGACGTGGTGGCCTTCCTCGCCTCGGACGAGGGCCGATGGATCACCGGCCACTGGATCGACGCGACGGGCGGCTCGCTGGCCTAGGACGAGGGGCCCTGGAGCGCGTCCGGCCTCCCGCCTGGATCCCGCCGGGCTCGCGAGGTGTCCCGGCCCCCGGACGGCCACCCATGGAGAGCGCTCTCCGCTAGTGCTATAAAGGCGCTCATGACGGATGATCTGCGGACGGCCGGAGCACCCACCCTGGAGGACGTGGCGCGGGCGGCCGGTGTCTCGCGCGCCACCGTCTCCCGGGTCATCAACGGAGTGCGCAATGTGGACCCGGTGATCCAGGAGGCCGTGCGGCACGCGGTCTCCGTGACGGGCTATACGCCGAACCGCGCGGCCCGGTCCCTGGTGACCCGGCGGGCCGATGCCGTGGCGCTGGTGGTGTCGGGCGCGGGCGTCGAGCCGGAGGCCGCCCAGGAGGGCTCCGACGCCGCGGCTTCCGGCGACGGGGCCGGGCCTTCCGGCGACGGGGCCGGCGATGCGGGCTCGTTCACCGCGCAGGTGTTCGCCGACCCGTTCTTCGGCCGGGTGGTGACCGGGGTGGTCAACTACCTGCGTCCACGCGGGATGCACCCGGTGCTGATGTTCGCGGAGACCTCACGGGCGCGCGAGGAGGTGGTGGCGTACCTGCGGCAGGGCAGCGCCGACGGGGCCCTGGTCGTCTCGACGCACGCCGAGGACCCGCTGCCCGCCCTGATCGCGGACGCCGGTCTGGCGGCCGTCCTGTACGCGCGCCCGGCGCATCCGGTCCCGGTCAGCTATGTCGACCTCGCGCACCAGGACGGCGCGCGGCTCGCGGCCGAGCATCTCCTGGGCCGGGGCTGCCGCCGGATCGCGACGATCAGCGGCCCGCTGGACGTCCCGGCGGGCCAGGCCCGCCTGACGGGTTTCCGGGACACCATGGCGCGCCACGGGCACCCGTACATCCCCACCGTCGAGGGGCAGTTCACCCAGGAGAGCGGTGAGGCGGCGATGGAACGGCTGCTGGCGGAGCACCCGGATCTGGACGGGGTCTTCGCCGCCAACGACCTGATGGCTCTGGGGGCCTGCCACATCCTACGGGAGCACGGCCGCTCGGTGCCGAGGGACGTGGCTGTGGTGGGCTTCGACGACAGCAGCGCCGCCCTGGCCTGCCGCCCGCCACTGACCACGGTCCGCCAGCCGGTGGAGGGGATGGCGGCCGAGATGACGCGCCTGCTGCTGGACCGGCTGGCCCGGCCGGACGGCCCGGTGACCTCCGTGATCTTCGAACCGGAGCTGGTGGTACGGGGATCGGCCTGAGGCTGTCCCGTAAACCGCCTGCTCAGGGCTGATGGCATGATCGAGGTGTGATCAGTGAACCCGGCCGTCCCGGCGCGACGAAGTACGTTCTGTTCGACGTCGACGGCACGTTGATCGATGCCGTGGAGAATCAGCGCCGGGTCTGGCACACCTGGGCGGAGCGGTACGGCCTGGACCCCGACGATGTCTACCGCGTGGCCTTGAGGACGAGGCCGCTGGAGACGTTCGCGCAGGTGGCTCCGGGCCACGACCCCCGGGAGTGCCTGGCCGCACTGCACGACCTGGAGGACGAGGACGTCCGCTCCGGCACCTATACGGCCTTCGACGGCGCCGCGGAACTGCTGAGCGGACTGCGCCCCGGCGCCTGGGCCCTGGTGACGTCGAACTACGAGCACCGGGTGCGCGGGCGCTTCGCCCGGACCGGCCTGCCGACCCCGGACGTTCTCGTGGACGCGGCAGCCGTCGAGGAAGGCAAACCGTCACCTGTGCCGTATCTGCGGGCCGCGGCGCGGCTCGGCGCCGCGCCGCGGGACTGTCTGGTCATCGAGGACGCGCCGTCCGGGGTGCAGTCCGGGCTGCGTGCCGGAATGACGGTGTAGGGCGTCAACACACCTGCGCCGGTGGACGGTGCGCATCGCCACTTCGGCAGCCTCCGCGAAGCGGTCGGCGCCATCCTCGCCTTCGCCTCCGGAGGCACTCACCGGCCGGCGGGATCGACCTCGGTGGACACGCGCCGGTGATCAGCCCGCTTCCAGCTCGTCCGCCCGGCGCGTCAGGTCTGCCGCGATGCCGTCCCAGTCCGGTCCGTGCAGCCACAGGTTCTCGGCGGCCTCCCGCATCAGCCCCGGTTCGTCCGGCCGTTGCAGCAGCACCAGGCGGTAGGAGAGGTTGCGCACCCAGACGGGCAGGTGGCCGTCGACCACGTGCGGGCACAGCTCGCGCAGCATGCCGAGGATCGCGTCCGCGTCCGCGAAGGTCAGCTCCTCGACGAAGTAGTGCTCCCGGTGTTCGCGGTCGCACTCCGGCGTGGGCCGGTTCTCGTCCCCGTAGAGGCAACGCGCGTGCTCGGTCAGGGTGTTGTGCATGGCCCGGAGCCTATGACACCTCGGTCCGCCGGACAGAACCCGAGGGCCGCGCCTTCGGACTGGCGAGGGTGCGCGGGCGTCCGCGAGGATGCGTTCATGACCGCCGCCCCTTCCCCGCCCCGCGCCCGGGTCGCCGCCTATGTGATCCGGCGTCACCCCTCGCCCGCCCTGCTGGTGTTCGACCATGCGGACTTCCCCGAGGCCGGCACCCAGGTGCCCGCGGGCGGCATCGCGCCCGGTGAGGATCCGGAGCGGGCCGTCCTGCGCGAGGTCGCCGAGGAGACCGGGCTGACCGGGGCCCGTGTCGTCCGGCGGATCGCGGTAGACGGGCGGGCGCATCCCGAGACCGGGCAGCCCCGGCACACCACCTTCCTCCTGCTCGACGCGCCACCGGACGGGCCCGTGGAGTGGGAGCACCGGGTGCGCGGCGACGGGGCCGACGCGGGGATGCGGTTCGCCTGCCGGTTCGCGCCGCTGCCCCTGGAGCACCCGCTGGCCGACGCACAGGACGCGTGGCTGGGCCGGGTGGCCCCGGGCCGCGTCACGCCGGGCGGCACGGGACTGTAGCCCGGAGAGGGCGCGGGACGGTAGCCCGGAGAGGGCGCGGGGCGTGGGCGGCCGACGCACGGGCGGACGCGCCGCGTGGGCACACCCCCGTTCAGCTCGTCGACGTGCGGTGGCGTTCCCCGACCGCCTGGACGGCCGTACGGGGCGGCGTGCCGGTGCCGCCCGCCTCCGGCCTGCTGCCGCCCCGGGCCAGGAAGTCGGCGAGCGGCAGCGTGGCCGCGCCCACCGTGACCGCGTCCGGGCCGAGGCGGCCCATCTCGATGGTGGTGCGGGCCGCCGCGTGGCTCAGGGCGTACTCGTTCGCGTACCGGCGGATCTCGGGCAGCAGGCGGGGGCCGATGAGCAGGCCCGCCCAGCCGCCGATCAGGATCCGCTCGGGCAGGAAGAGGTTGATCAGGTCGGCGAGGGCAGCGCCGAGGCACTCGGCGGTCTCGTCGAGCAGCGCGAGGGCCACCGGGTCCGGGATGCCGCGGCGCCCCGGATAGGCGGCGGCGAGCAGCGCGGCGAGCGCGCTCTCGTCGTCGGCGTCCTCGGGCAGCGGTCCGCCCGCCTCGCGCCAGCGCTCGCGCAGGGCCTCCGCGCCCGCGTACGCCTCCAGGCAGCCGATGGAGCCGCAGCGGCACTGGCGGCCGCGCAACTGGACGGTGGTGTGGCCCCATTCGAGGGCGAGGCTCGTGCGGTCCTCGTCGAGGATGTCGCCGTGGTCGACGCAGGCTCCTACGCCGGAGCCGATGAGGGCGATGGCGGCGGCGCCCGCGCCCCGGCCGCCGCCGAACCACATCTCGGCCTGGCCGAGCGTCTTGGCGCCGTTGTCGATGAAGAGCGGCACCTCGGGCGGCACGTCGACCGCCTCGCGCAGCAGTTGCTCGAAGGGGACCGCGCGCCAGCCGATCGTCTGGCCGTGCACCACCGCGCCGCGCGTGCCGTCGGGGCCCTCGGGGCCGTCGCGCTCGATGATGCCGGGGACCCCGATGCCGATGCCGAGGAGCCGACGCGGGTCGGCGCCGGCGTCGCGCAGCACGTCCGCGACACCGGTGCGGACATGGGCGACGATGCGCTCGACGTCGTAACCGTGCTGGGCCAGCAGCCGTTCGGTGCGGGCCAGTTCGGTCAGGGAGAGGTCGAACAGCTCGACCCGGACCCGGGTCTCGCCGATGTCGATGCCGACGAGCAGGCCGCCGTCCGGGGCGACGCGCAGCAGCGTACGGGGGCGGCCGCCGTCCGAGTCCACGATGCCGGCCTCCTCCAGCAGGCCCTCGGCGGAGAGCTCCGCGACGACGTTGCTGATGGAACCCGAACTCAGGCCCGTGACCGGTCCGAGCTCCTGGCGGCTCAGCGGGCCGTCGAAATACAACCGTTGCAATACTCTCGCCCGGTTGCCCCGCCGCAGGTCACGCACGGTCCGTCTGTTGCGCTCGGCCATGTTGCTCCTTCCCGTCCAGGAACATACCCGGTCCCAGGCCTTGACGCGACCTTCTCTCACCTCTTAAATCACGGCATAAATTAAGTCATGGAGGCCGTTCGGTTCCCGAACGCAGCCATCCCCGGAAAGGGGCCACCTCTCATGCGTCACCTCAGAGCCGCAAGCGCCGTCACCCTCGCCCTCGCCATCGCCGCGGCCGCCACAGGCTGTGGCGGCGGGACCACCTCGGGCGGCAGCAACGAGTCGCCGAAGACCCTCACCTACTGGGCGTCCAACCAGGGCCCCAGCATCGAGGCCGACAAGGAGATCCTCACTCCCGAACTGAAGAAGTTCGAGAAGGAGACCGGGATCAAGGTGAAGCTGGAGGTCGTGCCGTGGGCCGACCTGCTGAACCGGATCCTCGCCGCCACCAGCTCCGGTCAGGGCCCGGACGTGCTGAACATCGGCAACACCTGGTCGGCCTCGCTCCAGGCGACCGGCGCGCTCCTGCCGTGGGACGAGAAGAACTTCGAGGCGATCGGCGGCCGGGACCGCTTCGTCGACTCGGCGGTCGCCTCGGCCGGCAAGGAGGGCGAGCCGCCCGCCGCCGTGCCGCTGTACTCACTGGCGTACGCCCTCTACTACAACAAGAAGATGTTCGCCGAGGCCGGCATCGAGAAGCCCCCGGCCACCTGGGACGAGCTGGTCGCGGCCGGCAAGAAGATATCCAAGGGCGGCAAGTGGGGGCTGGGCGCCGAGGGCAGCAACCTCTCCAACAACATCCACCAGACCTTCGTCCTGGGCCAGCAGCACGGCGCCGACTTCTTCGACAAGGACGGCAAGGCGACCTTCACCTCCGACGGTGCGGTCGCGGCGGTGAAGCAGTACATCGACTTCATGGCCAAGGACAAGATCATCGCTCCGGGCAACGCGGAGTACGCCCAGAACCAGTCGCTCACCGACTTCGCCAAGGGCAAGACCGCGATGGTGCTGTGGCAGGCCGCCGCCTCCACCTTCGCCGCCCAGGGCATGAAGCCCGAGGACTGGGGTGCGGCCCCGGTGCCGGTCCCCTCGGGCGCACCGGGCGCGGACCAGCAGGTCAACTCCATGGTCGCGGGCATCAACATGGCGGTCTTCAAGAACACCAAGAACATCGACGGTGCGAAGAAGTTCGTGAAGTTCATGACCAGCGACGAGGAGCAGAAGCACCTCAACAAGACCTACGGGTCGATCCCGCCGGTCAAGACGGCCCAGGCCGACGAGGCCTTCGGCGCGCCCGACCTCGCGGTCCTCCGCGACACCCTCGCCACCAGCGCGGCCCCGCTCCCCCAGGTCCCGAACGAGTCCCAGTTCGAGACGGCCGTCGGCACGGCCGTCAAGGAGCTGTGGGCGGACGCGGCGGCCGGACGTCCCGTGACCGACGAATCCGTCAAGGCGCGCCTCGAAAAGGCCCAGCAGACGATGCAGCAGTGAGGCCCTGATCCATGACCGCCACCGTCACCACGGACCCCGAGGTCGACACGTCGACCGGTAAGGGTTCGAGCCGGGGCACCGGGGGTGCGCGCAGGAGACTGCCGCGCATCCCCGACCGGATCCGCCAAGGCGGACTGCCCTACCTGCTCCTTCTGCCCGCCGTCCTGCTCGAACTCCTCATCCACATCATCCCGATGATCATCGGGATCGTGATGAGCTTCCGCCAGCTCACCCAGTTCTTCATCAGCAACTGGGGGGCGGCGCCCTGGACCGGCTTCGACAACTACAGCATCGCCGTCGACTTCGACGCGCCGATCGGCGAGGCCCTGCTCCACTCGTTCTTCGTGACCTGCGTCTTCACGTTCTTCTCGGTCGGGTTCGCCTGGCTGTTCGGCACCGCGGCGGCGATCCTCCTCCAGGAGAGCTTCCGGGGCCGGGGCATCCTGCGGGCGATCTTCCTCGTCCCGTACGCCCTGCCGGTCTACGCGGCCGTCATCACCTGGGCGTTCATGTTCCAGCGGGACAACGGGCTGATCAACCACGTCCTGCACGACCAGCTCGGCATCACCGACGAGCCGTCGTTCTGGCTGATCGGCGACAACAGCATCTACACCCTGATCATCGTCTCGGTGTGGAAGGGCTGGCCGTTCGCCTTCCTCATGCTGATGGCCGGGCTTCAGAACATCCCGCGCGAGCTGTACGAGGCCGCCTCGATCGACGGCGCCGGCATCTGGCAGCAGATCCGCCGGATCACCCTTCCCTCGCTGCGCCCCGTCAACCAGGTCCTGGTCCTGGTGCTCTTCCTGTGGACGTTCAACGACTTCAACACGCCCTACGTGCTGTTCGGGAAATCGGCGCCGGAGAGCGCGGACCTGATCTCGATCCACATCTACCAGTCGTCGTTCGTCACCTGGAACTTCGGCACCGGATCCGCGATGTCGGTCCTGCTGCTGCTCTTCCTGCTGGTCGTGACGGCCGTCTATCTGTTCTTCACCTCGCGCGGAAGGAAGGGCGCCGATGTCTAGCCTCACGCGGCCGACCCGCACCACCCGGTCGCGGGCCCGCTCGCCGATGGCGGCGCCGCAGTCCTTCCTCTGGACCCGGCGCATCGTCCTGACGCTGCTCACCGGATTCGTCCTGCTGCCCGTCTATGTGATGGTCAGCAGCTCGCTGAAGCCGCTCCAGGACGTGTCGGGGAAGTTCCAGTGGATCCCGTCCACACTGACGATCCGGCCGTACTTCGACATCTGGGAGACCGTCCCGCTCGCCAGGTACTTCGTCAACTCGCTGATCGTGGCGGGCTCGGCGACGGTGCTGTCGGTGACCATCGCGGTGTTCGCCGCCTACGCGGTGAGCCGCTACCGCTTCCGGGGCAAGCGGGTCTTCACCGTCACGGTGCTGTCCACGCAGATGTTCCCG
The DNA here is from genome assembly GCF_044757365.1 of Streptomyces sp. NPDC091289. Lineage (NCBI taxonomy): Bacteria > Bacillati > Actinomycetota > Actinomycetes > Kitasatosporales > Streptomycetaceae > Streptomyces > Streptomyces sp. NPDC091289. The sequence continues at coordinate 430,392 of NZ_JBIVUT010000001.1, forward strand.
GGGATTCTCTTCCTGCTCCCGCTGTTCCTCATCTTCGTCAACATCGGCAACAGCACCGGCGTCGCTCTGTACGGCTCGCGCGGCGGCCTCATCCTGACGTACCTCACGTTCTCGCTGCCGTTCTCGATCTGGATGCTGATCGGCTACTTCGACTCCATCCCCCGGGACCTGGACGAAGCGGCGCTGGTCGACGGCTGCGGCCCCGTCCGCGCCCTCTTCCAGGTCGTCGTGCCGGCCGCCGTGCCCGGGATCGTCGCCGTGTCCGTCTACTCCTTCATGACGGCCTGGGGCGAAGTGCTCTTCGCCTCCGTCATGACGAACGACGCCACCCGGACCCTCTCCGTCGGCCTCCAGGGCTACGCCACGCAGAACGACGTGTACTGGAACCAGGTCATGGCCGCGTCCCTCGTCGTCAGCATCCCGATCGTCGCCGGATTCCTGCTCCTCCAGCGCTATCTGGTCGCCGGTCTGACGGCGGGAGCCGTCAAGTGACACCGGCCGACGGAAGCCGTCCCACCACCCCCACGGAAAGGCAGCACGTGTCCGACCTCAACGCCCTCCCGGCAGACTTCACCTGGGGCGTCGCCACCGCCGCGTACCAGATCGAGGGAGCCGTCGCCGAGGACGGCCGCTCCCCCTCGATCTGGGACACGTTCTCGCACACCCCCGGCACGATCGACGGCGGCGACACGGGCGACATCGCCTGCGACCACTACCACCGGGTCCCCGAGGACATCGGCCTGATCAAACGGCTCGGCGCGGACGCCTACCGCTTCTCGGTCGCCTGGCCGCGGGTCGTGCCCGGCGGCGACGGGCCGGTCAACAAGGCGGGCCTGGACTTCTACGACCGGCTCGTGGACGGCCTCCTGGAGGCCGGCGTCACCCCGTTCGCCACGCTCTACCACTGGGACCTGCCGCAGGTGCTCCAGGACCGGGGCGGCTGGACCGTACGGGAGACCTCGGAGCACTTCGCGGCGTACGCCTCCCACGTGGTGGAGCGCCTCGGCGACCGCGTCAAGGACTGGGCGACGCTCAACGAGCCGCTCTGCTCGGCCTGGATCGGGCACCTGGAGGGCCGGATGGCGCCGGGTCTCACCGACCTGACCGCCGCCGTGCGCGCCTCCTACCACCTGCACCTGGGTCATGGGCTCGCCGTGCAGGCCATCCGGGCGGCCTCGTCGGACGCCCGGGTCGGCATCGTCAACAACCTCAGCCCGATCGAGCCGGCGAGCACGAGCGAGGCCGACCTCGCCGCCGCCCGCCGCGCCGACGGCCACATCAACCGCTGGTGGCTGGACCCGATCCTGGGGCGCGGCTACCCGCAGGACATGGTGGAGGAGTACGGGGTCGAACTCCCCGTCCGGCCGGGCGATCTGGAGACCATCGCCGCACCGCTCGACTGGCTGGGCCTGAACTACTACTTCCGGCAGATCGTCACCGCCGACCCCGACGGCACAGCGCCCCGGGCCAAGCAGGTCTCCGTCCCCGGCGCCCGCCTCACCCACATGGACTGGGAGGTCCACGCGGAGGGCCTGGAGCAGCTGCTGCTGCGCCTGACCGAGGAGTACGGCGTCCAGCGGATCTACGTCACCGAGAACGGTTCGGCGTACGAGGACGTCGTCGCGGCGGACGGCTCGGTCCACGACCCCGAGCGCGTGCGGTACTTGGAGGAGCACCTCGCCGCCTGCGCCCGCGCGGTCGCCAAGGGCGCGCCGCTGGCCGGGTACTTCGCCTGGTCGCTGCTGGACAACTTCGAATGGGCGTACGGCTACGACAAGCGGTTCGGCCTGGTCCACGTGGATTATGAGACCCAGCGCCGTACGGTCAAGAGCAGCGGCCGCCGGTACGTGGAGCTGGTCCGGGAGCACGCGGAGCGCCGCGATGGCCGGACGGCCGCCTGACCCCGCTTCTCCCCTGCCCCTCCCCTGCCCCTCCCCGACAGCCCTCCGGCCGCGGCGCATTCTCGCCGCGACCGGAGGGCTTTTCGCATCGCCGGACAGCCTCTAGGAGGAGGGCGCCCACGGCTTCAGCATGTCCTTCATCGCGTCCGTCAGCGCGAACTGCAGCAGCGGACCGTAGGTGATGCGGCCGACGCCGAGGCGGCGGAAACGCTCCAGGTCGTGGTTCACGGGATGTGCCGTGGTGTTCACCGGAACGGCGACGGCCGCGGTCACCGCCGCGAGCAGCTCGTCGTCATCCTGGATACGCACCGGGTAGACGCTGTCGGCGCCGGCCCGCTCCATGGCCCGCAGTCGCTCGATCACCTCGTCGAGGACAGCCGAGGGCTTCTCCGCGTGCACGAAGAGGTCGGTGCGCCCGTTGACCCAGACCGGGACGCCCGCGTCGTCCGCCGCCGCGCGCAGACCCGCGACGTAGCTCGCGTGCTCCTGCGTGCTGCGCACGCGTCCGCCCTCCGAGTGGACGGTGTCCTCGATGTTGAGACCGACACCGCCGGCCTCGATCAGACCGGCGACGAGATCCGCGGGCTTCTGCCCGTAGCCGGACTCCAGGTCCACGGAGACGGGGACGTCGACCGCCGCGATGATCGGCCTGACGGCGGCGAGCACCTCCTCGAAGGTCTGGCCCTCCTGGTCCTCGGCCCCGCGGGAGTCGGCGAGCGGATGGCTGCCGATGGTCAGCGCGGGGAAGCCCGCGGCGGCCGCGGTCCGCGCGGACCAGACGTCCCAGACGGTGGGCAGCACGAGCGGCTTGTGGTCGGCGTGCAGTCGCTTGAGGCGTTGAGCACGCTCGACAGTGGTTCGAAAGTCCATGCCGAGACGCTACCCCCGCATCGTCCGAGAACAACGTGTCGAGCCCGCGGCGGCCACGGATGTCCGTGGCCGCCGCGGGCTTCCTCCACGCCGACAGCGGGGATGGGACGGCGCGGAGGGCTTCTCGTCCGGCGGGGGTCAGCTTTGGTAGACGCCGAACTCGTAGAGCGAGTAGCCCCACGGGGTGCCCCGCTCGGTGGCGCTCACGCGGACGTGTCGGGCGTTGCCCGCGACCTCGATGTCATCGATGCCGCCGTTGCCGGCCGTCTCGGTGTGGACGGTGTTCCAGTCCTGGCCGTTGTCCGAGGTCTGGACCGTGTACCCCTTGGCGTAGGCCGCCTCCCAGGCCAGCTGGACGTGGTCGAAGGAGGTGGTCGATCCCAGGTCGACCTGGATCCACTGCTGGTCGGCCCAGTCGCTGGCCCAGCGGGTGTCGAAGGAGCCGTCGACGGCGTTGGCCGCCGGGCAGGGGCAGCCGACGCTGTCCGGCTGGAAGGACGAGGCCTCGGCGGGCTTGCCGGAGGCCAGGTTCACCCCGTCGACCTGCGGCGGAACCACCTTGAAGGACTTCGTCTCGATGCCGACGTTGCCCTTCCCGTCGGTCGACTTGAGGTAGACCTTCCAGACGCCGAGCTTGTCCGGCGCGGTGACCTCGAAGGTGCCGTCACCCCGGTCGGTGAAGTCCGTCTCCGTCAACTGGCCGCTGTCGTCGATGTACTTGGAGTTGACCAGCACCTCGTGCGTGAGCGCGTCGCCGTCCGGGTCGGACACGGACGCCTTGAGCGTGAACGGCCGGCCCGCCTCGACGGCGGAGGCGTTCTCGACGGTCAGGTCGCTGATGACCGGCGGGGTGTTGTCACCGGAGGTGTCCGCGCCGTACGCCTCCTTCACCGCGTAGTAGGAGAGCCGCTTCTGGCCCGCGGGGAGCAGGTTGAACCAGACGCCGCCGAAGTCGTACTCGGTGCCGTAGTGGAAGAGCGTCGCCCCGAGCGAGACCCCGGAGTGCCCCTGGACGCAGTCCCAGGCGCTCTTGTATCCCGCGGCTTTCGCCACGTCGCTGGGCTCGTCCGGGATGCCGTTGGCGTCGTCCGGCACCTCCCACTCACCGGCGGGGCCGCCCTCGGTGACGATGTAGGGCTTGTCGTAGCCGCCGCTCTCCCAGGTGTCGCGGATGTCGCAGACGGCGTCGTAGGAGTTCACCGCGTACAGGTCGAGGTCGGGCGCGTTCTTCTTGTAGTACTCCCAGGCGCCGGTCCAGGCGTCGGTCGAGGTGACCGGGTGGTTCGGGTCGACCTCGTGGATCTTCTTGGTGATGTCGTTGACGAAGGTGGTGTACGCGTCGCGCTGCTGCTCCAGTTCGTCGCCGCTGTAGCAGTTCTGCAGGCCGAGCACCGACTCGTTGCCGACGTTCCACATGAGGACGCCCTCATGGTCCTTGTAGGTGTCCACCCACTTCGGGAACTCGGCGAGCATGTCGTTCTTGTAGTCGGTGTCCGTCAGGTAGTTCACACAGCCGCCGCTGCCGGGACCGCCGCCCGGCTGCAGCCAGAACCCGGCGATCACCTTGATGCCGTTGGCCGCCGCGGTGTCCAGGAGCGGTTCCGTGGTGGCGTCGGTGCCCCACGTACGGATCGTGTTGACGCCCATCGACTTCACGTCGGGCATGTACTGCCCGGCGTCCGCGACGGACGGACCCCAGGTCAGGCCCTTCACGGTGTACGGGGCACCGTCCACGGTCAGCTGCCAGGCGCCCTGGGAACCGGTCACCTTCACCACACTGCCGGCGGCCTGGGCGGCCGGCACCGGAAGGGCGGCCGCCGCGGCGGCCAGGAGCGCGGAGACGGCGAGACGCGCGGTGGTACGGCCCCGAGGGCGGGCCGGTCGTCGGAAACGGGACGTGATCATGGGGGGAAGGGCTCCTCACGGGAGTGCGGGTGGGGGATATGGAAGGTAGGTGCGGGCGGGGGAAGCGGAACGGATGGGAGAGCGCTCTCCCTTATGGGCGCGGTGCACCCATAAGGGAGACGCGATGGGGGCAGAACTCAGACCGGGGTCAGGGCAGTTCGTAGTTCTCGTCCAGGGCCGCGCCCTCGTCCGGGTTGGTCTCGTCGTAGCCGCGGGCGTTGCACTGGAGAGCGCCGACGACACAGTGGTCGACCAGGGCGGCGAGCGTGGCGTCGTCCCAGGCGTTGAAGAAGTCGTAGTGGAAGGAGTGACCGGCGCCGCTGGCCAGTCTCACCTGCGACATGTCACCGTTGACCGGCCAGGCCATCTTGAACTCGATCATCGGCAGGGCGACCGGGTGGCTCGTCGGGCAGACGTCCTGGTTGGCCCCCATCACGACCGGATAGGCCATGTGGGCCTTGTGGTCGGGGGTGTCCAGGTACTTGCCGTCCCAGCAACTGGGCGCCTGCATACGCAGGTTGAGCTGGGTGTCCTGGCTGGTCGGGCAGGTGGCCGGGAAGCCGTAGTTGTGGTAGCTCTCGCCGCACTCGTACCCCTCGACCATGCCGGGGTGGTCGCGGAACTCCTCGGGGGTCTGCGTGGGGCTGCCGACGACGAACCGCAGCCCCTTGGGGAACGGCCGTACGGTGCGGTAGTCGGTGACTCCGGACTTGTAGTAGATGGTCTGGGGGCCGACCGGGCGGATCTCCTCGTCCCCGTTGAACAGGGTCGGCATCCAGTACGCGGACACATCGCCGGGCGCCAGGCAGGCGGTCCCGCCCGCACTCAGGGACTCGGTGGTGCTGCTCGCGTTCGTGGTGTCGTTGCCCATGAACGTGTGGTCGTGCGACGCGCCGGCCTGGCCCGGGTAGACGATCGGGTCGTCCGGGGCGGTGTGCGTGACCGAGCAGTTGGCCTGGAACTCGTGGAAGTAGCGGTGCGGCGGGATCTCGTCGGACGGTTCCACACCGGTGACCGGCGGGTCCGCCGGTATGTAGCCGTCGCCGTCGGGGTCGTCGCCGAAGGCCACGGGCTTCGCGGGCGCCATCTTGTGCCCCTGCATGGCGTGCGAGGCAGCAGCGGGCTGATCGGATACGGGCCGGGCCGCCTCGGCGGCGGTCGCCCCGGCGTTCGTGATCGCGGTCAGCCCGAGCGCGACCAGCGCCAGGGCGGTGGCCACGATCAGGACGGACACCAGGGTCGTTCGGTTGAGTCTTGTCACCATAGGGACCTCCATGCCGCTCTTCATCCCTGCACATCGGGTGCACGGTGGGGGGAAAGGGTGAGCTGGACGGTGCAGCCGGGAAGAGAACTCCCCCTGTGCGTCACGAGGCCGGCGGACCGCGGGAACGCTGGGAGAGCGCTCTCCAAAGCGGTGCCAGTGTTGCGCCGGTGCTGAGAAGGTGTCAATAGCTGGTGAACGATGCACCGCGCAAAGGAGGTTGGGCGGGGTCCTGACATGACCGGGAGCCCGCACAGGAAAGCGGCCCCGCACACCGGCGGGACCGCTCACGTATACCTTCCGCACCTTCGCCGGACCGATGAACGCCGGCGCCGCGCGCTCACGATTTCACCGGCCGATGGAATCCGGCCGACCGGAGCCGCTCGAGACCGCCCGGGACCGGTCCGGGACCGCCCGGGACCACGCGCGCCCCGGCGCTTTCACCCGGCGCCCTCACCCGTCGGCGGGAGCCGTTCCGCCGGGGAGGACGGCGGAACGGCTCCCCCGGATCACGCGGTGTGCAGGGTCAGCCCGTACCGGTTGAGGATCTCGTTGACCGGCTGGTACCAGGTCTCGCCGCCGCCGGAGCAGTTGCCCCAGCCGCCGGAGGTGACGCCCTGGGCCTGGTCGCCGCTGATGAACGAGCCGCCGGAGTCGCCGCCCTCGGCGCAGACGCTCGTCTTGGTCATCTCGTGCACGGCGCCCTGGCTGTAGTTGACGGTCTCGTTCTTGGCCAGGACGTTGCCGCAGTGCCAGTGCGTGGTGGAACCGGAGCGGCAGATCGAGGCACCGATCGGCGCCTCGTTCGAACCGCGGACGAGCTGGTCGGAGACGGTGCCCCAGCCGATGACGACCGGTGCGGTCCACCAGCCGTTGGCCACGTTCACCCAGGCGTAGTCGTCACCGGGGAAGGACGAGCCCTGGAAGTGGCCGATGTCCGAGCCGTCCCAGCCGCGCACGGACTGACCGGCGCCGCCGCAGTGCCCGGCGGTGACGAAGCCGCCGTGCACGGAGAAGCCGATCGAACAGCGGACGTTGCCCGTGTAGTACGGGTCGCCTCCGACCGTTCCGGCGGCGAAGGTCTGCGGCGCTTCGGCGGTCGTCTCCACGGTCACGGGCCCGGCCTCACGGGCCTTGGCGACAAAGGACCGGACATCGTTGTCACGCTGCTCGGAGGCGACGACGTTCACGACGACACTGCTGGTCGCCGGGTCGACGTGCCAGCTGCTCACCCCGGCCGGCGCGGTCAGCTTGTCGATGCGCGCCTTCGTGGCGTCGAGCCGCTCGGCCGAGTGCCCGACGATCCGGGTGTCGGCACCGGCGGCCCGTACGGCCGCGGCCTTCTCGGCGTTCGTGACCGCGACGACCAGCTTGCCGGTCTTCGGGTCGAACCAGGAGCCGCCGTAGGCGGAGCCCGCGGCGCGCTGCGCCTTCGGCTCCAGGGCGGTGGCCGCCTTCTCGTCGGCGAGCCGCGCACGGGCCTCGCCCTCGCTGAGGCCGAGGTCGCGCTGCATCGCGGTGAGCAGGCCGGCGGAGGCGGGGGCCTGCGCGGAGTCGGTGGGGGCGGCGGAGGCGGACGAGGGGCCGGCGGCGGCCCAGGCACCGAGGAGCAGGAGTGCGGACAGACCGGTCCGCAGCACGGTTGCGTGTCTCAAGGGAGTGACCCTTCCTGTTGTTCCAGCGACGTGGGGGTGGAACGGGAGGCGTCCGTGAGCGCATGCCGATCGTGCCGCTTGAGAGCGCTCTCAGATCCGCCGTCCCGGACTGTAGCGGAGTTCGATAGTCAGGTCCATGCCAATGGCGGCGAAGGGTCGGGAAGGGGTGCGGGGGGGGGCGACGCGCACCGGGTTGAGTAGGCGTACTCATCCGGCCCGCCGACACTGGTCCTACTGTCACAGGAACAGGGGACGGGACCAGGTGGAGGAGCAGATCATGGCTGGATCACGCCGCAGACAGTGGAGAGCCGCGCTGACCGGCACACTGGCGGGTTCGCTGGTCGTCCTGCTGGGCGCGTGCGGAGTGGTCGACACCAAGGACGACCGGCGGGCGGCGGAGGAGCTGGCCGAGAAGCACTTCCCGGGGCAGCTCAAGGCGATCGGAGCACGCACGCTCTTCCCGGGAACCGGCGGCTCGGAGGTCACGTTCGCGGTGACCGACGACCGCGACGCCGTGGTCCGGCTCCGCATCGACACGGACAAGGCGGACCAGGGTCTGTGCGACCGCAAGGACTGCGCCGGCGTACTGGCGGAGGCCGTGAAGCGCGGGCGGCAGCAGGCCGACGACTTCCGTACGCTCAAGGGCGCCTTCGACGCGTGCGGTTACGAGGTCATCGCCCTGGGTCCGACCGGCACCCCGCCCTACGTGGTGGCCGAGCTGACGAACGCTACCGTGACGAAGGTGCTCGGCGAGATCGGGGAGTGCGTCCAGCGCTGGGTCACGGCGAGCGGGGCCGACAGCACGTTGGGGAAGGCTCAGGGCTCGTACGTGAACGTGGTCTCCCCCGCCGTCGCGGACCGCCGCGACCGGGGCAAGGACTCCTGGCCCACGGTGATGCGGCTGACCCGGACGGACCTCCTGGCCTCGCTCACCAAGCAGGCCTACTACTCGGCGAGTTACGAGATCGAGGCGGGCCGGGTCGACACCACGGGCAGCGCCCGGGTCGTCCGCCCGTTCCGGGAGCGCCAGAAGTTCGGCGACACCGTGCAGAACGCGGTGAAGGAGCAACTGCGGGCCACGTACCCCCGGGTGGTCATGAGCAACTACCAGTGGATCTGGCGGCTGGAGCCGGGCCGTGTCGACCGGCAGACCGGTTACGTGCTGTTCTGCCCCGAGCCGGACGCGCGCGGGCGGTGCGTCAACAGCGACGACGCGGCCCTGGTGACCACGGACGAGCACGGCAATCCGGTGGGGAAGATCCGGCTCGTGCACGACGTACGCGAGGGCACCGGGGCGCTGCGGCTGCCGCCGTACTAGGTTTCCCTGCTCCCCCTGCCCCTGCCCCCTACAGCTCCCCAGCGGGTGTCATCGGACCCGTCGTGGCATCGTGGGCGCCATGGCCATCGTCGTCCGCCCGGCCTCGGCCTTCGAGGACGTTCGTACCCTGGTCGGTCCGAAGTCGCCCGGGGCCAACGTCTGCTGGTGCCTGAGCTACCGGATTCCGTCCAAGCTCAACAACGAGCTTCGCGGACCGGCCCGCGGTGAGTACGTCGCCGGGCTGTGCCGTGCGGAGCCCCCGCCGGGGGTACTCGCCTACGACGGCGACGAGCCGGTGGGCTGGGCCGCCGTGGCACCGCGCTCGGACACCTCCTTCGCGCGCAGCCGTCGCATCCCGCACGTGGACGACCTGCCGGTCTGGTCGCTGTGGTGCGTCCGGGTCCGCCCCGGTCATCGTAAGAAGGGGATCTCGCACGTCCTGATCGCCGGGGCGGTCGAGTTCGCCCGTGCGCACGGCGCGCCGGCGATCGAGGCGTACCCGATCGACAACGGTGACGCCATGGTCGACCTGACGATGGCGTACGCCGGGATCCGGAAGAACTTCGAGCGCGCCGGGTTCACCCACGCCGCCGACACCACCTCGGTGCTGGCCGGTCACCCCCGCGTCCTGATGCGGCTCGACCTGCGCGGTCAGTGACCGAAGGCGGTCAGTGATCGACAGCGGTCGACAGCGGTCGACAGCGGTCGACAGCGGTCAATGATCGAGGGCGGTCAGCGGTCGCGGGATGTCCTGGACCTCTTCGTCGACCCCTTCATCAACACCCCGGCGGGTCGCCCACGGCTGAAGCTTCTCCGGATTGCGGACCACCCAGATCCGGGCGACACGCCCCTCGGCGACATCGAACGCGGCCACGGTCACGACGGCACCGTCACGCCGCGCCACCAGGCCCGGCACACCGTTGACCGGCCGCTCCAGGAGTTCGAGGCCCGGCGCCCGGTCGGCGATGGCCACCATGTACGGGGCGATACGCGCGGCTCCTTCGATCGGGCGCAGGGCGGCGCCGACCAGGCCGCCGCCGTCTGCGGTCATCAGGGCGGCCGGGTCGAGGAGGTCGACGAGGGCCGCGATGTCCTTGTTCTCCCAGGCCTCCTTGACGCGCCGCACGGCGTCGGTCCGTGTGTCCGCCGGTGCCGGAGCCGGGGCGGCGGGCACCCGCCGCCGGGCGGAGGACGCGAGCTGCTTGCAGGCGGCGGGGGTCCGGCCGAGGACGTCGGCGATCTCGGCGAACGGGTAGCGGAAGACGTCGTGCAGGACGAACGACACCCGCTCGGCGGGGGTCATCGTCTCCAGGACGACCAGGAAGGCCATGGTCACCGATTCGTCCAGGACGATCTGGTCGGCGAGGTCGGCCAGGTCGGTGCCCCGCCCGCGCCCGCCGGGTTCGGGCAGCGGATCCGGCAGCCACGCGCCCACGTACCGTTCGCGCCGGACCCGCGCCGAGCCGAGCACATCCAGGCAGATACGGCCGGTCACCGTCGTCAGCCAGGCGCCGGGCGACACGATCTCGTCCCGCCGGCTCCGCGGCAGCGCGTACCAGCGCGCGTAGGCCTCCTGCACGGCGTCCTCGGACTCGGCCAGCGATCCGAGCAACCGGTACGCCACATTGATCAGTTGACCGCGCTCACCGGCTGTCTCATCGGTGCCCGCCGTTGCCGCCCCCATGCTCCGACCGCCTCTCGCCTTACCTTTCGCGGGCCCGCTTCGTCGGGCTGGTAAGACCTTATCGATCAACTGCCCACGGGCGGGAAAAAGGGGGGCGTGGCATGACCACCCAGGTGACGACTCGGCGTGGATTCTCGTTTTTGCAGATCGCGATCGCTCTGCAGACCCTGACCATCTTCCTTCAGGCCGTCTCCTCCGGACTGCTGATGACCACGTCCTACGGAGAGGTTCTGCACAGCGTCGGAGCGCGCGTGATGTACGGGGCGTCGATGCTGTACGTGCTCGCGGCGGTGCTGGCCTGGAAGCCGGGCGGCGGCTCGCCCCGGCCCGTGCTGCACGCGTCCGGCTTCCTGGTCCTGGCCTCGGTCCAGGTCGCGGTCGGCATCGCGCACATACCGTCGGTGCATCTCCCCCTGGGCGTCCTGATGTTCGGGCTGAGCGTGCTGGCCCTGGCGCGGCGATGAAGGCGGCGCGGGGACCGTACCGCGTCCGCGATGCGGTCACCCGCCCAGGTCGATGCCGCCTACAGCTATCCTCCGTGCGGTGGACACCGAAGCCAAGGGGCTGGACGACAGCATGGACGGGAACACCGGCACCGGTCGCGGGCGCGTCGTCGCCGCCCTCGACGGCGTGAGCATGCGCCGCCACGCCACCGGCCAGGTCATCCTCGACGGTGTCGACTGGACCGTCCGGGCCGGCGAGCACTGGGCGCTGCTCGGCCCGAACGGGGCCGGCAAGACCAGCGTGCTGCGTCTCGTCGGCGCCACCGCCTTCCCCACCACCGGCACGGTCGACGTCCTCGGTCACCGGCTCGGCCGGGTCGACGTACGGGAACTGCGCGCCCGCATCGGTCATGTCTCCACCTCCCAGCGCGTCCCGGGGGACCTGACCGGGCACACCACGGTCCTCACCGGGCACACCGGCACGGTCCAGCCGCTGTGGAAGTCGTACGACGACGAGGTGCGCGAGCGCGCCCACGGGTTGCTCGCCGAACTCCAGGTCAAGGAGCTCGCCGACCGCCCATACGGCGTCTGTTCGGGCGGTCAGCGCGCCCGGATCCTCATCGCCCGGGCCCTCATGGCGGACCCGGCTCTGCTGCTGCTCGACGAGCCGTTCAACGCACTCGATCTGCCCTCGCGCGAGGACCTCATCGACACCATGCGTCATCTCGCCCTGAACCGGCCGGAGTTGTCGACGGTGACCGTCACGCACCATCTGGAGGAGCTCTCCCCGGCGATCGGTCACGCCCTGCTCCTGCGGGAGGGGCGGGTCCTCGCGGGAGGGCGGGTCGAGGACGTCCTCACGGAGGAGCGGATGACCGCCTGCTTCGGCCGCCCCATCGAGGTGACACGGCACGCGGGCCGCTGGCTGGCCCGCTCGGGCGGCTTCGCCTAGACGAGCCGCCCGGCCGCCGCCCGGCCGCCTGCCGCCCCCTGCCGGAGGCCGGCTCTCAGGGCGCCAGCAGGGGCAGGCCGGCGGTACGCCAGAGATCACGGAACCCGTCCTCCGCGTCGCGCCCGGGGCCGTCCTCGTCCGCCGTACGCCAGATCCGTACCGGCGCCCCGCTCCCGGCAGGTCCGTCGAGAGGGTCCCAGCCCGGATCGCCGTGGGCGGCGAACCCGGCCCAGGCGCGGGTCATGCGCCCGGAGAGCTCCTGGTCGGCCGGGCCGGGCGGGCCGCCGACGAGGAAGTGGACGCTCTCCTCGTGGAGGTTGCCGAAGGCGAACGGGATGTCCGCGCAGTGCCAGGCGCGCACCCGTTGCCCCGCACGGTCCCGGCGGCGGTCGAAGCGGGCGAGGAAGGCCCGGCCGCCCGCCAGGGCATGGGCCTCGGCGAGACGGGTGCTGTACTCCGCGAACAGGAGGCCGGAGTAGAGGGACAGATAGACATCGAGGACCGGTGCGTCCGGCAGGCGCTCGCGGTGGCCCTCGACGAGGGCGGCCGGGAGGCCGAAGTCGGCGGCGAAGGCGGCCAGTTGCTCTTCCGTCGTGATCTTCGCACTGCTGCCGACCGCGTCCAGGAGCCAGTACTCCTCCGTGGTGTGGCAGACCAGCAGCTCCACCGCGCCGCCCGCCCCGGCCGCCAGGGCCTCCAGCGGGTCGGCGGTCAGGAGGACGCCGTCGGCGACCGGACCGTAGATCGCCGGGTCGTAGTGGCGCTGCCCCGAGCCGGGGTCCTGTGCGTACCGCTCGCGGACCCGGTCCCCGGCGGCCACCAGGGCCTCGGGCGGGGCGGCGAGCAGCCCGGCGCCGGTGGCGGGCACCCCGGCCGCCGCGGCGACCTCGACGGTGGTGCGGGCCGCCTGCTCCACCGTGGCGAAGGCGTTGACGGCGCTGTGCAGGACGGCGCGGCGGAACAGGCCGCGCGCCCGGTCGGCCACCGCCAGGCAGGCCACGGAGGTGGCGCCCGACGACTGTCCGGCCAGGGTGACCCGGTCGGGCGAGCCGCCGAACGCGGAGATGTTGTCGCGGACCCATTCCAGGGCGGCGATCTGGTCGAGCAGGCCCCGGTTGTCGGGGAAGGGCTCGGCGCCGCTGCCGGCATCGGTGGCAGGCGTGCCGCTGCCGGCGTCGGGCACATGGCCGAACCCCTCGAAGCCGAGGCGGCTGTTGAGGGTGACGACGACGAGCCCCAGGCCCGCCGGCGCGGTGCCGTCGAAGTCGGGCTGGGCCGAGGACCCGAAGACGTACGCGCCGCCGTGGATCCAGACCAGTACGGGCAGGTCGCCCGGCCCGTCGGCGGGCGTCCAGATGTTCAGCGTGAGGATGTCCTCGTCACCGGGCGACCAGGCCGGCGCGCCCGGCAGTTCGGCCGACTGGGGAGCGATCGGCCCGAAGGCGACGCAGTCGCGCACGCCGTCCCAGGGTTGCGCCGGCTGCGGCTCCCGGAACCGGCGGTCGCCGAACGGCGGGGCCGCGTACGGGAGTCCGAGTACGGAGACGATGGAGCGGTCCCGGGCGGTGCGCCGCCCCCGTACCGTCCCGGCCTTCGTCGTGAAGATGTCCACGGCTCCCGCTCCCCCCGCTCCCGCCCCGTCCGGCTTTCGGCGCGGCCGGGCCATCGTCCCAGCTCATCGGCGGCCCGCACCAACGGATTGATCCCGGCCGGGGTCGGTCTAGGCGCCGATCAGTTCGCGCACCGTGGCCATGTCGCTGAACGGCAGCAGCTCGCCCCGGACGGCCTGGTGCGGCTCGCTGCCCTTGCCCGCGATGAGCACGATGTCGGCCGGCCCCGCCTCCGCCAGCGCGGCGGCGATGGCCAGGCGGCGGTCGGTGATCCGCTCGAACGGTGTCCCGGCCGACGCGATGCCCGGGGCGATCTGGTCGAGGATGGCCTCGGGGTCCTCGTAACGGGGGTTGTCCGAGGTGAGGACGCACAGGTCGGAGTGGGCGCCCGCGATGGCGCCCATCTCGGCGCGCTTGGTGGTGTCGCGGTCGCCGCCGCAGCCGAAGACGGTGATGACCCGTCCCCGGGCGAAGCCGCGGATCGTGGTGAGGACCTTGCTGAGGGAGTCCGGCGAGTGGGCGTAGTCCACGATCACCGAGGTGCCGCCGGGGGTGTGGAGGCGTTCGAAGCGGCCGGGGATCTGCGGCATCCGCTCCAGCGCGTCGACCAGCCCGGCCAGACCATGGCCGAGGAGGTGGCAGGCGGCCACCGTGGCCAGCGCGTTGGAGACCGAGAACCGGCCCGGCGAAGGGATCGCCGCCGGGTACTTGCGGCCGTCGTGGTGCAGGGTGAACCGGGTGCCCGAGGCGTCCACGGTGAGATCGCTCGCGCGGTAGTCCGCGTCGCCGTCCAGCGCGTACGTGGTCACCGCGTCGGGCATCAGCTCCCGGATCCCGGCGCCCACCGGGTCGTCGGCGTTGACCACGGCGCGGCGGCACAGGCCCTGGAAGAGGCGGAGTTTGGCGTCCCGGTAGTTCTCCATGGTGCCGTGGTCGTCGAGGTGGTCCTGGGTGAGGTTGGTGAAGACGCCGACGTCGATGAACGTACGGTCCAGACGGTGCGTCAGCAGCCCCATCGAGGTGGCCTCCAGGACGACGCTGCCGGTGTCCCGGTCCCGCATGTGCCCCAGCAGGTACTGGAGATCGGGCGATTCCGGTGTGGTGAGCACCGAGGGGGGCATCGGGATGGGCTCGTCCCCGATGCGGCTGCCCGCCGTGCCGATGACCCCGACCCGGGTCCCCTCGGCGAGCCGCAGCACCGACTCGGTCATGTACGAGACGGAGGTCTTGCCGTTGGTGCCGGTGATGGCGATCAGGTCCATCGCCCGGCCCGGTTCGCCGAAGTAGCGCGAGGCGAGGACGGCGGCGGCCTTGCGGACGTCGGGGACGCGTACAGCGCATACGTCGCCCAGCGCCGCGGGCAGCGGCGGCGCCTGTTCGTCGACGATTACGGCGACGGCGCCGCGAGCGACGGCCGGGGCGACGGCTTCCGGGCCGCCGGCGGCGTGGCCGGGCACCGCGGCGAAGACGGAACCGGGGGTGACCCGGTCCGCGTCGAACGTCGCTCCGGCGGTGACGTCCGTGCGGTCGGGGGCTCCCCGCAGCACGTGGTGGACCTGCCCGGCCATGAGGTCGCTCAGATTCACGATGATCCCTTCGAGTGCGGCGCCGGCCAGGTGGTGCGGCCGTCGCCGGGAAGCGGCCCGGGCGGGTGCGCCTCGGGCCGCGTGGTGCTGTGGTGCTGTGGAGCCGGTGGTGACGCGTC
This sequence comes from Streptomyces sp. NPDC091289, assembly GCF_044757365.1. Lineage (NCBI taxonomy): Bacteria > Bacillati > Actinomycetota > Actinomycetes > Kitasatosporales > Streptomycetaceae > Streptomyces > Streptomyces sp. NPDC091289. Next base: position 445,696 of record NZ_JBIVUT010000001.1, read on the forward strand.
GCCTCCGGCGAGTGCCGGAGGCGACGGTGAGCTCCGGCGCTCAGCGGGCCGGAGAGGTGGTATCGGTACGGGGGCGGCGGGCCGGGGGCGGTGACGCCGGGGGCCGGGAACGCCGGATGCAGCTGTCGGGAACGGCCGGGTGGGCCGCTAGCCGTGGCCGTGCAGTGCGGTACGGCCCGTTCCGGGCGCCGCGTCGGCGGGCGCCGGGGGCACGGCCGCGCGGGCGGCGGCCGGGGGCAGCGCGGAGGAGGCCCTGAGCGGGCATGTCCTCGGTGCGGTGCGGTGTCCCATAGGCCGAGTGTACGTGCGGTGGGAAGGGCCCCGGTCCGCGCCGACCGGAGCGGGTCCGGGGCGGGGACCGGGGTGGGGCCGGGACTCCGTCAGGGGGTGCTGTCGATGAGCCGGACGGTGCTGAGGATCTTCCGCACGGTCGGCTCCGGTACCTCGTCGTCGACTCCCCGTACGCCGACGAACGTCCAGGAGACCGTCTCGCCCGCCGAGTTCTCGAAGGCGAACGCGGTCGCCTTGCCGTCGTAGGAGCAGCCGCCCGTCCTGGCGACACCGGTCGAGGTGGCGGTCGCCACGCTGCCGGTGATGCCGGACTTCGTGGTGAACGGCTTCGCCGCCCCGGTGGTGACCTTCTCCTTCGACGGCTGGGCGTAGCTGCCGTAGACCCAGAGACGGGCGTTCTCCCGGGCCGCCTCGGCGGTGCTCCGGGCGTCGGGCTCACCCCGGGAGCCCACGGAGGCGAGCGGGGTGTCCTCCTGGATGCCGTTGCCGTCGTCGTCGGACCGGCACCACTTCTCCTTGAGGATGGCCGGGGCCGAGAACCCGACGAGCGGGACCTCCTCGGGGTCGTCGTTCTCGGCGACGTAGCTCACCCAGCCGCTCGACTTGAGCGCCCACTGGACCGGGACGTCGAAGGCGATGCCGCGCTTGGGGTTGACCACGGTCTTCCAGCCGGGCACGAGGGGCGCGGTCCCGTCCTCGTCCCCGGTGCGGGGCTCGCCCGGGGACGCCGACGGCGGGGCGGTGTCCGCCCCGGTGGGCCCCGCGCTCGGCTTCCCGTCGTCTCCTCCGCCGCCGAGCACCAGGAATCCGGTGATCCCGGCGGCGAGTACGACGGCGGTGGCCGCGACGACGGCGATGACCGCGCTGCGGCGGCTGCCGCCGGACGGGGGCGGCGGCCCGGGGTGCGGGGGCAGCCCTGAGGGAACGGTCTGCGCGCTCCAGGGGGCGGAGGCGGGCTGCCCGGCGGGCCGCTGCTCCTGCGGTGGCCACCCGTACGGCTGCCCCTGGCCGTGCCCGTACGGCTGTTCCTGGCCGTACGCCTGCTGCTGTGCCTGTCCGTGCGGCTGCGGTTGCGGCTGCGGCGGTTCCTGCTGGTGGTGATCGCCCCCGGGCGACTGCGGTCCATTCCCCATAGGGGATCACCCTATTGCGGGGCCGTACGGCGATTCGAACGGCCCCGGGCTCCGGCTCTCCCTGGCTGCCCCTGACTTCCCCGGACGCCCCCGGACTCTCCGGATGCGCGGCGCACCGGCCGCGACCTGCGTACGGACCGGTTCACAGCGCCCGCGTCCGGCACCGGAAACCGATCTTCCCTTTGCGGCCGGAGCGGGACGGGAGTGGAATTGCGTACAGGGGACAGGAGAACTTGCTACTCCCGGAGCTCCGGAGGAAAGGACGCGCCATGAGCGACACCGACTGGGGGGACGCCGTCTACCAGCCCCAGGAACCCGAGGCTTCCGATCCCGGCGAACAGCTCGGCGCCGAGGACACACTCATGGATCCGTCCGGCACCGGCGACCCCCTGGACGAGGGATATTCGCCGCCGGACCGCCCGTGGGTGGTCGACGAACTCGGCACCACGGCCGGCGAGCGGCACACCGGAGAGTCCCTCGAAACCCGGCTGACCAGGGAAGTGCCCGAGCCGGACGGTTCCGCCGGCGACGGCGTGGGCGACCTGGTGGACGGCGACGGCGAGCTCTGGGACGACGAGGTCGGTGTCGCCCGCGCGGGACGGCTGACCCAGCAGGCCGACGGGCGCGTCCCGGCCACCCTCACCGCGAGCGATGTGGGCATCGACGGCGCGGCGGCGTCGGCGGAGGAGGCCGCGATGCACGTGATCCCCGAGCCGGGGGACGACGACGCGCTCCTGGAGGCCGGGCCGCCCCCCGCCGCCCCCGGTTCCGGCACTGCCGCCGACGGCACAGCGGCCTCGCCGTCGCCGTGAGCGGCCCCCGGGCGAGCGCCCACCCCTGAACGCGACTGTCCCCGGGCCCGTACTCCCCTGACCGGAGCGCACCACGCCGCACCGGACCCACCACGTTCACCGCACTCACCACACCCACCACACCCACCGCACTCACCGCACTCACCGACGTACTCGGATCCGATCCCCAGGAGCACACAGATGAGCGGCACCGCTCAGATCGGCGTCACCGGACTCGCGGTCATGGGCCGCAACCTGGCCCGGAACTTCGCCCGCAACGGCTTCACCGTCGCCGTGCACAACCGCACCACGTCCCGGACGGACGCCCTGGTCGAGGAGTTCGGTGACGAGGGCACGTTCATCGCCGCGCGCACGCCCGAGGAGTTCGTCGCCGCGCTGGAGCGCCCCCGGCGGCTGGTGATCATGGTGAAGGCGGGGGACCCCACCGACGCGGTGATCCAGGAGTTCGCGCCACTGCTGGAGGAGGGCGACGTCGTCATCGACGGCGGGAACGCCCACTTCGAGGACACCCGCCGCCGTGAGAAGGAGCTGCGCGAGCGCGGGATCCACTTCGTCGGGGTGGGGATCTCCGGCGGCGAGGAGGGCGCGCTGAACGGGCCGAGCATCATGCCGGGCGGCTCGGCGGAGTCCTACGCGTCGCTGGGCCCGATGCTGGAGAGGATCGCCGCGCGGGCGAAGGACGGCACGCCGTGCACCGCGCACATCGGTCCCGACGGCGCCGGCCACTTCGTGAAGATGGTCCACAACGGCATCGAGTACGCGGACATGCAGCTGATCGCCGAGGCGTACGACCTGCTGCGCGCCGTCGCCGGATACTCCCCCGCGCAGATCGCCGACACCTTCCGTGCGTGGAACACCGGGCGGCTGGACTCGTACCTCATCGAGATCACGGCGGAGGTCCTCGCCCACACGGACGCGGCGACCGGGAAGCCGTTCGTCGACATCGTGCAGGACCGGGCGGAGCAGAAGGGCACCGGGCGCTGGACCGTGCAGATCGCGCTCGACCTCGGGGTGCCGGTGTCGGGTATCGCGGAGGCGGTCTTCGCCCGGTCGCTGTCCGGCCACGCCGATCTGCGGGAGGCGGCCCACGGTCTCCCCGGGCCCACGCCGAAGCCGCTCGACGGGGCGGCGGCCGCCGCGTTCGCCGACCGGGTGGAACAGGCCCTGTACGCCTCCAAGATCGTCTCGTACACGCAGGGCTTCCACCAGATCAGGGCGGGCAGCGAGGCCTACGACTGGGACATCGACCTCGGCTCCGTGGCGGCGATCTGGCGGGCGGGCTGCATCATCCGGGCGGCGTTCCTCGACCGCATCCGCGCCGCGTACGCCTCCCGGCCCGACCTGGTGAGCCTGCTCTCCGACAAGGAGTTCGGGCAGGAGATCGGCGCGGCGCAGGACGACTGGCGGGCGGTGGTGGCCGAGGCCGTGCGCCAGGGCGTGCCGACCCCGGGCTTCGCCGCCGCGCTCTCGTACTACGACGGGCTGCGAGCGGACCGGCTGCCCGCGGCGCTCACCCAGGGCCAGCGGGACTTCTTCGGGGCGCACACCTACCGGCGTACGGATCGGAAGGGTTCGTTCCACACGCTCTGGGGCGGCGACCGGTCCGAGACCGAGGCGGGCTGAGCCGGCCGGCGCCCGGGGCCGGTCCGGCGCTCCCCCGCCCGGCCCACCCGGGGTGCGGCCGGACGCGGCGCGTGGCTTAGTGGCACCGAGCCCTGTTCACCTTCCCAGTGGAGTGCGCGCATGCCCGACGCCGTCCCCGATCCCGTCTCCGTCCAGCCCGTCGTGGCGCCGTTGACCAGCGCGGCGCTGTTCCTGGTCGGCACGATCGAGCCCGGCGGCGAGAGCGCGGTGCGGGACGTGCTGCCCGATCTCGCGGCCGTCGCCAGGTCGCTCGGATTCCGGTACCCGGACTCCGGTCTCGCCTGTGTGGCGGGCTTCGGCTCCGGCGCCTGGGACCGGTTGTTCGGCGGGCCCCGCCCGGCTCACCTGCACCCGTTCCCGGAGCTGCGCGGGCCTCTGCACCACGCCCCGGCGACCCCGGGAGACGTACTGCTGCACATCCGGGCCGAGCGGATGGACATCTGTTACGCGTGGGCGGCCCAGCTGCTCGACAAGCTCGGCGGAGCCCTGCGGATCGTGGACGAGACGCACGGTTTCCGCTATCTGGACCACCGGGATCTGCTCGGCTTCGTGGACGGTACGGAGAACCCGGTGGGCGACGACGCCCGCTCGGCGGCGCTCGTCGGGGCGGCGGACGACCCGGACTTCGAGGGCGGCAGCTACGTCGTCGTACAGAAGTACCTGCATGACCTGACCTCCTGGAACGCGCTCTCCGTGGAGGAGCAGGAACGCGTCATCGGCCGCACCAAACTGGACGACGTGGAGTTCCCCGACGACGAGAAGCCCGCCGACTCCCACCTCGCGCTCAACACGATCACCGACCCCGACGGCACCGAACGGGACATCCTGCGGGCGAACATGCCGTTCGGGAGCTTCGGGAAGGGCGAGTTCGGTACGTACTTCATCGGGTACGCCGCCGATCCCGACGTGACCGAGCGGATGCTCCGCAACATGTTCCTCGGCGATCCGCCCGGGACGCACGACCGCATCCTCGACTTCTCCACCGCGGTCACGGGCTCGCTCTTCTTCGCCCCCCGCGCCGACTTCCTCGACGCTCCGCCGCCCCCGCCCGCCCTGGCCGGCTCCGGGGACCGGCCGGAACCGGTGTCCGCACCGGTCCGGCAGGAGTCCCTCCCGGCCGGTTCCGGCAACGGTTCGCTGCGCATCGGCAGCCTGCAAGAAAGTGCCCAGTGATGAACAATCTGCACCGCGAACTCGCACCGGTCACCCCCTCCGCCTGGAACGAGATCGAGGAGGAGGCCCGCCGCACCTTCCGCCGCCACGTCGCCGGCCGCCGTGTCGTCGATGTGTCCGATCCGGCCGGTCCGACGCTGTCCGCCGTGGGCGACGGACATCAGCGCGACATCGACCCGCCCACCCCGGACGTGGTCGCGCGGGCCCGCACGTCCATGCCGGTCATCGAGTGGCGGGTGCCGTTCACGGTGACCCGCCAGGCCGTGGACGACGTGGAGCGCGGCTCCGAGGACAGTGACTGGCAGCCCGTCAAGGACGCGGCGCGCACGTGTGCGTTCGCCGAGGACATGGCGATCATCGACGGGTACGGGGCGGCCGGCATCACCGGTCTGCGGGACGGCTCCTCGCACGATCCGCTGCCGCTGCCCGCGGATGCGCGGGACTATCCGGTGGCGGTCAGCCAGGCCGTGACGCGGCTGCGGCTGGCCGGGGTCGACGGACCGTACCGGCTGCTGCTCGGCGCGGACGCGTTCACCGAGGCGGCCGAGACGTCGGACCACGGGTATCCCGTCAAGACGCACCTGAGCCGCCTGGTGGACGACGAGATCCTGTGGGCGCCCGCGGTCAAGGGCGGGGTGCTGCTGTCCACCCGGGGCGGAGACTTCGAACTCTGCCTGGGCCAGGACCTGTCGATCGGCTACGCGGACCACGACGCCACCAGCGTCCACCTCTACTTCCAGCAGGCCTTCACCTTCCGGATGCTGACGCCGGAGGCCGTGGTCGGCCTGATCGCCTGACCCTGGGGGCAGCCATCAGGGACTCTGGCCGTATGACGCAGACGACTTCCGCACACCACGAAGACGGCGCGGCACCGCCCGCCGCCCGCTTCGACGCCGTCGTCCGGGCGGCCGTCCAGCAGGGGCTGCTGGGCGAGCGCGGCCCGGTCGCCGGATTCATCGACACGGAGGGGGTGCGCGCCTCCGTCGGGACCCTGCACGACGCCTTCTCCGCCACGCCCGGGGTACTGCACACCTTCGCGGCCAAGGCCTGCTCCCTCATCCCCGTGCTGCGGCTGCTCGCCGACTGCGGCATGGGGTGCGAGGTGGCGAGCCCCGGTGAACTGCGCCTGGCCCTGGAGGCCGGGTTCGCCGCGTCCCGGATCGTCCTGGACTCCCCCGCCAAGACCCGCGACGAGATCCGGCTGGCGCTCGCCCTCGGCGTGGCCGTCAACGCCGACAGTCTCGACGAACTGCGCCGCATCGACGCCCTCCGGAACCCGGGCACCGCCTCGGTGCTCGGGCTGCGGGTCAACCCGCAGGTCGGCGGTGGCGCGATCGGCGCGATGAGCACGGCGACGGACACCTCCAAATTCGGGGTGGCGCTGCGCGATCCGGGGGCCCGCGAGAGGATCGTGGGGGCCTTCCGGGAGCGGCCGTGGCTGACCCGGCTGCACGCCCATGTGGGCTCCCAGGGCTGCCCGTTGGAGCTGATCGCGGCCGGGGTGGCGCAGACGTACGAACTGGCCGAGGAGATCAACGCGACGCTGGGCGTCCGGCAGATCACCAGCCTGGACATCGGCGGCGGGCTTCCGGTCAACTTCGCCGACGAGACCGTGCACCCCTCCTACGCGGACTACGTGGCGGCCCTGGCGTCGGCGGCCCCCGGCCTGTTCTCCGGGCGCTATGCGCTGGTCACGGAGTTCGGCCGGTCGCTGCTGGCGAAGAACGGGTTCATCGGGGCGCGGGTGGAGTACACGAAGGACGCCGGGGGCCGCCGGATCGCGCTCACCCACGCGGGCGCCCAGACCGCCACCCGCACCGTCCTCATGCCCGACGCCTGGCCGTTGCGGATCGGGGCGTTCGGCCCGGACGGCGCTCCCAAGGGCGGCCCGGTGCTGGCGCAGGACATCGCGGGGCCGTGCTGTTTCGCGGGGGACGTGGTGGCGTACGGCAGGGAGCTGCCGGAGCTGGCCGAGGACGATGTGGTGGTGCTGTACGACACGGGGGCCTACTACTTCTCCACGCCGTGGGCGTACAACAGCCTGCCGCGGCCCGCGGTCTACGGATTCCGGACGGTGGCAGGGCAGGACGGCACGAACAGGGCGGTGACGTTCGCGACGGTGCGGGACGCGCAGTCGATGGACGCCATCGCGGCGGAGAGCGGCCTCGCACACGCGGACGCGCTGATCGAGCGGGGCGACTGAGCCGACGGGGTTCCCGGCACTCCTCGGCCTCACCAGGAGGGGGTCGAGGAGCGCCGGGCCCGCTGAACTATCGGCACCGGCCCCCGGTCACGTCCCGGCGGGCTGGGGCTCGGGTTCCGGATCCGGTACGGGGTCGGGGCCCGGCGCCGGCGGTTGCGGGATCGGGTCGGGCGCGGGGCCGGGCGGCACCGGTGCCGGACCCGGCGGCACGGGCGGCGGACTGGGCACCGGGGTGGGCGGGCCCGGTACGGGCGGAGGCGTCGGCGAGGGTGGTACGGGGTCGGGGTACGGGTGGGTCATCGCGTTCCTCCACAACGGCACGAATAGGACAGATGGAGCTCTCCTCCACCGTCTCCCGGTGCGGCTGCCCGCGCCTGCCGAGTCCACACGTACGTCCCCCGGCGACAGCGGCGCACGGAGCCGTGTGCCGACGCGTCCGACCCGCCCAGGCCTCCGTGACCACCACTGTCGATGACTGTCGATGCGAAAGGTGTCCCCCATGCCCCTGCCGAGCGTTCTCGCCGTCCACGCCCATCCGGACGACGAGTCCCTGTTCTGCGGAGGGGTCCTCGCACAGCACGCGGCGGCCGGCGCCCGCACGGCGGTGGTCACGGCAACCTGGGCGGAGGGCACACACCGGGCCGTCGAGCTCGCCCGGGCCCTCGACGCCCTGGGCGCGGGCGCCCCACGGCTGCTCGGCTACGCGGACGCCCGCGTACCGGAGTCGGCCCCGGGCAGGCCCCGGTTCCTCGACGCACCGCTGGACGAGGCCGTGGCGGCCGTGGTCGGCCACATCCGTGAGGTCCGGCCGGAGGTCGTGATCACGGCGGACGCCTACGGAGGCATGACCGGCCACCCGGACCACGTGCACGCCCACCGGGTCACCGCGCTGGCGGTCCGGGCCGCCGGACTTCCCCACTTCTGCCCACAGGCAGGCGAGCCCTGGCAGCCGAGCGCCCTGTACCTGGCCACGCATCCCCGCTCGGCGGCGGTTCCGGTGGGCGGACGGCTGGCCCGGCCGGGCACGCCGGCCGACGCGCTGTACTGCACGGAGGACGCGTGGATCACCACGACGGTCGATGTCGGCCCCTGGCTTCCGCAGAAGCTGGCGGCGATCCTCGCGCACCGCAGCGAGGTGGAACGGGGAGCGGCACCGGGCCGGATCGCCGCGCTGCCTCCGGCGGTGCAACGCGAAGTGCTGAGCACCGAGTGGTACATCCGCGAGGACCTCGAGCCCCGGAGCGGGTCCGCGACAGAGCTGAGCGCCTGACGGGAAGCACAGAGGTCGCAGCTCTCAGAACAGCTCGGGGTGGTTCCTGAGCTGCCGCTCCGCTTCCTGGACGAGCTCGGCCGGGGCCTCGGGCGCCTCGTCGGGGTGGCGCTGCGCCCACTTCGCCGCGTACGGGCACAGCGGCACGACGGGGACGCCCTCGCGGGCGGCCGTGGCGTAGAACTCCCTCACGAGCGCTCCCGCGATGCCCTTGCCCTCGTGTTCGGGCCGGACGACGGTGTGCACGGCCACGAGCGCGCCGGGAGCCGGGTCCATGACGAAGTACGCGATGGTCCCGGCCGGCTTGCCGTCCTCGTACGCCACGAGGTTGCCGTGCTCCCGGTCGTCCCTGATCTCCACTGCTGCGTTCTCCGCCATGGCTCCTGCTCTCCCGTTCGTGGAGGTATGCGCGAAATGACGCTCTCAGCCGCCCGCGACGACGGCCTGCGGGCTCCGCTCCGTACGGGTCCCGGGAACCGGCGCCGAGGCGTCGTCGCCGAGCGCCACGATCCGGTTGTCCGCGTCCACGTGCACGACCCGCGGCACGAGGGCACGGGCCTCGGCATCGTCGACCTGTGCGTAGCTGATCAGGATGACCAGGTCACCGGGGTGCACGAGGTGTGCGGCCGCGCCGTTGATCCCGATGACACCGGACCCGCGCTCGCCCTCGATGACGTACGTCTCCAGGCGGGCGCCGTTGTCGATGTCAACGATATGGACCAGCTCGCCGGGCAGCAGGTCGGCGGCCTCCATCAGGGCGGCGTCGATCGTCACGGAACCGACGTAGTGCAGGTCAGCCTGGGTGACGGTGGCCCGGTGGATCTTGGACTTAAACATGGTGCGCATCATCGGGGTACTCCTGGGCTAGGCTCCCTGCCTGCGTTATTGCAGGTCAAGGGCTGTTTTCGTACCCTACAACGATTCGCGGTCCCGGTCAGCTCCCACCGGGCTTCCGAGGGTTGATGCTGACCACATGCGTTCGCACCGGTCAGGTGAGCGGCGCGATGTACGAGTAGACGTCCTCGATCTGGTGCCGCTCGTTGTAGTACTGGATGGTGTCCCCGGCGGTGTTGTTCAGGATGCCGGTGGTGTAGCCGTTGTAGTACGCCGTCGGCGAGTTCGTCCCCTTGCCGATGTAGACCTTGAGCAGGCTGCCGGGCTGGATGACATAGCCGTCGCCGATGAACACGCGCACGTTCCCGGCGCCGTCCCGCAGGTAGTGGCCGCCGACGTCGATCGGGCGGCCGGTGGTGTTGCGGAGCGTGATGTGTTCGCCGGTCTCGGCCTGTACGTCATCGCCGCTGGGGTTCTCGATGACGTGGTCGACGACGACACCGGCCGCGCGGGGTTCGGGGTTCTTGCCGTCGCGGACGCGGGTCGCGGTCCCGGTGAGGTTGGTGACGAGGTAGTCGTAGCCCTGGTCGAGAGCCATGTCGATCTGCTCGGGGCTGTCGACCGGGTCGCTGTATACGACGAGGCCGGCGTCGTGGGCGCGCTTCACGTCGGACGCGGTGGTCAGACGCGGGTCGGCGAAGACGCCGACGGTCCAGGTCGACAGGTCCTTCAGCTCCGCGTCGCCGAGCATGGCGCCGCCGGTCAGGTGGACCAGCGGGACGTCGGGGAGGACGGACCCGAACGCGTGGAGAGCGTCCTTGTCCCGCGAGTGAACCATGATCTTCCAGGCGCCGAACCGGGTGCGGCCGGCGTCGTCCAGCCCGTAGCGGTCCAGCAGCTTCGCGAGCTCGGTGGCGACGCCGGGGCTGTTGACGGGGGACTTCAGCTCCAGGGTGACGGCGGCCCGGCCGCGGTTGAGCTTCAGCAGTTCCTCGACGGTCGGGACGCGTTCCCCGGCGAATCCCTCACGGTGCCAGGTGCCGGCGTCGAGCCGCTTGATCTCGGCGAGAGTGAACGCGCCGACCTTCGCGTCGGCCCGGTCGGGGAACACCTCCGCGACGTCGGTGGTGCGGGCCAGCGTGTCGTCGTGCACCAGCACCATCCGGCCGTCGGAGGTCAGCTGTACGTCGCCCTCCAGGACGTCCGCGCCCTGGGCGAGCGCCTCCCGGTAGGACGCGAGGGTCTCCTCGGGCGCGTTGCGGGGCGCTCCGCGGTGCGCGACCACGGGGACGTCGCTGCCCGCGCCGCCGCTGGCCGAGGCCAGATCGACAGGGGCGTCCTCCTGGGCGCGGTGGGCGGGTGCCGTCGCGGCGTCGACACCCCCCATGACCAGAGCGGCGACCGACAGGGCAGCCGCCGCGGACAGCAGGGCGGAGTGCGGGCGTGGACGTGAGCGCATGTGTGCCTCCGTGTCCGGCGGTCCGGACGTGTCGGTCGATCCTGTGCGTCGCACCCGAACGCTAGGGATTCCCCGGATACGCGGCGTGAACACCGGGTGGCTGTCGCGCGGTGCGTGGCGCAACTCCTCCGTGCCCCGGCGGCCTGGTGAGGCGGTCGTCGATCAGGGCCGCGGGGAAACTTCGGCCGGAGGTGAATCCTTTCCGGACCTCCCCGACTCCTATGTGTGTACCGGCCGAACGGGCCGGCGGAACCGGGAGGAAACACCGACCATGGTCACCACCCTCGTAGTCATCGGAGTCCTGCTCGTGGGCGCGTGCAGCTGGCACCTGATGCGGCGCTACAAGAGCCGAAGCTGACCAACTCCTGCGAGCGGGGCGCCTTACGGGTATGAGTAGCACATGAATCAACGCTTCCCCTGGCCCGACGAGCGGCTGATCAAGGCTGCTCAGGACGGCGACGTCACGTCGCTCACCACCGTCGTCATGGAGTCGCAGCCTCATGTGCGCAAGTTCGCCATATCGCTGTGCGCCTCGCCGCAGGACGCGGAGGACGCGGCACAAGAAGCGCTGATCATCCTCTACCGGAAGATCGGCACCTTGCGAGCCACCGGCGCTCTTGCCTCATGGATGTTCCGGATCGTGCGCAACGAATGCCTCCGGCACGTGCGGCTGCTCGTCCCGCGCAGGGGCGAGGCGCCGGCCGAATCGGAGGCGCCCGCGGAACCCTCCGCCGAGGACGCGGTGCTGCAGAAGCTGGAGGTGGAGCGGATCGCGACCGCGGTCAGCGCCCTCCCCCGTGACCTGCGTCAGGTCCTGATCATGCGGGACGTTCAGGGGCTGCCCGGCAAGACCGTCGCCCAGTCGCTCGGTCTGAGCAACGCCGCGATGAAGTCGCGGCTGCACAGAGCGCGTTCAGCGCTACGTCAATCGTTGGCCGCGACCGACCGAGTACCCGATCAAGCCATCGACCGACCAGTCGAAGGAGACTCGCAACCGTGAACACCTTGAGCACCCTGAAAATCGTGAAGCCCGCACAGGACGAGAAGGCCCCCGGCACCGCACCGTCCGCGCCGTCCGCGCCGCCCGGGATGAACTTCGCCAGCAAGTCCGTCCCGCGCCATCTGGCGCGCGGCGCCATCGGCTTCGGGCTCATCGCCGGCTCGATCGCCCTGGTGCCCGTCGCCGGCCCGGCCGCCCTGTTGGCGGCCCCGTTGGCCTTGATCGCTTTCCGTGGCTGCCCCACCTGCTGGATGGTCGGGCTGGCGCAGACCATCTCCCGCGGTCGTCTGGAGCGCCAGTGCGTGGACGGCGTCTGCACGATCACCAAGGCCGACCACGGGACGTCCTGAGCGCCTACCCGCGATTGAGCGTGGCCGCCGTCAACTCGCCCGGGATGACCGTGGTGGCCGGTGACGGGGCCGACCTGGACGCCCTGGCCGCGCACTACGGCGATGACGTCCGTACCCCACGCGACAGTGGGCGCGGTGCTCGACCGGCCCGGCATGGGCGACCTCGCCTCACGCCAATCGGGCGGGCTGTCGAGTCCGCGCAGGAACAGCCCCGCACTCGACGTGCGACGTCACCGGGAGACCGAACACCTGGCGATCTCACCGGGACAGGATCATGATGGCTGTGACGGAGGCCAGAGCTCCGGCTCGGTGCTCAACCGTGAGGAACGGAGCTCTTCCCGCCGTCCCGAAGTGCGCAGGCCGCGGTTCCTCCCGGCATGCGGTGACGGTTCTCCGCCACCAGCCGGTAGACGCGAGGGGCGACCCACCGGCCGGGCGGCAGCATGAGCAGGGCGCCCAGCAGCGCCCATCCCCGGCCCGAGCGCAGCAGCACCTTCGCGACAGCCTGAGCGCCCCCGTACACCCGCCCCGCCGGCGTCACCCACAGCACCTCGTGCTCGGCTCGCTCCTGGGTGACGCCCAGCTCCGCCAGGTCCGCGAACTGCCAAGGGACGACCTCGCAGCGTGGCCGGAGACGTCGCTCGGCGAACCTCACCGAGGTCGTACAGAAGCCGCAGTCTCCGTCGAAGACGAGCACCGGTCGAGTCCGCATGGTTCCAGTATGGGCCTCCCCTCGGACACGGACACGGGCAGGGGCACGGGCGGGGGCACGGGCACGATCCGCCGAGCCGCTCAGCCGGACGCGCCCACCGCCGTCCTCACCAGTTCCCTGACCTGGCGCACGATGTCCGAGCGGTTGCGCTCGAAGTTCGGGTCGGTGACAACTCCCGTCTGCGGGTCCGTGTTCTCCGGGCCGAACCGCAGGATCGGTGTGTGGAGGTGGCCGCCCGGCAGCTTCGGCAGGCCCAGCCGGTCGCGCAGCAGGGTGACCCGGTAGGCGATCTCGTTGGAGAGGTAGTCTCCACCGCCGCCGGCCCGCGCCGCCGAGCCCGGCGTGGGCCCGTCCGGCCTGGTCACCGGCTGGGTGCCGCCCGCCGGTATCTCGGTGACCTCGGTGTTGTCGTACACCGGGAAGCGTCCCGTGTCCGCTTCGGTGAGCTGTCGGTACGGGAGGGTGGTGGAGGTCCACTGCGGCTGCGTGCCGGGGTCGGTGACGGGGACGAGCCCGGTGCTCGCCGCGTTCTCGTTGTCGGGGAAGCCGCCCCGCCACGCGCCGTTGGTGCGCTCCACGTCGAAGCGGCCCTCGCGGCCCTGGCTGACGGTGGTGAACAGGTCCAGGCGCGGCAGCTGCCGGGCCAGGGCCCGCTCGACGGTCCCCTCCGCGAAGTCCGCCCAGCGTACGGGGAAGACGACGGTCTCGATCCGGGCCGGCCCGTCGGCCGTCCGCACCAGGGTGCCGTCCAGGGCGAGCGCGCTCGCGCCCGAGGGGTTGCCGATCCGGACGTCCCTGTCCAGCGTGAACGGGTCGAAGCCGGTGACGAGGACCCGCTTCACCTGGTGGCCCGGGAAGCGGATGTCCTGCTGGCCGCGCGAGGAGGTCTCCAGCGCGGTGTGCAAAGCCCTGCGCTGCTCGTCGTTCAGCTCGAACGACGGCTCCCACGCGCGCAGTTCGCGGCTGAGCGCGAGGCGGGCCCAGTACAACGGGCGGTCGTCGCCCCGGTCCAGGTCGCCCGCGGCCGGTCCACGGCCCTGGGCGCGGTCCACGGCGCGTTGCCACAGCGCCCGGGCGTGGCGGGTCACCGTTCGCTCCGCCTGCGCGTAGCTCCGGGAGCGCTCCAGGGATCGCTCGAAGCGCGGGGCGAGGGCGTCGAATCCGCTGCGCCGCAGGATCTCCCGCGGGGCGGCCCGGTCGAGGCGCTGCTCCTCGACGGTCGTCGCCGTGCCGGCGCCGCGGGCGGTGTCCGCCGGGGATGCCGTGGCGGGCAGGGCGGGGCCTGCGAGGACGAGCAGGAGCGCCACACCGCCCAGGCCGAGCCGGGTGGTTGCGGAGAGTCGGTACGTCACATCGGTCCCTTCGGTACGACGGCTGGGTCGCAGTATCACGGCACCACCCGAGGCGATGCCATAGGGCAGGTCCTGGGCGGGCGCGCGGAGAAGGCTCGCGGTGAAGGCTCGCGGTGAAAGCACGCGGAGAAGGGGCGGACCTACGCGGAACGCACTCCGACCGGCCTGTACGCTGCGATCATGCAGCCGTCCGTCCCCTCATCCCCGTCGGGTTCCGCGCGGCCGGGTCCGGCCGGGGACCCCGCCCGGCGCGGGCTCCTGACGGAGCGCATCGCCCGTGAGCTGGAGCACGACATCCGCTCCGGCGAGATCGCCGTCGGGACGAAGCTCCCCTCCGAGCGGGAGCTCGCCGCCCAGTTCGGCGCGAGCAGGAACGTCGTGCGCGAGGTGCTGCGGCGCCTGGAGGCCCAGCATCTGATCGAAGTCGCCCCGGGGCGCGGCTCCTTCGTCCGTGAGCAGTCCTCGGGGCAGGCCCGGGGGTACGACGCGCTGTACCGGGCGGGACGGCCCACCGTCCGGCAGCTCATCGAGGCGCGGATCCCGCTGGAGGTCGAGATGGTCCGGCTGGCGACCGGGCGGGCCACGGACGAGGACATCGCGGCGATGCGGGCCGCCCGGGATGCTCTGGAGTCGGCGACCGATGTCGTCGTCAAGGCCCAGGCGGACATGGACTTCCACGATGCCATCGCCGTGGCCAGCAAGAACCCGGTGCTGAGGATCATGCTGTCCTCGATCGGCGGGATGATGTTCGAGATGATGCTCCGCTCGAACTCCGACCCCTCGATCGGTGAACCCGGCGTGCCGCACCACCCGGAGATCTTCGAGGCGGTCGAGGCGCGGGACGTGGACCTCGCCTGCGCGCGGATGCGGGAGCATCTGATGCTGGGCCTGCGGACGTACGGGGCCGATCTCGACGTCCAGGTCGACACGATGGCGCGCCATCACATCGAGACGCTGCTCGACCAGGCCGAGGGCCGCCGGACGCCTCCGGGGCAGTAGCCGACCCGCAGGCCGGCGGGGCGGAACTCGTCCGTCCGGTCCGCGGAATCTTCGCTTCAGGGTCTGGTCGGGGAGGTTTCCCTGCTGTTACGGTCCCGTCCATGGCAACTGGTCCTACCAGTTGGACCAGGTTGGACCAGATCCACCGGTTCGGTCCCTCGGGCACCGGCCGGCACGCGATACGCACGCAGAGAAACGAGGACGAGGATGTCCACGAGCAGCCAGCCCCTGAGCCGGCGCGCCTTCGGCAGGCTCGCCGCAGGGGTCGCGGCGGCGGCCGGGGCGGGCGCGCTGAGCGCCTGTTCGGGAGGGGGCGGCACGCCCTCGGCCGACGCACCGTTGCGGATCATGGCGATCAACCACGTCTGGTCCCAGGCGGTCAAGCGCCGCACCGCGGAGTTCGAGGAGCGGATCGGGCGGCGGGTCTCCATGACGCTGCTCACCGCCGACCAGCTCGCCAGCAGCTACAACGTCAAGCTCAACGCCTCGGGCACCGATGTGGACGTGATGATGGTCCGCGCGCTCCAGGAGCAGTTGCTCTTCGGGCACAACGGCTGGCTGGCCGACCTGAGCGACCGGGTCGCCGACGACGCCCACTTCGCCTGGGACGACTTCCAGGAGGCCCCGCGCGAGGCGTCGGTCACGGCCGGGAAGGTGCTGAGCGTCCCGGTGGTGACCGAACGCCCCGCGCTCTACTACCGCAAGGACCTGGTGGCGGACCTGGGCGGGCCGCCGCGCACCCTGGAGGCGCTGATGGAGGCCGCGCGGGAGCTGACCCGGCGGAAGGACGGGTTCTACGGGTATGTCGGCCGGGGCCAGCGCAGCGGCGCGGTGTCCCAGTGGTCGAGCTTCCTCTACTCGCACGGCGGGGACTTCGTCGTGGACGGGAAGTCCGGGATCGGCAGCGCCGAGGCCGTCGCCGCGTACGAGTACTACGGCCGGCTACTGGCCGGTTCCGGGCCGCCCGGGGCGACCAACATGAGCCTCGAACAGGCGATGCCGATCTTCGCGCAGGGCAAGGCCGCCTTCTTCGTCGACGCCGACGCGATCTACAGCAGCTTCCTCGACCCGAAGGTGTCCCGGGTGCGCGAGACCGTCGGCTTCGCCCCCTTCCCCGCCGGGCCGGCCGGGGCCAGACCGCACAACATTCCCTCCTGGAGCCTCGGCATCAACACCTTCTCCCGACTGCGCGACGAAGCCTGGGAGTTCATCCGGTGGGCCGCCGGTCCCGAGATGTCGGCCGCGCTCCAGTCGGAGGGCATACCCGGCGCCCGCTCCTCGGTGTGGTCCGACCCGAAGACGCTGGCCGCCTTCCCGCCGGAGCTGGCCGAGGCCATGCGGCTCAACGCGGAACGCGGCGTGGGCCACGACCGGCCCCGCGTCCTCCAGGTCGGCCGCGCCCGGGACATCGTCGGCCGTCCGCTGGTCGCGGGCATCCTCGGCCAGTCCGTCCGGCCGGTCGTGCGCGACGCGGACGCGGAGTTCGCCGATTTCCTCGTACGCGACAACCGCCACAAGGAGTCCTGATGCCCGCCACCGAGGCAACCGAGGCCGTCGGGGCCACCGGGACCGCAGAAGCCACCCGGGGCTCCGCCGTCCGTACGGCACACCCGACGCCGCCCGGGGCCGGGCGGCGGCAGCGGACCTTCGAGCAGGCCAACCGGCGGCTCAAGTGGGCGATGCTCGCCCCGGCGGTCCTCTTCGTCGGCCTGATGATCGTCTTTCCGCTGGTCTTCACGCTGAATCTCAGCCTCACCGACGCCTTCGGGGCGGTGAACGCCGACAGCGCCCACGTCGGTCTGCGCAACTTCACCGACGCGCTGGGCGACACCCGCCGGTTCTGGCCCGCCGCCCGCCGCACCCTGGTCTTCACCGTCGGCGCGGTGGTGCTGGAGACGGTGCTCGGGCTCGCCCTGGCGATGCTCATGCGCAAGCCGTTCCGGGGGATGCGCTGGGTCCGCACCGTGCTCATCGTTCCGCTGCTCGCCACACCGGTCGCGATCGGCATCCTGTGGCTGCTGATCCTCGACCCCACCAACGGCATCGCCAACCACCTCCTCGAAGCGGTCGGCGTGCCCCGGCAGGAGTTCCTCGGCTCGGTCGGGCAGTCGCTGCCGACGCTGATGCTCATCGACGTATGGCAGTGGACGCCGATGATGACCCTGTTGCTGCTCGCCGGGCTCACCACGCTGCCCGAGGAGCCCGAGGAAGCCGCTCTGGTCGACGGGGCGAACGCCTGGCAGCGCTTCCGGTACGTCGTCCTGCCGATGCTCGGGCCCACGCTCGCCACCGCGCTGGTGCTGCGCGCCGTCGACGCGCTGAAGACCTTCGACATCCTCTACGCCACCAAGGGCGCGGGCGGTGGTTCCGACTTCGAGGTGGAGACCCTCAACGTCTACGCCTACGGGCTGACCTTCGACTACCAGGAGTACGGCCTGGCCGCCGCCGTCCTGGTCCTGTTCACGCTGTTCATCATCGGTGTCGTGGTGCTGCTGCGCCGCCGGGGCGGAAGGAAGAACGCATGAGTGCCACCCTCTCCCCCGCCCGGCCCCGGCCCGGGCGGCCGTACGGCTCGTGGCTGCGCGGCATCGCCATCACGCTCGTGACGCTCGTCTTCGCGCTGCCGCTCGTGTGGATGTTCGCCGCGGCCTTCAAGACCAATGTGCAGGTCACGGACCCCTCGGTCGGGCTGTGGTTCACGCCCACGCTGGACAACTTCCGCGCCGTCGTCGAGGCCGGCCAGATCGTGCGCTCGATGGGCAACTCCCTGCTGGTCGGCGTGGTTTCGACGGTGCTCTCCGCCGTGATCGCCGTCCCGGCGGCGTGGGCGGTGGGCCGGTTCTCCATGCACCGCACCGGCTCCGTGATCCTCGTGGCGCGGATCGTCCCGGCGATCTCGCTGCTGGTTCCCTGGTACTACCTGTTCGCGCGAATGGGCCTGGTCGGCTCCTACACGGTGCTGATCCTCAGCCATATGTTCGTCTCGGTCCCGCTGATCATGTGGATCATGATCAGCTTCTTCGCGGGGCTGCCGGTCGAGCTGGAGGAGGCCGCCCGCACCGACGGGCTGAGCGCCTTCGGCGCGTTCTGGCGCATCTCGCTGCCGCTGGCCGCCCCCGGCACCGCGACCGCGTCGCTGCTGGCCTTCGTCTTCAGCTGGAACAACTTCATGTTCGCGCTGGTCTTCTCCGACGACCGGACCCAGACCGTGCCGGTCACCCTGTTCAACTTCATCTCCTACGCGAGCACGGACTGGGGCGGTCTGATGGCCGCCGCCTCCCTCATCACCGTGCCCGTCGTCCTCGCCGCCGTCCTCGGCCAGAAGTACCTGGTGGCCGGGCTGACGTCCGGCGCCACCAAGGGCTGACACCAGGGGCTGAACCCCCACTCCCCCGACCTCCGACCCCACCTGCGGAAAGAGCGCACACGCATGAAGATCGTCGACGCGAAGGTCGTCGTCACCAGCCCCGGCCGCAACTTCGTCACCCTGAAGCTGACGACCGACGAAGGGCTCACCGGCCTCGGCGACGCCACCCTGAACGGCAGGGAGCTGGCGGTGGTCAGCTACCTCACCGACCATGTCGCCCCGCTGCTCATCGGCCTCGACCCGCACCGCGTCGAGGACACCTGGCAGTCGCTGTACCGGGGCGCGTACTGGCGGCGCGGTCCGGTGACGATGGCCGCCATCGCCGCCGTGGACGTCGCGCTGTGGGACATCAAGGCGAAGGCCGCCGGGCTGCCGCTGTACCAGTTGCTGGGCGGCGCGAGCCGGGAGCGGATCGGTACGTACGGTCATGCCAACGGCCGGGACATCCCCGAGCTGCTCGACTCCGTACGGGCCCGGCTCGCCGAGGGCTATCCGGCCGTCCGCATCCAGTCCGGCATCCCCGGACTCAAGGCGGTGTACGGGGTGTCGGCCACCGATGACACCGGCGCGCCGGTCCTCCACCAGCAGGCCCGCCCGCTGGTGGAGGACTGGGACACCGCGGCGTATCTGCGCCATGTGCCAGCCGTCTTCGAGGCGGTACGCGCGGAGTTCGGCGCCGAACTGCCGCTGCTCCACGACGCCCACCACCGGCTCACCCCGATCCAGGCCGCCCGGCTCGGCAAGGACCTGGAGCCCTACCGGCCGTTCTGGCTGGAGGACTGCACCCCGGCCGAGAACCAGGAGGCGCTGCGCCTCGTCCGCCGGTCCACCACCACGCCGCTGGCCGTCGGCGAGGTGTTCAACACGGTGTACGACTACCAGGCCCTGATCACCGAGCAGTTGATCGACTACGTGCGCTCGGCGGTGACCCACTTCGGTGGCGTGACCCCGCTGCGCAAGCTCTTCGACTTCGCCGCGCAGTACCAGATCAAGAGCGCCGTCCACGGTCCCGAGGACATCTCGCCGGTCGGAATGGCGGCCGCCGTCCATCTGGACCTGGCCGTGCACAACTTCGGCATCCAGGAGTACTCCGGTCACACCCCGCTCACCGAGGCGGTGTTCCGGCACGCCTACACCTTCACGGACGGCTGTCTGCACCCGGGCGAGGCGCCCGGTATCGGGGTGGAGCTCGACGAGGAGCTGGCCGCCGCCCACCCGTACGCGCCCGCCTATCTGCCGGTCAACCGGCTCCACGACGGGACCGTGCACGACTGGTGACCCCGCACGCACAGGCCTGTACCCACACGGCCGAAAGAAGTCTTGCGCGATCCCTTGACCCGTGCGGAACGGAGGTTCACAGTACTCACTAATGCGCATTAGTAATACGCATTAGTGATCCGGAGGAACACCGTGGAAGAACCCAGGAAGCGGTCCCGCCCGGGCCGGGCGCCCGCCCCGGCGGGCCGTACGTCCCGGCCGCGCCAGGCCGAGGTCGCCCGGCTCGCGGGGGTCTCGCAGGCCACCGTCTCGCTGGTGCTGGGGGCCCGGAAGCAGGGCGCCACGATCTCCGAGGAGACCCGGCAGAAGGTGCTCGACGCGGTGCGGGCCCTGGGCTATGTGCCGGATCCGGCCGCCAGCCGGCTCGCCGCCGCACGGAACAATCTGCTCGGGGTCTTCAGCTTCACGTCCACCTTCCCCACCGACGTCCAGCACTCGTACTACCCCTTCCTGGTCGGCGTCGAGCAGGAGGCCGCGGCCCGGGGCTACGACCTGGTGCTCTTCACCGGTTCCAGCACGGGCGGCGCGGGGGCCGCCGGGCCGAACGCCCTCAACCGGGTGCGGCTCGCCGACGGCTGTCTCTTCCTCGGCCGCCACGCCCCCGCCGACGAACTGCTGCGGCTGGTCGCCGACGGCTTCCCCGTGGTCCACCTGGGCCGCCGGGACGAGCTGGAGGGGCTGGCCTGGGTCGGCGCGGACTACATCAGCGGGGCCCAGGAGGTCGTCGCGCACCTCGCGGCCCTCGGGCACCGGCGCATCGTGCTCGTACGGGAGGACGACGAGGCCCCCGCGTCCACCGACCGCGAGCACGGCTTCCTCAAGGGCCTGGAGGAGGCGGGGCTGCCCGGCGGTCCCGCCGCCGTCTTCCGCTCCGCCGACCCCGAGCGCGACCTGACCGCCGAGCGGCTGCGCGGCTGGCTCGACGAGGGCGTGACCGCGTTCGTCGCGGAGGAGACCGACACCGGCGACGCCTGGCGCGCCCTGCACGGCGCCGCGCACTTCGTCGGCATCGACTGCCCCCGCGACGCCTCGCTCGCCCTGCTCGGCAGCCCCCCGCCGGATCTGGCGGACGGGCCCGTCCCCACCGGTTTCGACGTCCCCCGGCCCCAACTGGGCGCGGCCGCCGTGCGGATGCTCGCCGCGCTGGTGGCCGGGGAGGAGGCGACGGAGCCCCTGGTGGCCTGCACCTTCCGGCCCGGCGAGACGGCCGGCCCGGCCCCCGTACGTCTCTGACACCCCGTACATCTCCGACTCCCGGGCATCTCCGACGCCCCGTACATCTCCGACCCGGCCTCCGGAGGCGGTCGCACCGCGCATCAACGCACCACGTTCACACAGCACTTCAAGGAGAACCGTGATATCCGAACCCGACATCCTCATCGTGGGCGCCGGACTGGGCGGCGTGGCCGCCGCTCTCGCCGCCTGCCGGGCGGGGCGCACCGTCGTCCTCACCGAGGAGACGGACTGGATCGGCGGCCAGCTCACCTCGCAGGCGGTTCCGCCGGACGAGCACCCGTGGGTCGAGGAGTTCGGCACCACCGCCTCGTACCGCACCCTGCGCGACTCCATCCGGGACTACTACCGCCAGTGGTACCCGATGCGTTCCGAGGCCCTGGCGCTGCGCAACCTCAACCCGGGCGCCGGGCGCGTCAGCAAGCTGTGCCACGAGCCGCGCGTCGCCCTGACCGTGATGGAGGGCATGCTCGCGCCGCACCGCTCCTCGGGGCGGCTGACGCTCCTCACCGAACACCGGCCGGTGGCCGCCGAGGCGGGCGACGACGACACCGTGCGGTCCGTGACGCTCGCCGATCCGCGCGGCGGCAACCGGCTGACTATCAGCGCCCGTTACGTCATCGACGCCACCGAGACCGGTGAACTCCTCGAACTCGCGGGGGTGGAGCACGTCATCGGCGCCGAGGCGCGGAGCGAGTTCGACGAACCGCACGCCCCCGAGGAGGCGCAGCCCCTCAACCAGCAGGGCATCACGGTGTGTTTCGCGCTCTCGCACCACGAGGGCGAGGACCACACCATCGAGCGCCCGGCCGACTACGACTTCTGGCGCACCTATCAGCCGGACTTCTGGCCGGGTCCGCTGCTCGGCTTCCTGGCCCCCGACCCGCGCAGCCTGGAGGCCGTCCCGCGCACCTTCGTCCCCAATCCGGAGCTGGATCCGCTGGACGTCAGCGCCGACCAGTCCGCCGACGCGGGTGACAAGGAGCTGTTCGGATTCCGCCGGATCCTGGCCCGCAAGCTGCACCGGCCCGGCGCGTTCGACTCCGACATCACCCTGGTCAACTGGCCTCTGAACGACTACTGGTTGAAGCCACTGATCGGCGGCGGCGAGGAGACCTCGGCGGCCGCGCTCGCCGAGGCGCGCCAGTTGTCGCTGTCCGTCCTGTACTGGCTCCAGACCGAGGCCCCCCGGGCGGACGGCGGCACGGGATTCCCGGGTCTGCGGCTGCGCCCGGACGTCACCGGCACGGCGGACGGTCTGGCGAAGGCCCCCTACGTACGGGAGTCGCGGCGGATCAAGGCCGTCACCACGGTCACCGAGCACGATGTCTCGATCGACATCGTCGGCCCGTACGGCGGCACCCGCTACCGGGACTCGGTCGGCGTCGGCAACTACCGCATCGACCTGCATCCTTCGACCGGCGGCGACAACTACATCGACATCGGTTCGGTGCCGTTCGAGATCCCGCTCGGCGCGCTCGTCCCGCGCCGCGTCCGCAATCTGCTGCCGGCCGGCAAGAACATCGGCACGACGCACATCACCAACGGCTGCTACCGGCTCCACCCGGTGGAATGGAACATCGGCGAGGTCGCCGGCGCGCTGGCCGCGCACTGTGTCGCCGACAGCGTCGAACCGCATCAGGTCCAGGCCGAGGACAAGCGGTTCGAGGTGTTCGCCCGGCTGCTGGAGCGCGACGGCGTGCAGCGCCACTGGCCCGACGTACGCGGCTACTGACCCCGTCCGCGCACGACGGACGGCGCGGAGGACGACCGACGCATCACCCGCTTCACCGCACGGCCCCCAGGGTGCGCGCGGAGCGCCGGGCGGGCGCAGCTCCACCTGTACCCGCCCGGCCCCAGGCCCGGACCTCTCGCGATGCCCCGGACCTGCCGCCCTCGCCCTGCCATCCGCACAAGGAGGTGCCCAGCCATGAACACCCACCGCATACGCGTCGGCATCGACGTGGGCGGAACCTTCACCGACGCCGTGGCCGTAGACGCCACGACCCTGAGCCTGCTGGGGCAGGTGAAGGTACCCACCAGCCACCATCACGAGGACGGTGTCGCCCACGGCATCGTCGAAGCTCTCGACCGTCTGCTGGAGCAGACCGGCCACACGCCCGAGGACGTGACGTTCCTCGCCCACGGCACCACACAGGCTACCAACGCCCTGCTGGAGGGCGACGTCGCCACCGTCGGACTGATCGGCATCGGTGCGGGCCCGAGCGCCTCGCTGACCCGTCGGCTGGCCGCGTTCCGCAAGCTGGAGCTGACGCCCGGCAAGCGGCTGCCGCTCGCCTACGGGCATGTGGCCGACCCGGACGACGCGCCCGCCGTACGTGCCGCGCTCGACGCGGTCGTGCGGCAGGGCGCCGAAGTCGTCGTCGCCAGCCAGCCGTTCAGCGTCGACCGGCCCGAGGGCGAGGACGCGGTCGTGGCCGCCGCCGAGGAGCGGGGGCTGCCCACGACCGCCGCGCACGACATCACCTCGCTGTACGGGCTCCACAAGCGGACCCGGACCGCCGTGGTGAACGCCGCGATCCTGCCCCGCATGCTCGCCACCGCCGATCTGGTCGACGCGTCCATCACCAAGGCGGGCGTGAGCGCGCCGCTGATGGTGATGCGCTGCGACGGCGGGGTGATGTCGCTGGACGAGATGCGGCGCAGACCGCTGCTGACGGTGCTGTCCGGACCGGCGGCGGGTGTCGCCGGGGCGCTGATGCAGGAGCGCATCAGCGAGGGTCTGTTCCTGGAGACCGGCGGCACGTCCACGGACATCAGCGTCGTGCGGCGCGGCAAGGTCGCCGTCCGGCACGCCACCATGCTGGGCCGGACGTCGTACCTCTCGGCGCTCGACGTACGGACCGTCGGGGTCGGCGGCGGGTCGATGGTCCGCGTCGACGGCGGCAAGGTCGTCGGCGTCGGGCCGCGCAGCGCGCATATCGCGGGGCTGCCGTACGCCTGCTTCTCGACGGTGGACGATCTGCGCGACGCGACCCTTTCCACGATCCGGCCGATGGCGGACGACCCGGCCGACTACGCGGTGCTGGACGCCGCCGGGGGCCGCTTCGCGATCACCATGACGTGTGCGGCGAACGCGCTGGGCCGGGTGCCGGAGGGCGACTTCGCCCGGTGCGATCCGGCCGTGGCGAAGGCCGCGCTGGCCCCGCTGGCCGCCGCGCTCGGCACCGATGTCGCCACGGCGGCGACGAAGCTTCTGGACGCGGGCACCGATCAGGTGAGGTCCGTGGTCGAGACGATGATGCGGGACTACCGGCTGGACAAGGACACCGCGCTGCTGGTCGGCGGGGGCGGCGGCGCTGCCTCCGTCACCCCGCATCTGGCGGCCGTCACCGGCCAGGAGGGCCGGATCGCCCAGCACAACGAGGTGATCAGCCCCATCGGTGTGGCGCTCGCCCTCATCCGGGAGCAGGTCGAGCGGATCATTCCGGGGGCGGGGCAGGAGCAGATCCTCGCCGTGCGCGCGGAGGCCGAGGCCGCCGTCATCGCCCAGGGGGCCGCCGCCGACGGTGTGGAGGTGGAGGTCACGGTCGATCCGCAGACCAGCACCGTACGGGCCGTGGCGACCGGCGCGACCGAGCTGCGCACCCAGGATCGCGCCCACCGGGCCGACGAGGCGGACCGGCTGCGCGCCGCCGCGATGAGCCTGCGGGCCGATCCGACTTCGGTGCGGGTCCTCGCGGGCACGCCGGCCCACACCGTGTACGGCACCGAGGTGCGCCGCCGGTTCCGGGCGGACCGGCACCCGGTGCGGGTCGTGGACGCGGACGGCGTCGTACGGCTGCACGCGCCGGACGCCCGGGTCGAGACGACCACGGTGGGCCGGGCTCCGGAGGTGCTGGCCGGTCTGGTGAAGGAGGCCACCTCGTACGGGGACGGCGGGGTGCGGGCCCCGGCGCTGCGGCTCCTGCTCGGGTCCCGGATCGCCGATCTGTCCGGGGTGATCGACCCGGATCCGCTGCTGGCGCTCGCCCGCAGCGAGCTGCGCGCCCGCGCCGCCGACGAACCGGTCGTCGCGGTCGTGGAGGTGCGCTCATGACGGCCGCCCTGCTCGACCGGGCCGCACGCACCGCCATCGCGGTCCTGGAGGCCGACGACGACGTCGAGTTCGGCGTACGGCTGCTGGCGAACACGCCCACGCACGAGGGGCGCGATCCGAAGCTGCTGCGCCACTGGGCCCGTACGGCCGACGCGTTCGGCGCGGCGCTCCCGCCGGTCGCCTCGACGGCCCGGATCGTGGAGAGCGACGGTGGCCTGGCGAAGGGGCTCCTGGCCCGCTACACCTCGCGGCCGGTGCCCACCGTCGAGCTGTTCACCGACACCCTGGCGCTCGCCGACGAGCTGATCGACCTGCTCGGCTGGCGGCACTGGTATCCGGCCGGTTCGGTCCGGGCGGCGGCGGTCGCGCACGAGGCGGTGCACGAGCGGCTCCACCACGGTCCGGCGAAGAAGTCGCTGAAGCGCGCCCTGGACCACGTGGTGCTGCGCGCCGGCCGGCACACCCTGTACGGCCATGTCGCGGGCGCCGACGAGATCGCCGCCCACGCCCATGCCCGCACGGTCTGCGGTCTGGGCCGCAGTCCGCTCCTGCTGACGGCCGCTCTGGCCACCGCGGCCGAGCCGCGGCACGGGTCCGCACACGGATCCCCGCACGGAAGAGAGAAGTAACGCCATGGGCGTCGTCATCCTTCTTGTCATGGCGGCCGGTGTCGCCGCGATGCTCACTCGCAAGCTGCCCACCGCCTTCGCGCTCGTCATCCTCGCCGTTGTCATCGCGTTCGTCGCGGGCGCCCCGCTGACCGGCGAGAACAGCGTGCTCGACACGGTCGTCCAGGAGGGCGCACCGGCTCTCGCCGCCACGATGATCGCGATCCTGCTCGGCTCCTGGCTGGGCAAGTTGCTCGACGAGACCGGCATCGCGGGCACCCTGGTGCGCAAGATCGTCGAGTTCGGCGGGGACCGGCCGGTGGTGGTCGCCCTCGGTGTCCTCGCCGTCTCCACCCTGGTCGGCACGGTCACCGGCTCGGCTCCGGCGGCGATGCTCGCCGGGATCATCGGCATCCCGGCGATGATCGCCGTCGGCATCCCCAAGGTCACCGCCGCCGGGACGATCCTGATGGGCATCGCCGCCGGCATGCCGTTCGAGCTGCCCATCTGGCAGTTCTTCTCCACCGCGCTGGAACTGCCGGTCGAGACGGTGCGCGGCTTCATGTTCAAGCTCTTCCCGTTCGCGCTGGCCGCCGCCGTCCTCTTCGTCCTCATCGAGACGCGCAGGCGCGGTGTCGAGCACGCCTGGTCGCTCAAGTCGGCTTCCGCCAAGCCCGTTTCGCGCCGCAAGCAGCTGGGCGACGCCCCGTGGTACGCACTGCTCACCCCGGTCGTGCCGCTGGTCCTGGCCCTCGGTTTCGAGGTCGCGATCCTGCCCTCGATGCTGGCGGGCATCCTGTTCGCGCTGGTCACGACCACTCGGCCGCGCGAGATGAACAAGCGGCTGCTGCGCACGCTGTACGGCTCCTTCGAGGTCGCGGCGGCCCCGATCGTCCTGTTCATCGCCATCGGCATCCTGCTCGCGGCGGTGAAGCTGCCCGGTGCGGTGGAGTCGCTGGAGCCGCTGGTCAAGGCCGTCAGCCCGCAGAACCCGGTGCTGTTCGTGCTGGTCTTCACGCTGCTCGTGCCGCTCTGCCTGTACCGGGGGCCGCTGAACGTCTTCGGTCTCGGCGCGGGCATCGCCGGTGTCCTCATCGCCGCCGGCATCTACCCGGCCGTCGCGGTGCTGGGTCTGGCCACCTCGTACAACCAGGTCTTCGGGGTGTCGGACCCCACCAGTACGCAGACCGTGTGGAGCGCGCAGTACGCGGGGGTGACACCGCAGCAGGTGATGCTGCGGACCCTGCCGTACGTCTGGGCCGTGGCGCTCGGCGGCTTCTGCGTCACCGCCGCCAGCTATCTGTGATCGCTCACCTGTCTGTGATCGCTCAACTCTTCGGGACGGAGAACGACATGACACCGCACGAGGACACCACCCCGGCCGCATCCGGCGCGTTCCTGCCGAGCCGCCGAATCTTCCTGCGCGGCGCGATCGCCGGGACGGCGGCGACCGCCGGACTGATCGCCACCGGCGCGGGGGCGGCCCCTGCCGCCGCGGCCCCGGGCGGCTTCCCCGACTACCGCCACCTCAAGCCGCTTCTGACGCCCTCCCAGCTCACGTACAACCCGACGGGCGAGATCATCTTCCCGTGCATCCGGGGCGTCTACGACAAGCTGGCGAATCCACTGGGACGCTACTACCTCTACTACGCCCCGCACGACGCGCCCGGCGGCATCTGCCTGGCGTACGGCGACTCGCTGGAGGGTCCGTTCACCGAGTACCCGGCGAACCCACTGGTCTCCAACGACTGGCAGCCGCACTACAAGGTCAGCCATGTCTCCTCGCCGCACGTCCTGTGGAACGAGGACGTCAAGGAGCTGTGGCTCTACTTCCACGGCGAGAACCACACCACCCGGCTCGCCCGTTCCAAGGACGGCATCTCCTTCACGTACGACCGGACCGTGCTGACCAAGGACATGCTGCCGGCGGGCACCAACGAGACGTCCTACGCACGGGTGTTCCGGCACGACCTGCCCGCGCGCGACGCCCGGTACGTCATGCTCTTCATGATCAACAACCAGTCGAACCACCGTGACATCGCCTGGGGCTGGTCGAAGGACGGCCGGGACTGGACCTTCGCCCAGCAGCCGCTGGTGCGCCACTCCGACGTCGGCGTGAACAACCTCAGCGGCCCGCACCTGCTGACCCGGGGCGGCAGCACGTACGTCGTCTATCACACCGGCAAGGAGAACGGCGGGAACATCCTGATCACGGAGGTCGGCAACGACTTCTCCCGCCGGGACCACCTCGGGGTCTTCTACGACTCCGGCAGCGCTGCCCCGGAGAACGGGCGCGCCGCCTCGCCCAGCTTCGGGACGGACCGGGGCGTGCCCTACCTGGTCTACGAGGCGGGCGACCGGCTCGGGGGGTCGATCGCCGTCGCACGCGGCTGACGGCGGCCGACCGCTGATCCGACGCACAGGTCCGCGACCGCGACCGCGACCGCGCCCCGGCACCCGGCGCCGGGGCGCGGTCGCGGGGTTCCCAGGAAGGCTCCGCCCGATGTCGCACGATCCCCGTCTGGACCCCGAGATGGCCGCGGCGATGGCCGCCGACCCGCTGCCGCGCACCGTCCTCGACGGCCTCACCCGCGAGGAACTGGCCGCGCTGCGCTCCGCCCGCGCGGCCACCGTGTTCCCGCCGCCCGCCGAGGGCGTCCGGGTGACCGACCACCGGCCGGAGGGCCTCGCCCCCGTGCGGGTCCGGTTCCACCGGCCCGTCGGGGCCGTACCCGGGCCGCTGCCCTGCCTGGTGTGGATGCACGGCGGAGGCATGGTGCTCGGTACGCCCGAGATGGACGACGCCCGGATCTCGGCGTACGTCCTGGAGGCGGGCTGCGCGGTGGTGGCCGTCGACTACCGGCTCGCGCCCGAGCACCCCTACCCGGTGCCCGTCGAGGACTGCTACCGCGCGCTGCGGTGGGCGGCGGAGCAGGCGGATGCGCTCGGCATCGACCCGGAGCGCCTCGCGGTCGGCGGGATCAGCGCCGGCGGCGGGCTCGCCGCCGCCACGGCCCTGCTGGCCCGGGACCGCGGCGGGCCGCACCTCGCCTTCCAGTTGCTGCTCTGCCCGATGCTGGACGACCGCAACACCACCGCTTCGAGCCGGGAGTTCACCGAGCCGGTCACCTGGCCGCGCGCCAACAACCTCTACGGCTGGGCCGCGCTGCTCGGCCCGCTCGCGGGCGGCGACGAGGTGCCCGCGTACGCGGCGCCGGCCCGTGCCACCGACCTGTCGGGGCTCCCTCCCGCGTACGTCGACGTCGGCGAGCTGGAGGTCTTCCGGGACGAATGCGCGCGGTACGCACTCCGGTTGGTCGCCGCCGGGGTGTCGACCGAATTCCATCTGTGGCCCGGCGCGTTCCACGGGTTCGACGGGGTGCTCCCCCGGCTCACCCTCCCGCGCAGGGCGGCCGCCGAGCAGATCGCGGTGTTGCGGAGGGCTCTGGGGAACCCCGTGCGGGGGGCCTGAGTACACCCTCGATCCGGGGTCCGGACGGCCTGACCCGGTGCGGGGCGCCTGGCAGGGTCGTCGGCGGAAGAACGATCCACACCGGCCGGGGCTTCATCCGCAGCCCGGCCGGGGCCACGTCCAGGGGGACCCATGTACCGCAAGCGCCTCACCACCGCTCTTCTGTTCACCACCACGCTCGCCGTGGCGTTCGCCCCGGCGGCGTCCGCGCACCGGCCCGACCCCGTGCAGCGGCAGCTGGATCTGCTCGTCGAGCGGGACGGGGTGCCGGGCGCTCTCGCGTTCGACGGCAGGAGCACCCGGACCGCCGGGGTCGCGGACCTGGAGTCCGGTCGCGCGATGGTCGGCTCCAAGGGCAGCTTCCGGCTGGCCAGCAACACCAAGGCGTTCACCGCGACGGCCGTGATGCGGCTGGTCGCGGACGGCCGGATCCGGCTCGACGACCGGGCCGGCGACCACGTACCGCAGCTGGCCGGACACGCCGTCACCGTACGCCAGTTGCTCAAGCAGACCAGCGGGCTGCCGGAGTACACACCGCTGGTCGACTGGGACCGGCCCGGCACGCCCGAGGACTATCTGGCGCTCGCCCTGGCGGAGCCGCCGGTCTTCGAGCCGGGCGGCGACTGGGGCTACTCCAACACCAACTACCTGGTGCTCGGGATGGTGATCGACCAGGTGACGGGGGTCGGCTTCCGCACCTACATCGAGCGCGAGATCCTCCGGCCGCTGCGGCTGACCGACACCTACTGGCCGGCGCCGGGCGAACTGGCCCTGCGCGGGCCGCACGCCCGCAACTACGGTGTCCACCCGGCCGATCCGGAGGCGGGACGGGTGGATGTGACCGAGCTTCCCGGCTACGAGTTCGGTGCGTCGGGCGGGCTCGTCTCCACCCCCCGGGACCTGAACGCCTTCTGGGACGGGCTGTTCGGCGGCCGGCTCCTCCCCACGTGGGCGGTACGCCTGATGACCCGGGACACCAGCGATATCGGCGGTCGTGACGTCTACCCCGCCGGAAGCCGGTACGGCTACGGAGTCGCTTCCGTCCCGCTCAGTTGCGGCGGCGTCTACTGGGGCCACGGCGGGGACCTGCCGGGCGGGTCGGTGGGCGGCGGGCGCGCCTCGGGGGGCCGTGCCACCGTGACCGTCTACACCACCACCTGGACGGCCGAGGGCGAGGGACTGCGTCATCTCCAGGGTGCGGTGGACGCGGCCCTGTGCGCCCGGGGCCGCTGAGCGGCGGCCCTACCATCCGACGCCGAGCCGCTGGGGGCTGCGGGAGGTCGTTCCGGTGCGCCAGGCGACCGCGTCCGCGGGCTCCACGAGTCGCAGGCCGGGGAAGCGGGCGGCCAGGCGGTGCAGGGCGAGCTGGAGCTCCGTGCGGGCCAGCCAGGCGCCGAGGCAGTAGTGGGGTCCGGCGCCGAAGGAGAGCGTGGGGGCCTCCAGCGGGGCGAACAGGTCGTGGAGGGTGGCGGGCGGGAAGACCTCGGGGTCGCGGTTGGCCATGCCGCAGTCGGCGAGCACGATCGCGCCGGCCGGGATCGTCACCCCGCCGACCTCGACGTCCGTGGCGGCGTGGCGGGCGCTGCCCCGGTCGTCGCCCAGCGGGACGAGGTGGACGAGGCGGTCGGCGAGGCGTCCGGCGGCCTCCTCGTCGGCGCCGAGGAGGGCCCAGGTCTCGCGGCGTTCACCCAGGAGGTAGAGCAGCGCGTTGCCGAGCATGGTCATCGTGCTGTCGTGGCCGCCGACGACCAGACCGCACACCAGGCTGACCAACTGGGCCTCGGGTACGCCCCCTTCCTCGTCGGCCGCCGCGACCAGGCCGCTGATCAGGTCGTCGCCGGGCGTCCGGCGCCGCTCCTCAAGGAGGTCCGCGCCGAACGCGCTGAACTCCTCGAGGGAGGACGCCACTTCTTCCCCGTCGTGGGTGCCGTCGGAGAAGGCGTGTTCGCTCCAGTGCCGCAGCCGGCCCCATGCGGACTCCTCGAGCCCCATCAGCCGGCTGATCACCGCCACCGGCAGCGGGAGGCTGAACTCCGCCACCACGTCGGCCGGTTGCGGACGGGTCTCCAGCCGGTCGAGGAGTTCGTCGACGATCGCGGCGATCCACGGCCGCCAGCGGGCGACGGCCCTCGGGGTGAACGCGCGCCGCAGGGTGCGGCGCAGCCGCAGATGGCCGGGGCCGTCCTGGTTGAACATCAGGTCCGGGTCGTTCACCAGGTCGGGTACGTCGGAGAGGGCCGGTGCGTCGGCGGCGTACAGCTGTGCCCGGCCGAACCGCGGGTCGGAGAGCACCTGCCGGACGTCGTCGTACCGGCTGACGAGCCAGGCGGGGCCGCCGCCGGGCAGCTCGGTCGGGCAGGGCGGGCCGGGTTTCTCGAAGTGCAGGCGGTGCATCGGCACCGGCGCGGGACGCGTGGGCTCGGTGGCGGTCAACGTGCCTCCTGGGATGGGTGGTGAGGATGCTTCCGGCCTCGCGGGTCAGAGCTCGACGAGGACCTTGCCGCGGTTGGCCGCCCGGTCGGCGTAGAGGCTGCCGTAGGCGGCGGGGATGCGGTCGAAGCCGTGGTGCAGGGTGTGGTCGCAGACGACCTCGCCGCGCCGGACCCGGCCGCCCAGCTCGGTGTGGAGGTCCTGCCAGTTCTGGTCGGTGAACCATTCCAGGGAGAAGATGCCGCGGACGGTGGCGCGCGGGAACATCAGGTAGGGCAGGAGCCGGGGGCCGGTGTCCTCGTTGCCGACCTGGGTCGCCCACTGCCAGCACACCGCCACCTGGCTGCCGATGTTGAGCATGGGGAACACCGCGTCGGTGACGGTGCCGCCGAGGTTGTCGAAGTACCGGTCGACGCCGTCGGGGGCGGCGCGGGCGAGCGCCTCGCGGACGGTTGCCTCGCCGTCGCCGTGGCGGTAGACGATCACCGCGTCGAAGCCGAGCCCGGTGAGGTAGTCCGCCTTCTCCGGGGACGAGGTGGTGCCGATCACCCGGGCGCCGGCGAGCGCGGCGAGCTGTCCGACGAGGGCGCCGACCGCGCCGGAGGCCCCGCTGATGACGAGGGTCTCACCGGGGCTGATCGTCATGTACTTGGAGAGGGTCCCCCAGGCGGTCATGCCGGGTCCGCCCATCACGCTGAGGGCGGTCGGCAGCGGCAGGGCGTCGTCGTACCACCGGGGGTCCAGCCTGCGGTACGCCGGGAAGACCATGGGGAACGTGCCGGTCTGCCAGAGTTCGGCCGCGCCGGTGCTGATCACATGGGTGCGCCAGCCGCCGAAGCCCTGGACGAGGTCGCCCGCGCGGTGTGCGGCGCGCGGGCCCGCCTCCACCACCTCCATGATCGAGTCGGCGCCCATGTGCCGGCCGATGGGGGTGTCGAGGGCGATGCCCTGGAGGTAGGGGTCGACGGAGACGTACAGGGTGCGCAGGAGCATCTCGTCGGGGGCGAGGGTCACGTCGACGTTCTCGACGACCTTCTCGTAGACGCGGTCCACGTCGGGCACGCCCTCGACGTGTTCGCGGACCACCCATTTCGCGATCTTCATGGCTTCCTCTCCGTCGGTGCGGCGGGGCGGACGGGCACGGGGATGACCCGGTGGGTCGGTGGTGGTGCGGTGAGGTCGAGCGATGCGGTGAAGGGCCGGTCGTCGTCGCGGCAGACGAACTGCATGACGTGGCGGCCGGCGGCGGCGGCCCGGATGAGCCCGCCGGTGGTGGCCCAGACGCCGGACTGGTAGAAGTCGTGCAGTCCGGGGAGGCCCGGGCCGTGCTTCTTGATCAGCTCTTCGAGGGTCTCGCCGCTCTCGACGAAGGGTTGCCAGCCGAGGACGGTGCCGTCGTAGTTGCCGGTGTAGCGGACCTGGGTGAGGGGGCTGGAGACGTCGCGGACGACGATCGCGTCCCGCAGGCCGGGGTGGCGCTGTTCCAGGAAGCCGACGAGGGCTTCGCGGGCCCGCCGTTTCGCCGCGTAGTAGCCGCGCCCGTGCCGTACGGGCAGGGTGTGCAGCTCCTTGCCGCCGCGGGTGCGGGTGATCTGTTCGGGGCCCTCGTCCAGGGCGCGCCAGGGGGCGATGTCGCAGAAGTAGGTGGCGTAGACGACGGTGGTGCCGTCCGGGGACAGTTCGGGGTAATGGCGGCTGCGGAACTGGACGTTGATGCTGGGGTGGCGGATGCCGGTCAGTTCGGCGGCCCTGGCCTCGTCGAGGAGGTACGTCGTGCAGGGGTCGCCCTCGGGGAACGGGCGGGAGAGGCCGAGGAAGAGGGTGAAGTAGCCGGGGAAGACCATGCCGGGTTCGTGGATGGTCTCGGTGTAGAGCTTGCGGTAGTCCTCGCCGAGGTATTTGCCTTCCAGGAACTTCATGGTGGTGGTGTAGCCGTCGCAGGCCGATACGACGATGTCGGCGCGGAGTTCCTTGCCGTCGCTGAGCCGGACGCCGACCGCCCGGTCGTCCTCGACGATCACCGTCTCGACCTTCGTGTTGTACGAGATCTCGCCGCCGAGCCGGCGGTAGCGGGCCTCGATCGACTCCGCGAGTCCGAGGGAGCCGCCCTCGGGGACGCCGGCGGAGAGGTTGGCGTGCGATGCGAGCTGGAAGTGGAACGGGAGGACGGGGAAGGCCGGGTGCTTCTCGTACAGGATGAAGTTGAAGGCCTCCCGCAGGAGGGGGTCCTTGAACTTCGCGGAGAAGTCGGTCATCAGGACCGTGATCGTGGTGCGTACGGCGTTGACGTACGGCAGGAACGAGGCGAGCATCCGCCAGCGCTCCCGGCGGCCCATCAGCCCGACGGGCTTGAGGAAGGGGTAGACCGCCAATGCCTTGCGGAAGCTGCGCAGTTGGGCGCAGAACTTCCGTACGAGGCGGGCGTCGGCGGGCGAGAGGGCGATGAGGTGGGCTTCGAGGCGGTCCGGGTCGGAGTAGAAGTGGACGGCCCGGCCGTCCGTGCCGCGCACGATGTTGAAAACGTCGAAGTGGCGGATCTCCTTGCCCTGGAGGGCGCCGAGCTCCAGCCAGATCTGGTGCATCTCGTTGCCGGGGCCGCTGCCGAGGAGCCAGCTGACGCAGGCGTCCAGGGTGAAGCCGCCGCGCTCCCAGGCGGTGCAGCAGCCGCCGGGCAGCTCGTGCATTTCCAGGATGTGGGTGCGGTAGCCGTTCATCCGGGCGTAGCAGCCGGTGGAGAGACCGCCGAGACCGGCCCCGATGATGATCATCGTCTCCCGGGGCCGGCGCGCACCGCCGTCGCGCCGGGGCCCGTTGCCGTCTCCGCTCATGAGTTCTCGCTCTCCCGTGCGGACCACCGGTCGAGCTGGGGCAGGTGTCCCAGCTTGTCGGGGTGCCAGGGTTCGGCGCCCTTGCTCTCCCAGGCCCGGAATTCCAGGCCGAGTTCGCGGCAGAGGTACTGGACGGCGAAGCGGCCGGTGGAGGCGGCGCGGATCAGGCCGCCCATGCCGACCCACTGCCCGGCCATGGAGAAGCCACTCAGTCCGGGCAGCCGCATCCGGTCCTTGCCGACCAGGCGTGCGGCGACGTCGTCGGCGTCGGAGAACGCCTTCCAGGCGAGGATGGAGCCGCCGAGGTTGCCGGTGTAGCGGTGGGTCGTGGCGGGAGTGGCGACTTCGACGATGTCGATGCGCTCGGCGGTGCCGGGGCTGCGGCGTTCGAGGAAGTCCCGGACGAAGTGGGCGACTTCGCGCTTGCGCCGGCGGTACTCCTTGCGGTCCCTGGTGCGCAGGTCCTTCCAGTGGGCGTAGTCGCTGAAGTAGGTGCAGTGCAGGACGGAGTGGCCCGGTGGTGCGAAGCCGCCGGAGTAGCGGGAGCGGGCCTGCACGACGAGGCTGTCCTGCAGGGCGCCGGGGAGGTGGGCCGCGTCGTCCGGGCCGAGGAGGTGCGTGGTGCTGTGCGCCTCGTCGGGGTCCAGGTCGCCGCGCAGGCCGACGAAGGCGGAGACGACGGCGGGGAAGAGGGTGCCGGGGCGGTGCAGGAGGTCGGTGTAGAGCTTGTCGATGCGGGGGCCGGTGTACCGGCCGCCCAGGAGTCCGTAGACGGTGGTGTGGCCGTCGCAGGCGGAGACCACGTGTTCGGCGAAGTACCTTTTCCCGCCCCGGAGTTCGATGCCGATCGCCCGGTCGTTCTCGACCAGGATCCGTTCGGTGCGGGCCCGGTAGGTGACCGTGCCGCCCAGGCTCCGGTAGCGCTCCTCGACCGAGCGGGCGAGGCCGAGCGAACCGCCTTGCGGGAAGCCCGCGTTGCCGTGGTGGGCGGCTGCCATGTTGAAGAGGTACGGCAGCAGCGGGAAGCCCTCCGGGTCCTGGAAGAAGATGTTGCGGAACGCCTTGCGCAGCAGCGGGTCCTGGAACCGGTCGGCGAAGACGTGCATCGGGGTGGCGGCGGTCCGCCAGAACAGCCGGAAGGCGGGGAGCACCGTGCGCAGGGTCTGGACCCGTTCGCGTACGGTCCGCAGCGCGGGCGCGGTGAGGAACGGGTACAGCTCGATGTCGATGAAGCGCCGCAGGTCCCGGGTGAAGGCCCGGATGAGCGGGGCGTCGGCGGGTGAGATCTCCAGGAGGTGGGCCTCCAGGCGGTCGGGGTCGTTGTAGAACGTCACCGACCGGCCGCTCTCGTCCTCGACCTTGTTGAACAGCTCGAAGTTGGTGACGGTCTTGCCGTCGAGCGCGCCGAGTTCGCTCCACACCCGGTGGGCGTCGTTGCCCGGGGCGGTGCCGATGAGCCACTCGATGCAGTAGTCGAAGAGGTATCCGTCGCGCGACCAGGCGGTGCAGCAGCCGCCGGGCAGCACGTGCTTCTCGAAGATCCGGGTCCTGGCGCCGCTCATCTGCGCGTAGCAGCCGGTGGAGAGGCCGGCCACGCCCGCGCCGACGACGATGACGCGGGGCGGGGTGCCCGGGGCGCGGTCCCGGCTGGTCCAGTCGGTGGGGTCGTCATCCGCCATGGGCCGCGTCTCCCGTCAGGACGGAGCGCACCAGCTCGGCGTTGCGGGGCAGGTGTTTGGCGTCGAGCATGTCGGCGTGGACGCCGGAGCCACGCAGTACGGCGGTGGCGCCGGTGGAGCTGCCGTGCCAGGTGCCGTGCTCCCCGGCGGCGTAGAGGGCGGCCTTCTCCTCGTCGGTGATCACGCTGACGGTCGCGGCGACCGTGCCGGTGTTGGGGGTGCGGCCGCAGAAGGCGAGGTATTCGGCGGCGTGGGCGAGGGTCTCGTGGGCGACGGCGTCGGATCCGGTGTGTTTGCGTACGTGGTCGGCGAGTTCGGCCTCGAAGGCGGCGATGCCGGAGGCGTCCGGTTCGTAGGCGGCGAGGATGCGGCGGGAGTCGAGGATGACGACGTGGGCGACGTGGCGGCCGCGCCGCTCCAGCTCCTTGGCCGTCTCGAAGGCGAGGTTGCCGCCGAGGGAGTAGCCCAGGAGGAGGTAGGGGCCGTCGGGGCGGGCGGCCTCGATCAGGTCGGCGTACCGGGCGACCTTGTCGTCGCCGGGGAGGTAGTTGAAGCCGATGACGGTGTGGTCGGGGAGCTGGGCGGCCAGGCCCCGGTAGACGAGCCCGTGGCCGCCGGCGGGCGGGAAGCAGAAGAGGGCGGGGTGCTGTCCGGCGTTGAAGGTGAGGCTGGGCAGTTCGTCGGCGGTGGTGCCGAGCAGCACGTCCTCCACCGTGGCGGCCATGCCGTGCAGGGTGGTGACCTGGTAGAGCCTGCTGACGGGGACGCCGACGCCGAACTCGGTGCGCAGATGGTGGAGGAGTTCGATGAGCTTGATCGAGCTTCCGCCGAGTTCGAAGAAGTCGTCCTCCAGACCGACCTGTTCGCGGCCCAGGAGGGTCTTCCAGTGCCGGGCGACGCTGACCTCGTACAGGGTCACGGGCTCCTCGTGCGGCCGGTCCCCCGCCTCCGCCGGTGGGGCCGGCAGGGCGGCCGTGTCGACCTTGCCGTTGGTGGTCAGCGGCAGGGCGGGCAGTTCGGTGAAGTGGGACGGGATCATGTACGAGGGCAGCGAGCGCGCCAGGTGGCGGCGCAGGGCCCGGACATCCAGGGAGGCGCCGGGCGCGGGGACGCAGTAGGCGCAGAGCGCCGCGTCTCCCCCGGTGTCGGTGCGTACGGTGACGACCGCCCGGGCGATCGGGGGCCACTGGGCGAGGTGTGCCTCGATCTCGCCGATCTCGATGCGGTGGCCGCGCAGTTTGACCTGTCCGTCGGTCCGGCCGAGCAGGTGCACCCGGCCGTGTGCGTCCCAGCGGGCGATGTCGCCGGTGCGGTAGAGCCGTTCGGGCCGGGCGTGCGCGTCCCGGCCGAGCGTACGGGTGACGAACCGCTCCTCGGTCTGCTCGGGGTCCCCGGCATAGCCGAGGGCGACGCCGTCGCCGCCGATCCAGAGTTCGCCGGGCACACCGGGCGGGACGGGTTCGCCGTGGGTGTCGAGGACATGGAGGGTGCTGTTGGGGAGGGGCCGGCCGATGGGGACCATCGCGCCGGGTTCCAGGTCGTCGACGGGACCCTCGAAGTACGCGCTGTCGATGGTGGCCTCGGTGAGGCCGTAGGAGTTGACGAGGCGGGTGCCCGGTCCGCACAGCTCGGCCAGCCTGCGGTACTCCCCCACGCTCCAGGCGTCCGAGCCGACCACCAGCAGCCGCAGGAAGTCCAGCCGCAGCCCCTCCCGGTCGCAGTGGTCCATCAGCGCACGGACGACGGCGGGGACGAACTCGGCGCAGTCGACCCGCTCCTGACGCATCGTCCGGTAGAGCCGGGTGGTGTCGAAGAGGAGGTCGCGGTCGGCCAGGACGAGGGTCCCGCCCGAGCACAGGGCGCGCACCAGGTCGCCGGTGAACACGTCGAAGGACGATTCGGCCATCTGGAGGTGCGTCCGGACGTCGGTCCCCAGCCGGTACTCCTGCCGCCACGCGGCGTGGGCGGAGGCGAGGTTGCGGTGGCTGACGCGGACGGCCTTGGGGCGGCCGGTGGATCCGGAGGTGGTGATGATGTACGCGGGTGAGTCCGGGCCCGCCTCGGGCGCCGGTCCGTCCGGATGCGGTGCGGTGCGGTCGAGCGCGGCGAGGGTGAGTGTCGGGACGGTCAGGGCCCCGGTCTGCTCCGGTCCGGCGTCGTCCGCGACGAGGACGAGTCCGGCGCCGGTGGCCGTCACGAGGTGGGCGAGCCGGTCGGCGGGCTGGTCGGGCCGCAGCGGCAGATAGGCGGCGCCGGCCTTGAGCACGGCGAGCAGGGCGACGATCAGCTCGGGCGACTTGTCCAGGCACAGGACGACCACCGAGCCGTCGCCGATGCCGAGGGCCCGCAGCCGGGCGGCGGTGTCGGCGGCCCGCCGATCCAGTTCCGCGTAGGTCAGCCGGTGCGCCCCGCCGCTCGCGGTGGGCATGGTCACGGCGACGGCCGAGGGGCGCTCGGCGGCGACGCGGGCGATGCGTGCCTGGACCGGGGTGAACGGCTCTTCCCGTGCGTCGTCCCGGGGCCCGTCGGGCGGCAGGGCGGGGCGGCTCCACTCCCCGACGAGCCGCTCCCGCTCCCGGTCGCCGAGCATCTCCAGGCGGGAGGCGGGCAGTTCGCCCGGGGCGTGGGTCATCCGGTCGAGGAGGCGGGTGTAGTGGGCGGCCATGCGGCGCATGGTCTCCGGGAGGAAGAGGTCGGTGTTGTACTTGAACACGCAGTGGAAGCGGCCCTCGGCCTCGTCCTCGTAGGCGGACAGCGTTATGTCGAACTGCCCTTCCTCCTCAGGAAGTTCGATGTACTCCAGGCGGTAGCCGTACTGCTCGGTCGCCACCTTGTGGGTGAGGAGGATGAACATCGCCTGGAAGACGGCGGAGCGGCTGGGGTCGTGCTGGAGGCCCAGCTCCTCGACGAGGAGGACGAAGGGGTACTCCTGGTTGTCGAGGCCGCCGAGGACGGTCCGGCGGACCTGTTGCAGCAGTTCGGCGACGGTCGGGTCCTCGGACAGATCGGCGTGCAGGGGCAGCGGGTTGACGAAGTAGCCGTAGACGGAGGAGAAGTCCTGCCGGGTGCGGCCGGTCACCGGGCTGCCGACGACGATGTGGTCCTGCCCGGAGTAGCGGTGCAGCAGGAGGTAGTAGGCGCTCAGCAGCACCATGAACGGGGTGACGCCGTGGGCGCGGGCCAGGGCGTGGACGCGGGCGCTGAGGGCGTCGTCGAGGACGAAGAACTCGGAGGCCCCGTTGTGGGTCTGGACCGCCGGGCGCGGTTTGTCGACGGGGAGGTCCAGGAGCGGGACCTCGGCCGGCAGGTGGGTGCGCCAGTAGTCGAGCATGCCGGCCGCCCCGGGCCCGGCCAGGAAGGTGTTCTGCTGGTTGAGGAAGTCGAGGTAGCGGGCCTCGATCGGAGGGAGCTGCGGTTCCTGGTTGCGGCGCAACGCCTCGTAAACGCTGAGGAGTTCCTCGATGAAGGTGAAGGTGGAGATGGCGTCCGAGACGATGTGGTGGACGGCCTTCATGATGATCCAGCGGTCCGGGCCCCGCTTGAAGAGGCGGAAGCGGACCAAGGGGTCGTGGGCGAGGTCGTAGGGCTTGCGGTACTCCTGGACGATCGTCGCGTGGATGGACTCCCAGTCCTCGCCCTGGACGTCGAAGAGGGCGAGGTCGGTGGCGGCGTCCTCGGAGACCCGCTGCACGGCCTGGCCGTCCACCAGGAGGAAGTTGGTGCGCAGCGCCGGGTGGCGGGCGATGAGGCGGCGGACGGCCTCGAACATCAGGTCCGGTTCGAGGGCGACGTTCACCTCGACGGCCCCGCCGATGTTGTACGCGTAGCCGTCGGGGTTGAGGTGCTTGAGGAACCAGAGCGCTTTCTGGTTCTGGGTGAGCGGGTACTGCCGCTCGTCGCTGTGGAGTTCGACCGGGCCCGCCGCCCCGTCGGGGGTGTCGGCCGAGGCCAGGGCGCTGAGGCCGTCGTGGAGCTGGGCGGCGAGTTCCCCGGCCGGGGTGCCGCTGAGGAGGGCGACCACGGGCAGGGCGACGCCGAGTTCGGCGTGGATCCGGGCCCGTAGCTCCATGGCGAGGAGCGAGTCGAGGCCGAGTTCACCGAGGCCGGTGGCGGGGTCGATGCGGTCCGTGCCGGTGCGCAGCACGGTGGCCGCGAGCGTGGCGAACCGCTCGGCGACCAGGGTGCGGCGGGTCTCCTCGTCGGCGGCGCGGAAGGTGTCGAGGAATCCGTTGCCGGAGGCGGCGTCGCCCGGTGGGGCGGCGGCCGCGGCGAGGTCGGCGACCAGGGGCGGCGGGGACGGATACCAGGCGAGGAAGACGGGCCAGTCGACGACGGTGGCGACGACGAGCTGGGCGTGGTCCTGGCCGATGACGCGTTCCAGGACGGCCATGCCGGCGTCCGGGGAGAGCGAGCTCATGCCCCGGCTGTGCAGGTAGTGGTCGACCAGGCCGAGTTCCTCGATCATGCCGGTGGCCCAGGGGCCCCAGTCCAGGCTGAGCGCGGGCAGGCCCCGGGCGCGGCGGTGGTGGGCGAGGGCGTCCAGGAAGGCGTTCCCGGCGGCGTAGTTGGTCTGGCCGGCCGTGGTCAGCAGGGAGGCGATCGAGGCGAAGAGCACGAAGTGTTCGAGGGGTTCGTCCCGCAGGTGCCGGTGCAGGAGGTGGGCGCCGACGGTCTTGGGGTCGTGGACGGCGTCGAAGGCGGCCCGGTCCAGATCGGCGACGAGCGTGTCGCGGACCTGTCCGGCCAGGTGGAACACCCCGCGTACGGGCGGCGCCCCGCTCTGCCGGTGGGCGTCGAGCCAGCCGGTCAGGGCGTCCTCGTCGGTGATGTCGAGGGTCGCCAGGACGGGCTGTGCGCCGAGCGCCTCCAGCTCGCGGAGCAGGGCGACGGCCCGGCCCTCGGCGGTGGCGGGGTCGGTGCCGGCCCATTTCTCCCGGGCCGGGACGGGGGTGCGCCCGACCAGGACGATCCGGCGGGCCCCGCGGCGTACGAGGGTGCGGCACAGCAGCCGGCCGAGCGCGCCGAACGCACCGGTGACCAGATAGCTTCCGTCGGCCCGCAGGCGCGGCGGCAGCGGCCGGGTCAGGCCCTCGGCGGGGCGGAGGCGGCTGGTGCGGCGGCCGCCGTCGCGCAGGGCGATCTCCTCCTCGTCGTCGCTGAGCACCTCGGCGAGGAGCGCTTCGGCCTCG
Organism: Streptomyces sp. NPDC091289; assembly: GCF_044757365.1. Taxonomy (NCBI): domain Bacteria; kingdom Bacillati; phylum Actinomycetota; class Actinomycetes; order Kitasatosporales; family Streptomycetaceae; genus Streptomyces; species Streptomyces sp. NPDC091289. The sequence goes on from NZ_JBIVUT010000001.1 coordinate 487,072, forward strand.
GCCCGGTCGCTGTCGGGTCCCGGCCGGCGCCGGGGGTCGAGGTCGATGAGTTTGCCGGGGTGTTCGATCAGCTCCTGGTGCCGCAGCACGCGGCCGATGCCCCAGGCGGGTGCGCCGAGGGGTTCGGGCCCCTCGCCGGGGAGGGCGGGCTGGGCGCCACGGGTGACGATGTGCAGCCGTCCCCCGCCGCCCCGGGCGAGGAGGAGCCGGGCGAGGGCGATCAGTGAGTACGCGCCCGCGCCGGTGTGGTCGCGGAGGGCGGCCCGGTCGCAGTCGGCGAGGGCGGGGGCGTCGAGGTTCCACAGATGCAGGACGGTGCCCCGGAAGGGGCCGCCGTCGCGGTCCAGGTCGGCGAGGAGACGGCGCAGATCGGCGTCGGATCCGGGGTCGACGGTGAACGTGGCGCCGTCGCCGGAGGCGGTGTAGGCCGCGCCCCGGCGCACCAGGCGGCAGCGTTCGCCCCGGGTCGCGGCGAGGGCGGCGAAGGCGTCCGCGACACCTCCGGTGTCGGCGAGGACCAGCCAGTCGTGGTCGCGGGCCGTGCCCGCGGCGGGCAGTGGCGGGCAGGCGGTCCAGACGGGTTCGGCGAGCCAGGAGTCGATCGTGGTCCGGGCGACGGCGGTGGCGGCCTTCTCCACGTCGGCGGCGCGGAAGCCGTGGACGCGGCCGAGCGGGGTGCCGTCGTCGGCGTACAGGGCGATGTTCCCGAGGGTGGTGTCCGCGTCGCCGGGGAGCAGGGTGGCGTGGGCCCAGAACGGCTGGTCGCCGATGGGTTCGAGGGCGACCTCCTCCAGCGAGAGCGGCAGCCTGATCCCGGTGCCGGGTGCGGGACCTCCGGGGGTCGGCGGGGTCGGAGGGATCAGCGGAGTCAGGAGCGTCTGGAAGCAGGCGTCGAGGAGGACGGGGTGGAGGTGGTGGCCGGCGGCGTCGTCGCCGATGGCCCGGGGCGGGCGGATCCGGGCGAGGACCTCGCCGGTGCCGATCCAGACCTCCTCGATGGCCTGGAAGGCGGGGCCGTAGTGGTAGCCGAGGGCGGCGAGGGCGGTGTAGCAGTCGGGGCCTTCGAGACGTCGGAGGGACCGGGACCGGATCGCGGGGGCGTCGAGCGGCGGGTCGGTGCGGCGGCGCTGCCCGGTGCGGACGATCCCCCGGGCGTGCACGGCGCGCTCTCCGTCGTCCCCGGTCGGGGAGGCGATGGTGAAGGCGGCGTTCTCCGGGGAGAGCGACACCTCCACGGTCCGGTCCTCGCCGTCGGGCAGGAACAGCGCCTTGCGCAGATCGATGTCGGCGAGGACGGCGGTGGTGCCGCCGGTGAGCCGCAGAACGGCCTGGGCCGCCATTTCCAGATAGCCGGCGGCGGGGAAGACCACCGTGTCCTGGATGCGGTGGTCGGCGAGGTAGGGCAGGTCCTCGGTGCCCAGACGGGCCTGCCAGGTGGGTTCCGTGGCGTCGGTGCGGCGGCCGAGGAGGGGGTGGTCCCGGTGGCCGAGGCGGACCTGGGCGACCGGTCCGGGTTCGGTCCAGTGGCGGTCGCGCCGGAAGGGGTGGCGGGGCAGGGTGACGGGCCGGCCGGCCGGCTGGAGCAGGTCCCAGTCGATGGGAACGCCCAGGTTGTGGAGCGAGCCGAGGGAGGCGGCGAAGCGCTCGCTCTCGTTCTCCCGGCGGCGGATCGAGGGCACGGTGAGTCCGGACGTGCCGCCCGCGTCCAGGCATTCGCGGATCGCGTGGCCGAGGACCGGGTGCGGGCCGATCTCCAGGAACACCTGGTGGCCGTCGGCGGCGATCCGGTCGACGGCGGAGCGGAAGCGCACCCGGTCGCGGACGTTCTTCCACCAGTAGGCGGCGTCCAGTTCCTCGCCCCGGGCGGTTCCCTCGACGCCGGTGAGATACAGCGGCACCTGGGCCGGGCGTGGCTCCAACGGGGCGAGCTCCGTCAGCAGTTCATGCTTGATCCGCTCCATGCCGACGCTGTGGTAGGGCACTTCGACAGTGAGGAACTTCGCGAACTGCTGCTCGGCCCGCAGCTCCTCGGCCAGCAGGGTCAGCGCCGCCTCGTCCCCGGCCAGGGTGATCGCGGTGGGGCTGTTGACGGCGGCGATGGAGACCCGGTCGCTGTAGGGGCGCACGCGGCGCTCCGCCTCGTCCTCCGACAGGCTCACGGCGAGCATGCCGCCCGTGCCGGCCAGGGTCTGCTGGAGGCGGCTGCGGTGGACGACGATCCGGGCCGCGTCCCGCAGGGAGTAGACGCCCGCCGCGTGGAAGGCGGCGATCTCTCCGGTGCTGTGGCCGACCACGGCGTCGGGGCGCACCCCGTGGGACCGCCACAGGGCCGCCAGGGCGACCTGTACGGCGAAGTTCGCGGGCTGGGCGAGCCAGGTCTCGCTCATGCGGGAGACGGACTCGTCGGCGGTCATCTCCTCGATCAGGGACCAGTCGGCGAACTCCCGCAGCGCCCGGTCGCAGGCGGTGACGGCGTCGCGGAAGACCGGCTCCTCCGCGAGCAGTTGGCGGCCCATGCCCCACCACTGGGGGCCCATGCCGGTGAAGACCCACACCAGCCGCCGGTCGGCGGCCTCCCGGGCGCGGCCGTGGACGACCCGGGGGTGGGGTTCGCCGCGTTCGTGGGCGGCCAGGGCCTCGTCGAGGGAGGCGCGGGAGGAGTAGACGACGGACAGCCGCTCGGGGAGGTGCTGGCGGCGGTGGGCCAGGGTGTGGCCGAGGTCGTCCAGGGCCACGGCGGGGCCGTGGTCGCCCGCCAGTTCGCCCCGGATCCCGGCCGCCATCTCGGCCAGGGCGTCCGGGTTGCGAGCGCTGAGCGGCAGAATGCTCCAGAATCGCGCGGCGGCTTCGGCGGGACGAGCGTCGGTCGTGGGCGGCGGGGCCTCCTCCAGGACGACATGGGCGTTGGTGCCGCCGAACCCGAAGGAGTTGACCCCGGCGCGGGCGGGCCCTTCGTGCTCGGGCCAGGCGGTGGGCCGGGTGGGGATCTCGTAGGGCAGGGTCGCCGGGTCGATGGCGGGGTTGAGGTTCTCCAGGTTGATGTGGGGCGGGATCGTCCGGTGCTCGATGCTGAGGACGGTCTTGATCAGCCCGGCGATCCCGGCGGCGGATTCGGTGTGGCCGATGTTCGTCTTGACCGAGCCGACGTAGGCGCGGGCGCCCGGGGCCCGTCCGATGGCCAGCGCGCGGGCCAGGGCGTTCGCCTCGATCGGGTCGCCGACCGGGGTCGAGGTGCCGTGCGCCTCCATGTACTGGAGCTGGCCGGGGGTGATGCCCGCCTCGGCGCAGACCCGGCGGATGAGGTCGACCTGGGCGTCGGCGTTGGGCACGGTGATGCCGTTGGTGTGGCCGTCCTGGTTGACGCCGCTGCCGGCGATCACCGCGTGGATCCGGTCCCCGTCCCGTACGGCGTCGTCCAGCCGCTTCAGCGCGACCAGGCCGACGCCTTCGGCCCGTACGTAGCCGTCGGCGGCGGCGTCGAACGTACGGGAGCGGCCCTCGGGCGAGAGGAACCCGCCCTTCGTCTCGGCGACGGTGTACTGCGGGGCCATGTGCAGCAGGGTGCCGCCGGCCAGCGCGAGGTCGCTCTCCCCGCTGTCGAGCGCCTGGCAGGCCAGGTGGACGGCGACCAGGGAGGAGCTGCACGCGGTGTCGATGGAGAGGCTGGGGCCGCGGAAGTCGAAGCAGTACGAGATGCGGTTCGACACCATCGTCATCATGGTGCCGGTCGCGGTGTGGGCGGCCAGCGAGGTGAAGCCCAGGTCGGCGAATTGCAGGATCTTGTAGTCCAGGGTGAACGCGCCGACGTACACGGCGACGTTGCCGCCGGCGAGGTCGGCGGGCCGCTGGCCGCCGTCCTCCAGGGCCTCCCACGCCACTTCGAGAAGCTTTCGCTGCTGCGGGTCCATGTGGTCGGCCTCGCGGGGGCTGATGCCGAAGAACGCGGGGTCGAACTCGTCGAAGCCGTCGATGTATCCGCCGCGGCCGCCGACGAGGCGCCCGGGTTTGTCGCGGAACCGGCTGCCGAGCGTACGGACGTCGTACCGGTCGGGCGGGGTGGGCGTGATGCAGTCCTTGCCCGCCACCAGATTCCGCCAGTACGTGCGGTGGTCCGAGGCGCCGCCGGGCAGGCGGCAGCCCATCCCGATGATCGCCACCTTGTCGCGTAACGCCCGGTTGTTCGCGTCGGCCATTCGAACTCCTCAAGTCGTGGTGGAGCGTCAGGGGGCGGCGGTCACTCCGGCCCGGGGCCCGGGGCCGGCCGGCGTCGCCAGGGGTGCAGGAGGGCGGCGAGGATCTCGCCGGTGCCGGGGAAGGTCGTGGGGTCGTGGAGGCCGACGGCGGAGGGTTCGCGGCCGGGACGCCAGGTGAAGCTGCCGAAGAGGTGGTCCCAGCACGACAGGTCGGAGCCGTAGTGGCCGGCTTCGGACAGATCGGTGCTGTGGTGCAGTCGGTGCTGCTCGGGGCTGGCCAGCAGATGGTTGAGCGGTCCGATGCGGACATCGATGTTGGCGTGGACGAAGTAGCCCTGGGCGGCGACGAAGAGTCCTACCACCAGCACGGCGGTGCGGGAGAATCCGACGAGGGCCAGGGTCAGTTGGACGAGGCTCTGGGCCAGGACGATGTCCAGGACGTGGTTGACGCCGTTGTTGGCGACATTGACCTTGTCCGGCACGTGATGCACTCCGTGCAGTCGCCAGAGCAGGGCGTTCCGGTGGCCCAGCCGGTGCACCAGATAACTGACGAGCGATCCGGCCAGCAGCGCGCCCGGGATCTCCACCCAGAGGTGGTGGGCCGACTCCTCCGGCGAGATCAGGCCGACGGTCACCGCCACCAGCAGTTGCGCCAGACCGCTTCCGGCCATGGTGAGCAGGAAGTAGATGCCGTACCAGCGCCATTCGTCCTTTCCGGGGTGCCAGTTCCGGTCATAAGGAATCAGCCGTTCCAGAAGGGCCAGATAGGCGATGACCCCGATCAGGAAAAGTGAACTGACCCACGCCGGATCCCATTTCAGCCACAATGCGGCCGCACTCACGGATACGACCGCGAGGAGGAGTACGGGGTAGGCGACGGCGCGAAGGATCCGAGCAGGTGAATTACCTACCCGACTCTTCCGTCCAACCGAAAAGTCGGCCGAATATATTTCGCCATCGGCAGATCGCTCGCGCTCGTCCATCCGTGACCCTCCACAAGTGACAGTGCCGGGGAGAGAGTTCATCGCATCGCATCAGTGCAGGCCAGGGCAGCCTTGGGAGTGACAGGAACCCCGGGTGGCGACCATGGCCCCCGCGCTGGCGACTTTCAGACACCCGACCCCGATGACATTCGGCCGTGGCGTGAACTGATGCCCCCGACCCCATCAGCCCAGATCATCTATTTCCCGTTCCCACAGCTTTAATCACGACCGACTCACGGAAATCTTCCGACGCATTTGCCGACGACGGAATGCGAGAAGGAACGCACAACGGGATCGCACAGTCGAATCGCACAACCGAGGCGAGTTCATTTGTGCGAGCAATTCCTTCATAGGATCATCTCGACGCCGAAAGACGGCGCATTCCGGTGCGCCGGTACCCGATGCTCCACGCTCGGGCGCGTATGCGGGCGGGGAGCGGTGCGCCCGCGCAGAAGCGGCATCCCCGCAAGCGCCCCCGGCCGGCCCGACTCCTTCCGCCGGAGGACACCGCCCTGCGATGATCGCGGCGGGTCCGGCAGCGGGATCCGACAGCGAAGCCCGGCAGCGAATCAGCGAATCGAGGAGCCCTCTTGTCGTACGACGTCGACGCGGTGCGCGCACAGTTCCCCGCCCTGCGGTCCGGCACGGCGCACTTCGACGGGCCGGGCGGCACCCAGACCCCGGCCGCCGTCATCGCCGCGATCGGCGAGGCGATGAGCCGTCCTCTGTCGATCCGGGGCGCCGCGCTGCCCGGGGAGGTGAACGCGGAGGAGATCGTCCGCGGGTTCCGGCGGGCGATGGCGGATCTGCTGGGCGCGGACCCGGGCGGGATCGTGTACGGCCGCAGCGCCACCCAGCTCACGTACGACTTCTCGCGCACCCTGGCCATGACCTGGAACCCGGGGGACGAGGTGGTCGTCAGCCGGCTGGACCACGACGCCAACATCCGCCCGTGGGTGCGGGCGGCCGAGCGCGTGGGTGCGGTGGTGCGGTGGGCCGATTTCGACCCGGCGACCGGCGAGCTGTCCCCGGAGACGGTCGGCGCGCAGATCACCGGGCGGACCCGGCTGGTCGCGGTGACGGGCGCGTCCAACCTCATCGGCACCCGGCCCGACATCCCGGCCATCGCCGGGCTCGTCCACCGGGCCGGCGCGCTGCTGTACGTGGACGGGGTCCATCTCACCGCCCACCGCACGGTGGATGTGGAGCGGCTCGGGGCGGACTTCTTCGTCTGCTCCCCGTACAAGTTCTTCGGCCCGCATCACGGGGTGCTCGCCGCCCGGCCCGAACTGCTCGGCACCCTCCGCCCGGACAAGCTGGCGCCGTCCACCGACGCCGTACCGGAGCGCTTCGAACTCGGCACGCTCCCCTACGAGTCGATGGCGGGGACCCGCGCGGCGGTGGACTTCCTGGCGAGCCTGGGCGCCGATGCCGTATCCGGTGCGGACGCCGGGCGTCGCGAGCGGCTGCGGTCGGCGTACGCGGCGATCGACGCCCACGAGACGGCGCTGCGGGAGAGCATCGAGAAGGCGGTGGGCGAACTGGACGGCGTGACAGTGCGCTCCCGGGCCGCCGAACGCACCCCCACCCTGCTGCTCACCTTCGAGGGCCGGGACGCGGCGGACGCCTACCGCGCCCTCGCCCGCTCCGGCGTCCACGCGCCCGCCGGATCCTTCTACGCCCTGGAGGCCTCCCGCCACCTCGGGCTCGGCGAGGCGGGCGGCCTGCGCGTCGGGCTCTCCGCGTACAACGACACGGCCGACGTGGAACGGCTCCTGACGGGCCTTTCGGACTTCCTGCGATGACGGCTAACGCTCGTCGCGCCGACGGGCGAGATGGACGGTGAGGTCCGCGGCGATCTCGACCGTCGCGGGCAGGACCCGCAGGATCCGCTCGAGCACCTGCTCCCGGTCCGAGGGCGGCAGGACGAGATAGGCGGAGACGGTCGAGAGGTGGCCGACGAAGTCGGGGGCGCTCATGGTCAAGCGCCGTTCGACCACGTCCTGTCGCACATCGGTGAACCACTCGGACCGCAGGAGCTCCGTCCCCGGCCACTGCATCGCGTGCTCGGGAGGCGTCCCGTCCGGGGACGGGATCTGGTCGCTGTCCAGGTACGGCGCTCGCACCGCGCGTACGGCTTCCTCCACCGCCGGGTCGGCCAACTGGATCGGCCCGCCGAACGAGGCGAACACGCCACCGGGCTCCACCAGAGCGGCCATCCGCGGCCATCGCCCCTGCGGGTTCGTCCAGTGCAGGGCCGCCGCCGCGTAGACCAGTCCGCATCTCTCGCCCGGTCGCAGCTCCTCGAACGCGGCGTGCACCGCCCTGACGCTTGCGGGCACGTGCTTGCGGAGCTCGGCCAGCATGGCCGCGTCGGGCTCGGTCGCCGTGACCGCGACACCCCGTCGGGCGAACACGCGGGTCGCCTTGCCGGTCCCGGCGCCGATCTCGAGGGCCGTCCGGACCGGCCTGCCCGCGTACGCGGTCACCAGGTCGAACAGCTCCGTGGGATATCCCGGCCGGTACCGTTCGTATGCCTGCGCCATCGCTCCGAAGCTCCGTGCACGTTCAGCCATGCCGAGCATCCTGGCACGGCGGGCCGCTGATCCCCGGCGGCCCGCAGCCACGCCCGTTCTATACGCTGAAGGCGTGACCAGCGCCGACGACCGACCGAACCGGAGCACCGCCGCGGATTCCGGGGCGCCGCTCACGGACCTCCACACGTTCGCGGTCGAGCTGCGCCGGATGAACGGCGAGATCAACCGGATGACCCACGGTTTCGCGGCGAGCCAGCGGCTGCACCCCACGGACGTGAGCGCGCTCGCCGCCATCCTGGACGCCCCGTCACCCCTGACGCCGGGGGCGCTGCGCGAGCATCTGGGCCTCACCTCCGGCGCGGTGACGGCCTGCCTGGACCGGCTGGAGCGGGCCGGGCACATCCGTCGGGCCCGGGAGAGCGCCGACCGCCGGGTGGTGCACGTGTACTACGAGGCGAGCGCCCGCGCGGCCGCCCGTGACTACTTCCTGCCGCTCGCCGAGGCCACGGCACGGGCCAGGGAGCGCTTCGGCGAGACGGAGCTGACGACCGTCCTGCGCTTCCTCGCCGCCATGAACGAGGAGCTGGCCGCGGTCCCCCCGGCGGGTCGCTGAGGTCTCCGCCACCCCCTTGCGGTTCCCTTCGTGAGCACTCGCGTAATGTATTTCAACAATTGAGATTGTTTGTCGATGAGATATCTGAGGTGCCAGCCGAGGTGCCTGCTGAGGTATCTCCACCCCCGGGAGAGGCATGTCCACCCCTGCACGTTCGGTTCGCCGGCTGGTCCCCTTCCTCCTGCTGATCGCCTGGCTCGGCATCGGCGGCGGGCTCGGCCCGTACGCCGGGAAGCTCGGCGAGGTCGCCACCAACGACCAGGCGGCCTTCCTGCCGCAGAACGCGGAGTCCACCCAAGTCATCGACGCCCAGAAGGCGTTCCAGCAGAACGAGACCCTGCCGGTCATCCTCGTCTGGACGTCGGCGGAGCAGGGCGCGCCGCTGGACGACGGGCAGCGGGAGGCCGCCACCGGCGCCCTCGCCTCGCTGGCCGGGAGCGACGGCGTCGCCGGAGAGCCCTCCCCCGCCCTGCCCTCCGAGGACGGCCTCGCGCTCCAGGGCATCGTGCAGTTGAGCCCCGATCTCGGGGACGAGCTGCCGGCGGTGCTGGAGGAGGCCGAGAAGGCGGGCGCGTCCGTGCCCGGCACGACGGTTCAGCTGGCGGGCCCGGCCGCGAGCCAGGCCGACCTCTCCGACGCTTTCGCGGGCATCGACGGGCTGCTGCTCGGGGTCGCCCTGATCACGGTGCTCGTCATTCTGCTGCTGGTCTACCGCAGCGTGCTGCTGCCCTTCCTCATCATCCTCGGCGCCGTGTTCGCCCTCGCCCTGTCCTGCGCGATCGTCTACGTCCTCGCCGACCACGACATCGTGCGCGTGGACGGTCAGGTGCAGGGCATCCTGTCCATCCTGGTGATCGGCGCGGCCACGGACTACGCCCTGCTGCTCACCGCGCGGTTCCGGGAGGAACTCGCCGTCCACGGCGATCGGTTCAGCGCGATGCGCGTCGCGCTGCGCGAGTCCTTCGGCCCGATCACGGCGAGCGCCGCGACGGTGGCGGCGGGCCTGCTCGCCCTGCTGCTCAGCGACCTCACCAACAACCGGGCCCTCGGTCCTGTGGGCGCGATCGGCATCGTCTGCTCGGTCCTGAGCGCGCTCACCTTCCTGCCCGCCGTCCTGGTGCTGCTGGGCCGGACCGCCTACTGGCCGGCGAAGCCCAGGCCCGCCGACGCGGCGTCCGGTCACGGCATCTGGCACAAGGTCGCGGCCCTCGTCGACCGGTCGCCCCGCAAGGTCTGGGCGATCACCCTGGCGGCCCTGATCGCGTGTGCCGCGTTCGCCCCCACGCTCACCTCCAAGGGCGTGCCGCTCGACGAGATCTTCGTCAACGACGCCCCGTCCGTGGCCGCCCAGGAGACGCTGGGCGAGCACTTCCCCGGCGGCTCCGGCAATCCGGCGGTGATCATCGCCGCGGCGGACCGCCTGACCGAGGTCACGGAGGCCGCCGACCGTACCGACGGGGTGGCCTCCGTCGCGGCGGTGAGCGCGAGCGGCCGGCCGGGCGGCGAACCGCTCGTCGTCGACGGCAGGGTCCGGATCGACGCGACCCTGAAGGACCCGGCCGACAGCGACGGCGCCAAGGAGACGGTGGCCGCGCTGCGCACCTCGGTCCACGCGGTGCCCGGATCGGACGCCCTGGTCGGCGGCTACACCGCCCAGCGGTACGACACCCAGCAAACGGCCGAGGACGACCGCACGCTGATCGTGCCGGTGGTGCTGGCGATCATCCTGGTGATCCTGGTCTTCCTGCTGCGTTCGCTGCTCATGCCGGTGCTGCTCGTGGCGACGGTGGCGCTGAACTTCCTGGCCACACTGGGGATTTCCGCGCTGGTCTTCACCCATGTGTTCGGCTTCAGCGGCACGGACGCATCGGTGCCGCTGTACGGATTCGTCTTCCTGGTCGCCCTCGGCGTCGACTACAACATCTTCCTGATGTCCCGGGTCCGGGAGGAGTCGCTGCGGCACGGCACCCGGGAGGGCATCCTGCGCGGGCTGACCACGACCGGCGGGGTCATCACCTCGGCGGGCGTCGTCCTGGCGGCCACCTTCGCCGCGCTGGGTGTGATCCCGCTGGCGTTCCTGCTCCAGATCGCGTTCATCGTGGCCTTCGGCGTCCTGCTGGACACGCTGGTCGTCCGGTCGCTCCTCGTCCCGGCGCTGGTGCGGGACATCGGGCCGAAGGCCTGGTGGCCGGGGGCCCTCAGCCGCGAGAGGCCCTAAGGCCGGCGCAGGGCGTCCCCCGGAGCCCATCCCGGGTCCCGGTAGGCCGCCAGGGCCCAGATGACGAAGATGTCCAGGGCGATGACGATCACCGACCAGAGGGGCGCGTACGGCAGGAAGAGGAAGTGCGCGAAGAGGCTCAGGGAGGCGAAGAGGATGCCGGTCGCCCGCGCCCAGCGCGCCCCCAGGAGCAGTGCGGCCCCGGTGACGGCCACGCAGACGCCGAGCACCAGGTGGATCCAGCCCCAGCCGGTGAGGCTGATCCGGTAGAGATACTCGCCGACGTCGCCGTACACGTCTCCGTCGGCCAGGGCCGCGATGCCCTCCAGGGCCGCCACGAAGCCCTGGCAGAGCATCAGCACCCCGGCCAGGAGCACCCCGCCGGTCACCCAGAGGCTGCCCGGATCGGGCGCCGGCGCGGGCCCGGCCGGGCCGTCGCCGCGCTGCCACGGCGTCTCCCCCTGGCCGGGTCCCGGCCGGGGTCCCTGGCCGGGGCCGGGACCCGGCAGGACGTCGGGGTGGGAGGGGTCCTCGCTCATCGGAAGGTCTCCTCCTTCTGGGCAGCCTGCTGGGCGGCCTGCCCCTTCGCCCGCCTGCCGACCACCGTGGCGGCCGCGACCGCCGCGCCCGCGAAGGACAGCGCGACCATCCACGGGCGGTCGAGGACATGTCCGGTGACATGGTCCAGGGAGTAGCGCCCGGGGCCGGTCAGTCCGATGGCCGCGGCGGTGAAGCCGAGGAGCGCCGGGTATTCGTAGCCGCCGCCCTGGGCGAAGAAGCCCGCCGGGACGTGCACGGCCACCGCACCCGCCATCGCCGCGGCGGCCGCGGCGCCCGCCGCCGGGGTGGCGAGCCCCAGCGCCAGCAGCGTGCCGCCGCCCGCCTCGCCGAGTCCGGCGGCCACGGCGCTGGGCTTGGGCGGGTGGAACCCCATCGCCTCCATGGCCGACGCGGTGCCCTGGATGCCTCCGCCGCCGAACCAGCCGGCCAGCTTCTGGCTGCCGTGGGCGGCGAGCACCGCGCCGGTGCCGACGCGCAGGGCGAGCAGGCCGAGATCACGCCGGTTGACGCAGACCATGAGGACTCCCGGGGTGAGGGGGTTTCGGGTACGGATCCCACTCTCGTCGGCGGGTGGCGGCCGGGCGCGGCCGAGTACGCCGTACGGGGCGGGGGCCGGGCGCCCCAAGGGCCGGGGTGCGACGCAGATCATTGTGCAACTTGTTGCATAAGGGCGTGGCGGTGGTCTACAACTGACCCGACGACCCTGTGCGGAGGAGACCCCCATGAGCCTGTATCCGAACCTGCTGAGCCCGCTGGACCTCGGGTTCACCACCCTGCCCAACCGGGTGCTCATGGGATCGATGCACATCGGTCTGGAGGAGGCCGAGCGCGGCTTCGAGCGGATGGCCGCCTTCTACGCCGAGCGCGCCCGGGGCGGCGTCGGCCTGATGGTCACCGGCGGCATCGCCCCCAGCGAGCGGGCCTGCTCCTTCCCCGGCGGGGCCAAGATGACGACCGAGGCGGAGGCGGAGCAGCACCGGGAGATCACCTCGGCGGTGCACGCGGCGGGCGGCCGGATCGCGATGCAGATCCTGCACTTCGGGCGGTACGCGCACCACCCCGACCTGGTGGCGCCGAGCGCGCTCAAGGCTCCGATCAGCGGGTTCACCCCGAACGCGCTGACCGACGACCAGGTCGAGGAGACCATCGAGGAGTTCGTCCGGGCGGCGGAGCTGGCCCGGTTCGCCGGCTACGACGGCGTCGAGATCATGGGCTCCGAGGGCTATCTGATCAACGAGTTCATCGTCTCCGCGACCAACCACCGCACCGACCGCTGGGGCGGTGGTTACGAGAACCGCATGCGGCTGCCCGTCGAGATCGTGCGCCGGGTCCGCGAGCGGGTCGGCGACGACTTCATCCTGATCTACCGGCTCTCCATGCTGGACCTGGTGCCGGGCGGCTCGACGCTGGAGGAGGTCGTGACGCTCGCGAAGGCGATCGAGGCGGCGGGCGCGACGATCATCAACACCGGCATCGGCTGGCACGAGGCGCGCATCCCGACCATCGCCACCTCCGTGCCGCGCGGCGCGTTCAGCTGGGTGACCGAGAAGGTGCGCGGCGCGGTCTCCGTACCGCTGGTGACGAGCAACCGCATCAACACCCCCGAGGTCGCCGAGGAGATCCTCGCCTCCGGCCGGGCCGACATGGTCTCCATGGCCCGCCCCTTCCTCGCCGACCCGGAGTTCGTCGCGAAGGCGGCGGCGGGCCGCGCGGACGCGATCAACACCTGCATCGGCTGCAACCAGGCCTGCCTGGACCACATCTTCAGCCTCAAGATCACCTCCTGCCTGGTCAACCCGCGCGCCTGCCACGAGACCGAGCTGGTCCTCTCGCCCACCCGGACCCGTAAACGCGTCGCCGTGGTCGGCGCCGGTCCGGCAGGCCTCGCGTGCTCCGTCACGGCGGCCGAGCGGGGGCACGCGGTGACCCTGTTCGACACGGCGGACGAGATCGGCGGGCAGCTGAACGTGGCGCGCCGGGTGCCGGGCAAGGAGGAGTTCGACGAGACGCTGCGCTACTTCCGTACGCGGCTGGCCGAGCTGGACGTCGACGTCCGGCTGGGCTCCCGGGCGGACGCGGGAACGCTGGACGGCTACGACGAGATCGTGCTCGCCACCGGCGTCGAGCCGCGTACCCCGGCGATCCCCGGCACCGACCACCCGAACGTCGTCAGCTATCTGGACGTGCTGCGCGACGGGGCGCCGGTCGGCGACCGGGTCGCGATCGTCGGCGCGGGCGGCATCGGCTTCGACGTCGCGGAGTTCCTCACCGACGGCGGCGACGCGGCGAGCCTGGACGCGGACACCTTCTTCCGGCAGTGGGGCGTGGACACCGCCTACGCGGAGCGCGGCGGGCTGCGCGCCCCCGAGCGTCCGAAGTCGCCGCGCACGGTCCACCTGGTGCAGCGCAGGACCACCAAGGTCGGCGCGGGGCTCGGCAAGACGACGGGGTGGATCCACCGCACCGAACTGCGCCACCGGGGCGTCGAGATGATCGCCGGAGCCTCCTACGACCTCATCGACGACGAGGGCCTCCACCTCACCGTCGACGGTGAGCCGCGGGTGCTGCCGGTCGACACGGTGGTGCTGTGCGCGGGTCAGGAACCGCGCCGCGAGCTGTACGAGGAGCTGCGGGCGGGCACCGTCCCGGTCCATCTGATCGGCGGCGCGGACGTGGCGGCCGAGCTGGACGCGAAGCGGGCCATCCGCCAGGGCACGGAGCTCGCCGCCGCCCTGTGAGCCGCCGGGCGCCCCGGGTCCCCGTACGTCCTTAGGATGCACCCCATGTCACTGCCGCACGCGATCCTCACCGCTCTGCTGGAGAAGCCGTCCTCGGGTCTGGAACTGACCCGCAGGTTCGACCGGTCGATCGGCTACTTCTGGTCATCGACGCACCAGCAGATCTATCGCGAGCTGGGGAAACTGGAGCAGGCCGGGCGGATCAGGGCGCTGCCCACGGCGGTGCCCGCCCGGGGGCAGAAGAAGGAGTACGAGGTGCTCCCCGCGGGCCGCGAGGAGCTGGCGGCCTGGGTGGCGCTGCCCGAGGATCCCCGGCCGGTCCGCGATCCGCTGCTGCTGCGGATGCGGGCGGCGGCGGTCGTCGGGGCGGACGGCATGGGCGCGGAGCTGCGCCGCCATCTCGCCCTGCACGAACGGCAGCTCGCGGAGTACCGGGAGATCGAGGAGCGGAACTTCACCCCCGCGCCGACGACCGACGAGGACCGGCTGCGGTATCTGGTGCTGCGCGGCGGCATCGACCTGGAGACGTTCTGGATCGGCTGGCTGACCCGGGCCATCGCCGACCTGGACGGCTGAGCGGTCGCGGTCCGGCGGAACCGGCCGAGCGGTCGGCGGGGCGGCCGAGCGGTCGGCGGGGCGGCCGAACCGGACGTCCCGACCGCCCCGCCGGTCGTCCTCACGCCCCGCGCCCCGCGCCCCGGTCAGCCGCTCGCGTGCGCGGGGAGGGGGTCCGGTACGCCTCCGAGCGGCACGGGGTCCGCGCGCCGGGGGCTGCCGATGACGACCCTCGCCGGTACCGGGTCCACCGGGGCGGCGATCGGTTCCTCGGCCGCGTCGCCGTGCTCCGTGTGCCGCGCCTGGGCCCGGCTGAGGAGGATCACCCCGCGCACGGCCGCCGCCGTACCGAGGAGCGCGAGCACCAGGCTGACCGGCCCGCCCTGGAGGCGCTCGCCGAGCAGGGCCAGGCCGATCGCGGCGGCGGCGACCGGGTTGGCGAGGGTGACCACGGCGAGCGGTGCGCCGAGCCCGCCCCGGTAGGCGGTCTGGGACAGCAGCAGGCCGCCCATCGCGAAGGCGGAGACGAGCAGCGCCACCGTCAGCAGCCGCCAGCTGAACAGCGGGCCGCCGGAGTGGTCGGTGACGGCGACGGTGAGGGTCTGGGTGAGCGCGGAGGCGACACCGGAGGTGATTCCGGAGGCCGCCGCGTGCCGCAGCCCCGGCCGGGCCCCGGGCCGGCTGAGCCCGGCGACGACCGCCATGGTGGCCGCGCCGACGCCGAGCGCCTCGGGGAGGCTGAGGGTCTCGTGCGGGGCGGAGCCGCCCGCGGTCAGGAGCAGTGCGCCGAGGCCGAGCAGGGTCAGGGCGGTGCCGCGCCACTCGACGCGGCCGACCCGGCGCCCGGCGGCGCGCGCCCCGAGCGGGACGGCGACGACGAGGGTGAGCGCGCCGAGCGGCTGGACCAGGGTGAGCGGGCCGTAGTTGAGCGCGGCGACGTGCAGCAGCGCACCCGTGGCGTTGAGACCGACCGCCGACCACCAGGCGCCCCGGCCCAGCAGCCGCAGGACTCCGGTGGACGGGTCGGTGCGGCCGGCCAGCCGGGACTGGGCCACGGCGGCGGAGGCGTAGGCGGCGGCGGAGACGAGGGAGAGGGCGACGGCGATCAGGGTGGCGTTCATCGCACGGCTCCGGCCCGAGTACGCGCCGGTGACCCGGCACCGGCAGCGGTTTCGGCGGGCCGGGGCGGCACGACCGTCGCGCCGGGGGCGGGCTCGGGAGCCCCCGGCGCGAAGGCCGCGGCCTCTGCCGCGCCACCCGCGTACGCCGGTACGGGAATCCCCTCGCCGCTCCCCCACGCGCCCGGCCGGGGCAGCCGCGTCGGGACGGCCCGGGCGGACAGCGGCAGCCGGAACGCGGCGAGGGCGACCGCGAGCAGGGCTGCCACGACGATCGCGTCGAGCCAGTAGTGGTTCGCCGTGCCCACGACGACGAGCAGCGTGAGCGCCGGGTGCAGCAGCCACAGCCAGCGCCACCGGGAGCGGGTGGCGGCGATCAGCCCGACGGCGACCATCACGGCCCAGCCGACGTGCAGCGAGGGCATCGCGGCGAACTGGTTCGCCATCGTGTCGGTCGCGGGCGTCTGCCCGTACACCGTCGGCCCGTACACCTGACCGGTGTCGACCATGCCGGCGGCCGGGAGCATCCGGGGCGGGGCCAGCGGGAACAGCAGGTGCAGCACCAGGGAGGCGGCGGTGAGCGCGGCGAGCACGCGGCGCGACCAGACGTAGTGGCGGGGGCGGCGCCAGTAGAGCCAGACCAGGAAGAGGGCCGTGGCCGGGAAGTGCACGGTGGCGTAGTAGGTGTTCGCCGCGTGGATCAGGGGCTGGCTGTGCAGCAGCAGTCCCTGGACCGCGCCCTCGCCGGGGAGGTGCAGGGCCCGTTCGAGGTCCCACACGTTCCCCGCGTTGCGGAACGCTTCCTCGACATGACCGTTGGCGGCCCGGCGGCCGAACTTGTAGGCCAGGAAGAGTCCGGCCACGAGAAGGAACTCGCGGACGAGGGGCGGTCGGGCACGTATGTCCGGCTCCTGGTCCGTGGGCTCGGTGCGGGCGTAGGTCACCCGGTGCCCCCTTGGATGCGAAGCGGTGTCAGGACGGCCCGGTCAGATCCACGCCGTATCGATACGCCAGTGTACCGATACGTCGGCGTATCGGTACACGTACGTATCGGTACACTGGCGTATCGAGAACCTCACCGCACCGCCGCAGGAGGTACAGCCCATGCCGTCGCCCGATTCCGCACAGGAGTCAGCCCTCACGTCCCGCCGGTCGAAGATCACACCGGAGCGGGCGCAGGAGCTCTACGCGGCGGTGCTGGAACTGTTGCGGGAGGGTGGTTACGAATCGCTGACGATGGAGGGGGTCGCCTCCCGCACGCGGTGCGGGAAGTCGACGCTGTACCGCCAGTGGGGCTCCAAGCCCGAGCTGGTCGTGGCCGCGCTGCACGGCACCCGGCGGATGCGCCTCCCGAACATCGACACCGGGACGCTGGCCGGGGACCTGCTGGAGGCCGCGCGCGCGATCGGCGAGGCCTCGGGGAGCGACACCCCGCTGATGCACGCCCTCAGCCATGCCGCGCTCCAGAGCCCGGAGCTGCTGTGCGCGCTGCGCGAGGCGCTGATCCTGCCGGAGATCGCGGCGATCGACGCGATGGTCCGGCGGGGCCAGGCGCGCGGCGAGATCGCGGGGGACCTTCCGGGGGCCGAGTTCGTGGCGGCGCAGCTGCTCG
Organism: Streptomyces sp. NPDC091289; assembly: GCF_044757365.1. Taxonomy (NCBI): domain Bacteria; kingdom Bacillati; phylum Actinomycetota; class Actinomycetes; order Kitasatosporales; family Streptomycetaceae; genus Streptomyces; species Streptomyces sp. NPDC091289. Next base: position 504,200 of record NZ_JBIVUT010000001.1, read on the forward strand.
GCGTGATGCGCGCCCGGCCGCTGCTGGAGGGGCGCTACGCCGACGCGGCGTATCTGACCCGGTTCGTGGAGATGGCGATCCTCCCGAGCCTCGGACTCACGGCGGGCGCGCCGGAGTCCTGACAGACGTGGACCGCTCGTCCCAGCGGATGGGGACGGTCCACCCGCGCCGCACCGTGGGGACGGGGGCGGCGCACCGCCCGGCCGGGCGGGGGGCGCCGGGGGGGGGGGCGGGCGCCCCCGGGGGCGCCGGGCCCCCCCCCGCGCGGGCCCCCCCCCCCCCCCCCCCCCCCCCCCCAGGGGGGGTTGT